>JBMOFD010000030.1:0-21311 GCA_049314435.1 Chlamydiia bacterium | reverse complement strand
CTGCCACTAAAAGCTCAATCTTGAACGAAGCTCAGGGACTTAGAGAGGAAGATGAAACGAAGCTCAGGGACTTAGAGAGGAAGATGATCGGATTGATGGCGGGCAAAAAAAGAGAGGCCTCCAGCTTAGGGAGGCCTCTCGATTCAACCTGCAGAATTTTCTTAGCGAAAGCAGGTGTTAGCGCTGCTGCTGTTGCGCAGCGCCGATCATAGCTGCAATCGTCGATTGCATGAGCACAGGTCCTTCCTGCTGCCAGCTCCTATACGCGATATTCTCGTGGGACTCCAGCAGCTGATCGAGATCCGGCTCAGAATACGCAGCCATCACCAAGGGAACGACCTTGCCTCTCACAGCACCCTGTAACCTGGCCAAAGTCTGGTCCTTCCAGATGGAGTCCTCCACACCTACCTCCGCCCGAACGATCTGAGAGATGAGTTGACGCCCTGCATTTCTGAACGCCGGCTCCAATTGCAGGGACTGCGCTACAAGCCGTTGAGCCTTTTCCCTCATCCTCTGACGAGCCCCTGTCGCCTCCTCGGAGACCTCTGAAGCGATGAGTTCGCCGCCGGAAAGATCCAGATCTTGGATCCTACCCACCAAATCCTCTATGCCCTGTGGACTATTTAAACCCTCTTTTAACAGTTGTAGGATCTCCAGTAGAGTAGGTTCCTGCTGTCCTTCGCCGGCCCGACTCCGCATCATCTGCTGCATCGCTAGTGCGCCCGCTGTCTGCATTGTATAAGCCTGGTACAGCTCGATACATGGCATGATCCTCTGGAAAATCTGGACCTGCTTGTTCAACAAATCTGAGGCCAACATGGCTTTGTCAATCCTCAGGATCTCTTGTATGTCTGCAGAAGACCGGGCAGTTGCCAATCTTGCGATACACCGACTCAACTCAGCCAACACTCCTGCAGGCCACTGAAACCCTGCCGACATCTTTTGTCCCGCTTGAGTCGCCTGGTCCACTGTAGACGTCACCAACTCACTCACAAGCAGTGCATATTCAACAGCGGCCTGGTCCGGCATGGGCGATGCTCTTCCTGACAAGCCAGGGCTATCGAGCGCGCTACGGCTGCTCGATGCACTGAGCTGCTCTTGGACTACCGTAGTCACTGGGTCTGTCGCCCAAGTGGTTGGCACAGACACTGGGACTGTTGTTCCTGTTCCGTTTGGGGAAATACGTGGGCTTGACATGGGACCTGAATTATAACGTTTTCAACTCTAACACATCTTCTAGGAGCCCTGCAGCCATCTTGATATCCGATCTTGAGACGGACTCTATCGACGACATCAGTGACCAGCGGTGTGGCCGCTAGAAGGAACATCCATTCTAGTGCCGAAGCGCACTCTCCTGCCAAGAACATTTACATATACTTTACAAACAAGCGCTGTTGGATGGACTAGAGTGTGTAGGATGCTGTGCTGGTTGAATAGCGAAGCGCTTTGCGTCCTTCAGGGAGCACGCAGGCGCAATAGCAGTCCTGTGAGGATCACAGAGGGCTTCACGAGTCGATCCAGAGCTTGTATCGACATCTGAACACTCTTTTCCACATCGTTCCAGCTGGCGACTCCAAGCCCGATCTGCTGCTGAAGGACGGCCTGATGTTGGGGATAGCAGAGGTCCTGCGTTTGCCCCATACGAAGGCACTGATGATCACGAGCCCATTCTGAGATCGTCATGATCATGTCGAGGAGGAAGAGCCGCTGATCGTGCGGCTCGAGCTCATTGCGCTGCCGCTCCTGATCGAGGGGCAAGAAGGCCTGGGTCATCTGAGAGACAGGCATCTGATGCAGCTGCTGCAGGATTTCTAACAGAGCCTTGGCCTGAGGATGGTTGATCTGGTTAGCTCGTCTCAACGCTGCAGAGACCGAACCTCTGGATCGACGTCCCCAGTCTGAGGCTTGTTCGGGTTTCCATCCTCGCTGCACTAGGATGGAGGTGATCTCGTCGGACGAAAGCGCGTCGAAGAGCATGACATGGCATCGCGAGACAATCGTAGGCAGCACCCGATGAGGCGCCCCTGAGATGAGGAGAAAGACCGTCCCTGAAGGGGGTTCCTCCAGCATCTTTAAGAGACTCGCAGCGGCAGCTTCCCCCATTCGCTCCACATCATCGAGGATATAGACCTTCCAGGATCCTCGCATGGGAGTCAAAGCCGCCTGTTCCCGCACGTGGTCCAGGGCCCCGATCGTGTAACGATCGGTCTTACCTTCAGGTTCCATCTCGATGAGGTCGCTTACGCCACCGATCCCTGTGGGATCCAGCAGTCGGCGAGCAAAGGCACGCGCATAGCTTCTCTTGCCAATCCCAGATGGACCGGCAAAAAGCTGAGCATGCGGGATCTTTCCAGAGTCCAACTGATGAAGCAGTCTCCTTCTGACGGCCTCATGCCCAGTAGGCCAGCTTATAGGAGAGGCTGCAAAAGGCTCCATGCCATCTCCTGGAGATCCTCTGGCTTCAGCGTTGCATCAAGAACATGGATTCGTTGTGGCTCCTGCTTTGCCAGCGCAAGAAAGCCCTCGCGACAACGATCGTGGAACTCCATCGCCTCCCGCTCTAGGCGGTCGGGTGTGGCATGGTTACGCACGCGTTGAAGCCCTACGGATGGAGGCAAGTCTAGATAAAAAGTGAGACGAGGCTGCACCCCTGAGACCGCAAAGGAACAGAGAGCTCGCACTTCATCGAGAGGCAGTCCCCGTCCATAGCCCTGATAGGCCATGGAGGAGTCATTATAGCGATCGCAAAGAACGACCTTGCCGGCTGCTAAGGCAGGGGCAATCTGTTCCCGAGCATTTTGTGCCCGAGAAGCTAGATAGAGCAGGAGCTCAGCTCGAGGATCCACTGGTTCCTCAAACTGTTTGTTCAGCAGAATCGTCCTCACGGCATCCCCTAAGGCTGTGCCGCCCGGTTCGCGCGCCATGAGCACATGCCGACCGCTCTCCAGACAGCGCTGACTAAGTGCCCTCAACAGGGTGGACTTGCCAGCGCCGTCTCCTCCTTCGAAGGTGACCAAGAGGCCCCTATTCGTCATGCTCCGCCTCGGCAACAGACTCCTCTACCTCATCGATGACCTCCGCAGAGGCCTCCGCTGCAGTAGGCGATGCCACGGTCTCAAGGATCTCAGCAGAACCTTCAGGAACGTCTCCCTCGAGTCCTCCACGAAGCCTTTGCACCCCAACCAGGGAAGTATCCCCTTTGAGGTGAGCCAGTCGTACGCCCTGGGTATTCCTACCCATCACACGTACGTCCTTCATCGAGATGCGCACGGTCTGTCCGGCAGAAGAGATCATGACCACGCCATCCTCATCGGAGACCACGAGGGCCGCTGCTACTTCACCATTACGGTCGTTTGTGATGATGGATCGAACACCCACACCACCACGATTGGTCTTGCGGAACTCTTCAACGAGCGAACGCTTACCAAATCCATTCTCACACACCACGAGGATAGACTCTGTACCATTGACCACCTCACAGGAAACCACACAGTCTCCCTCAGCTCGCAATTTGACCCCTCTCACGCCACGGGCCATACGGCCCATAGAACGAACATCATCTTGCTCGAACCGCACCGCCATCCCTTGACGAGTGAAGAGCATAACCTGCTGCCCTTCCACCACAAGGTGGGAAGCAATCACTTCATCACCTTCGTCAATCTCGATCGCGTAGATCCCCTTACGTCGAGGATGGCTAAAGGCCGCGAGCTCCGTCTTCTTGACGACCCCTTGGCGGGTCGCCATGAGGATATACCCAGGCTGCTCCATCGACCGCACTCGGAGGACCGTGGCGATCTTCTCGCCTGGCTGGATGTCTTCAAGAAGCTGAATCAACGGCTTCCCTTTGCTACGGCGACCCGTGTCCGGAATCTGCCAGGCTTTCAGCCAATAGCAACGACCGAATGACGTGAACACCAGCAGGGTGTCATGAGTCGAGGCTACATAGAGATACTTCACAGCATCCGCCTCTTTCTTCATGTCCATCCCACGAACGCCTTGACCTCCGCGGCGCTGCTCACGGAAGAACTCCGGCGGCATACGCTTGATATAATCGTCCTCAGAGATCGTGATGATGATCTCCTCGTCCGCAATTAAGTCCTCCATGGCGAACTCCCCTTCCGCTGGCTGGATCACAGTACGTCGAGGTTGAGGATGTCGGCGACGGACCTCCTCAAGCTCCTCTCGGATGATGCCTTTCACTAGGTGCTCGTCCGCAAGGACAGCCTGGAGATGGGCAATGCGCTGTAGAAGCTCAGTATGCTCGTTCTGGATCTTGTCTCGTTCCAGCCCAGTCAATTGATACAGTCTCAGATCGAGGACCGCATTCGCCTGCTTCTCGCTCAAAGTAAAGCGAGCCATCAGCTGTGTGCGTGCCTCATCGCGACTATCTGCTCCTCGAATCAGCGCCACCACCTCATCTAGGTGGTCGATCGCCTTGAGGTATCCCTCAAGGATGTGCGCACGTGCCTGAGCCTTCTGCAACTCAAAGCGCGTCCTACGACGAACGACTTCGATCCGATGCTCCACCCAGCTCGTAATGAGCTGTCTGATATTCATCGTGCGAGGCAGGCCCTTGTCTAGGGCTAACATGTTCGCCCCAAACGTCGTCTGCAGATCGGTGTACTTGAAGAGCTGGTTGAGCGTGACTTCGGGCATCTCACCGCGCTTCAACTCGATTACAATCCGCATACCGTCTTTGTCGGATTCATCTCGAATGTCTGATATTCCAGTGATCTGCTTGGCGCTGATGAGCTCAGCAATATGCTCGACCAGAGTCGCTTTGTTTACCGTATAGGGCAGCTCGTCGATCACCAATCTATGGCGATCCTCGGAGATCTCCTCCGTACTCACCTTCCCGCGCACCGTGATCTTGCCGCGACCAGTGAAGAAGGCTTCACGAACACCGCGATACCCACAGATGACTCCACCCGTTGGGAAGTCCGGAGCAGGCATCACCTGGAGGATCTCTTCGATCGACACAGTTGGACAGTCCAGGACCAAAAGGGTCGCTGCACAGAGCTCAGAGAGGTTATGCGGAGGAATATTGGTGGCCATCCCCACGGCGATCCCGCTGCTTCCGTTACAGAGCAGATTTGGGAACTTCGAGGGCATGACGACAGGCTCGACCTTCGTCTCATCGTAGTTCGGCTTGAGATCAACCGTGTCCTTGTCGAGGTCCTCCATGAGCTCAAGCGCTGCATGCGTGAGGCGAGCCTCTGTATAACGCATGGCCGCCGGAGGATCTCCGTCCACAGAACCAAAGTTTCCTTGCCCATCCACCAGTGGATAGCGCATGGACCAGTCCTGGGCCATCCTCACCAGAGTGGGATAGATCACGCTCTCGCCGTGCGGGTGATAATCCCCACTCGTATCCCCGCAGATCTTAGCACATTTACGGTGCTTGCTCTGGGGACTAAGGTTCAGCTGCCGCATCGCAAAGAGGATGCGTCGCTGAGAGGGTTTAAGTCCGTCACGCGCGTCCGGAAGGGCACGGTTGATAATCACGGACATCGAATAGCGCAAATATGAATCGCTGACTTCGTCTTCGACTGAACGGGGGATGATCACATCATGGGGCGTCATGGAAATCTCCTACACATCCAGGTTTTTAACAGATAACGCATGGTGCTCGATGAAGGCCTTTCTTGGAGGCACATCCTCGCCCATGAGCATAGTGAACATGCGGTCAGCGTCGATGACGTCGACCAGTTTGATCTGGATCAACGTGCGACGAGCCGGATCCATTGTGGTTTCCCACAACTGATCCGCGTTCATCTCACCCAAGCCCTTGTAGCGCTGCAATTCGATGCCGCGGCGTCCATTGTGACGAAGAGCATCAACGAGATCCTTGAGCGAGTAGAGCACATGAGCGGGATCATGATCCTCAAGGATGTGCGCTAGCTCCTTCCCTCCCGGGAGGTAGTCTGGCAAATCAAACCCAAAGGTCTCCAGGCGACGACGGACCTCGCTCACTCGACGCTCCTCACAGAGCTCGACGAACATGACCGGTTTCGGCCGGAACTGATCATGCTCCGGCGAACGCTCTTCATCAGGAATCGAGGCCCTCGCTTGCTCGAAGGCTCCGCGTTGAGCCGTCTCCTCAGCCGTTCGAAGGGCGGCTAGCTCATCATCTCCAAAGACAAACCGACCCTCTTCACCGATCTTCACGGTGTAGCGTGGATACTCTCCCGCCTCATTACGAGCTGCTAGGAACTCCCTGAAGGGAATGCCCTTCCTCTCTACAAGCGCAATGAGAGTCTCTAGATCGCGGATCGTCTCGACCAGCTGCTTGAGTCTTTCAAGATCCAACGGCTCGCTCTCCCCCCTGAGAACCAGTCGAAGATCGCTCATCCCCAATTCGAGAAGGTAGTGGTCCATTTCCACTTCAGAGTGGATATAGCGAGATGTTTTCTTGCGTGTGACCTTGAAGAGCGGTGGCTGAGCAATGTAGATATACCCATTCTCAATCAGAGCGGGCATGTGTCGGAAGAAGAAGGTTAGAAGCAAGGTGCGGATGTGGCTACCATCCACGTCAGCATCCGTCATAATGATGACGCGATGATAACGAAGCTTCTCTAAATGGAAGCCCTCCTTACCAATCCCACATCCAAGAGAAGCGATCATCTTGCCCACTTCTTGGTTCTGCAGGACCTTGTCAGGACGAGCCTTCTCGACGTTCAGGATCTTGCCTCGGATCGGTAGAATCGCCTGGTATTTACGATCCCTTCCCCCTTTAGCCGATCCTCCCGCTGAGTCCCCTTCTACGATGTAGATCTCGCACTTCGCTGGATCGCGCTCGATGCAATCGATGAGTTTGCCTGGCAGACGCGCGCTATCGAGCGCCGTCTTGCGGGTAAGCTCTCGCGCTCTCCTCGCAGCCTCTCTGGCCTGTGCGGCCAGGATCGCCTTCTCCGCAATCGTCCGAGCAATCGCTGGATTCTCTTCGAAAAAGGTCGCCAGCTCCTCGCCCACAATCTGCTGAACGAGCGAGCCCACCTCTATGTTACTCAGGCGCTGCTTGGTCTGCCCTTCAAACTGAGGATTCGCCACCTTACAGCTAATGACCGCGGCCAGTCCTTCACGCATGTCATCGCCCGTGAGCTGGATCTTATCGCTCTTGAGCAGGTTCTGCGTCTTGATGAACTGGTTCAGCACGCGCGTCAGAGCGGCACTGAACCCACTGACGTGTGAACCACCCTGACGGGTATAGATCGTATTCACATAACCGAGGATCGTTTCATTGTAGGAATCGTTCCACTGTAGTGCGACTTCAAACTCAAAGGGCCCATCTGCCGTATCACGACTCGCCCGAATCATGATCGGCCGAGGGAAGAGCACCGTCTTGTTTTCGTTGAGGTACTCTACAAAGCTCTCAATCCCACCGGAGGAATGGTACAGCACCGTGTCGTGGTCTGTGCTACGCAAATCTTCGAAGACCAACGTGACGCCGCGATTGAGGAAGGCGAGCTCTCGGAATCTCTTTTCTAGGATGTCGTACTCAAAATGGGTCGATGGGAAGATCTCAGGATCTGGCCAGAAATGTACCTTGGTGCCGCGTCGGTCCGTCGGCCCCACCACTTGCAATGGCGTCACTGGACGACCTTGCGAGAACTCCATCTGGTACTGAGTCCCGTTCCGGTACACCGTCACAAGCATCTTGACCGAGGTCGCGTTCACGCAGCTCACGCCGACCCCGTGCAGCCCGCCAGAGACCTTATAGCTCTCGCGATCGAACTTGCCGCCAGCATGGAGGATCGTCATCACCACTTCGAGAGCGGAGACGTCTCTACCGTGCTTCTTCGATTCGGTTTCATGTCGATCGACAGGGATCCCCCGTCCATTATCTTCGACTGAAATCGATCCATCTTCGTGGAGCACGACGCGGATCTCGGAACAATATCCAGCAAGTGCTTCATCGATGCTGTTGTCGATGACTTCATACACCAGCTGATGGAGGCCAGAAACTCCTGTATCCCCGATGTACATCCCAGGGCGCTCTCGCACCGCTTGAAGTCCTTCGAGCACAGTGATGGCACTGGCGTTATAATCCTGCTGTGTCATTCCCCATCCGTACACTGAGTTGTTTGATCTCTACGTTCGGCAACCGCTCTCGCAGCACGCGGAGCAGGCGCGCATGGTCGCGCACCGCAAGCAGACTGTACAACGTGGCATTCGACACGCGTACTGTCAAGACTCCCTGATCGAAAGAGGTTGCTTTAGCCTGAGAAGCTAGCGCTTCCCCGATGATTTCCGGCCAAGTAGCCAGGACAAGTTCCCGGTCTCCATGGACTCTTCGACCGATCCGTCGAAGGACTCCTGGCAAGAGATCGCGAATCTGCCGCCCGAGTCCCCAAGTGCTTGGATTTCCCTCTGACGAGCTACGACCCACACGCCCCCGCAATTGGCCTGAACCAGCAAAAGCATACCAGATCTTCGATAAGATGTGTGGAGGAAAGGCATCGAAAAAATGATCTCAGCCCGATCGGTTACGGTCGGCCTGAGATCGGACCTCTGGTCTGACTTATGGAACGCGACAACGCCCTTATACCTTCCATATAATGAGACCTGCCCGTGAAGGAGTTGCGTCGATGTTGAGCATAAGCATGAGGTCTGAGCCTGATTCGATTGGGGCTTACCGCATTGAATGGAACGATATAAAGTTCGCCATTTTTCCAGAGCCCATACAAGACTCTTCAGCTAAATACTCTGAGCCGAATGTTCATCTCATTTTCCTGTCGAGTATCGCACTCGACGGAGCAGAGATTCTGGCAAGATCCATAATCTGTTTGGGAACGGTCTCTGGACGCGCCAACATCACAGCAGGACGACATTGCTATGTGTACCGCGATAGCCCGGGGGACTTTCTAGTCACTGGCGAAGGAGGAGCCGAGACGACTGAGACGACTGATGGGCCGGTCATTGATCGTGCGCCCATTGCTGCACAAGGGACCCTGCGCAGCCGTTGGCCATCCGTTGCTCGCGCTGTGCATCAATCCATTCAGTCCGGATTGAAGGATCAGGATTGGGTGCCCATCTTTTCAGGGCTCACGGCACTTGCGATCTCCTTGGTCCCCAGCTCTGATGATAGCGAAACTCGGGATCAACTCATCGCTCGCTCGATGAAGACTGTCTTTGGACTGGGAGCCGATTGGGATCCCGCATCGGACAGAGATCCGCCGGCCGCCTACCAACTGGCCACTGTAGAAGGTCGCTTCGAGGTCTCTAGGCTGCCCACACAAGACTCTGGATCTTCCTCCGAGGCAACAGTGAATCAGCCAATTCGTGACGAAACGCCTTCGGACAGCCACCTATAGTGCACGGCCGGATCAAATCCCTACGCAAGCTAAGGAGACTCTACACAGCAATAGACATCGGTTAGGTCGGGGCAATGGTCAGAAGTTGTCTCAGGATTCCACCTGGTACCATCGAATCCCACGTCTCGATAGTAGGAGACGATGTTCCCAGTCCCTCGATAGATCCAGGTGTGATCGAGTTGCCGAGGAGCGGATGGAGTCTTAGGCCCATCAGGGACTTTAGAGCACCAAGTGTCCCCTCCCCAGCTTGGAGAGGCGTCCTGCGGCAGATCATCACTTCGGCCCTCAAACCGCCGGGGAATAGCGGCACCAGGTGCGATCACTCCCTGTCTGTTGGCAATCCATACGCCACTGGGACGGCTCTCTGTTCGCAGGTGCTCAAAAGGCTCGGAGGCTGTCCCGCCTGGGCGTGGATCCTGATTGAAATCGCCAGTCACGACAATCGGGGCACCCTCATCCGTGTGTGTTGAACGCCACTCATCCACCTCGCGCATGATGCAGCTCCACTGCTGCTTCCTGGCTCCGATTTCCTCACATGTCGGCCACTCCGGTCTCTCAGAAAACTGACTATGGGTGGTGACCATATGCACCGCCCTCTCGCTAAAGCGATTGACAACATCGAACGAGAGAACACCCTTGGCTGTCCACTGAGCTCGTCCTACCGTCTCGACCCCTTCATACTGAGCAAACCGCACATCCCGCAGGGAGAAGCCCTGGCGCGCCGCTACAAAGAGCCCAGAGGTGGTCCCAATGGAACCCAGCCACGGAGTACCTACCCCAAATACGAAACTCTGGAATCCCTGCTCGAACAGCCCTGCTTGCAGCCGCTCTGCGGTTCTGACGTCGAAGACTTCGGACAGAGTCACCACATCCGCCTTCCAGCTCTGGATCTCAGCCAAGACCTTAGGTAGTCGCCCATCTTCAATAGGCCGCACTCCAGCATAGCTATATGCTGAATCCCCTCGAATGCCCGCGATGTTCCAAGAGCCAAGCCTAAACCGAGAGGGTCGCTGGCAGCACAGCCGCGGGATGCTGTCAGCCGGCTTGGGCTGGCACTTGGTCTGATAGAAGGGCTTGGGCCTCAGGCGATTAGCTATCGCCCTCAATACGATGCCAATCGGACTCAGCACCACGGCCAGCAACGCATAGCCAACGATCCGAGCGGCCATCTTGGCTTTGAACAGGAGCTTTAACTCATCGGCTGTTGGGGGATGGATGCGATCCAGGATCTTGATCTCGGTCTTCAGTTGGTCATACATAACCGCTGGCTCTGTACAGAGGGAAGCCAGTCGAGCAAGAGATAGGCTCACTCGCTCAGTTCGACTCTGAAGATCGTTGGAGGAACGTCTGTCCTTGCTACGCAGCCTACCGATAGGGACCGCTGAAGCGGCTGCACCTTCCTGCAGTTGTATTAGACTACTCACCAAGACACTCCTATTGAATAGATCGGGTCAAAGAGAACCTGCACGAGGCTCTGGCCATCTAGCTCTCGCCTCAGCGGGGACTGTCGACTTCTATGCTAAGACTGCTACCCGACCCTTCAGCAACACGCTCACGAAACCGTTCCATAGCCGCAAGGAACGCAAGACTATGGGGATGGCGCGCACCCCAAATGAGCAACAGCGTGGTGATATTCAAGGTCATCTCATTGATGCCCTCGGAGTTAGCCGCGCTTTGCTGATATTTACGCTGTGCCATCTGAAACAGGGCCGAGGCACCTTCAAACAGCGCGGTGAAAAGCTCGTCGCTACAATCGGGGGGGAAATCTTGCTCCTGGATCAAGAAGACTTGCCTTACTCCGTGTAATCCAAGGGCCGGGACTGGTGCAGACTTCTCTTTGGTCTTTCCAGCTAAAAGACTGTAGAGTTGGTCTCTTAAATAAGAAACGTCGGTCGTGTCCAGAAGTCCATTCAAGCTTGATACAACAACCTCGAGATGTTGTCTGACCTGCCCCCGAAATTCACTAGACCACTCAGCTGGGGTCGACAATAGAAAGAGGGGGATCAATTGCAGATGCATCTCCGCAAGTTCCTTCAAGCCAAAGCCATTGGTAGCGCTCTGTACAGCTCTATCGACCACGATCTCGATGGACCCGAGAAGCTCTTTGAATAAACCCTCATCAGTTGGAAGGCCTTCTGGCTCCTTCCAGGCAGCGAGCTGCACCTCAATCCGTGATCGTACGGAAGCCCCCAGCCCTAAACAAACCCCCTTGTCCCCCGCAAGAAGAGTCTGAAGCAGACTCTGTAAGAAAGCGACGCCGCCGCCTTTTTGTCTGCTAACGCTCAACGCCGCTTCCGTTGCGAGCAGAAGTGAGTGTGGACGCTGGTGGCGATGCCACTCCATCTGCAGAATTAGGTGATCCAGGTTGCCTGCGTATTGAAAATCCCCTACTTCCTTCCATCCCACAAACCCTTGATCTTTCCGAAGGACCTCCTGGACAACCCGTTGCAGATCCTCCATCCCCAGAGGATTCCTTAACTGACCTTGATCATCTCGATCGCCTAGCTGGAGCCATGCATGGAGGAGCCTGATACTTCCAAAACCGAAATCGAAGAAATCTGAGAGCGTCGTGAGGAGATAGTTCTGTAGCGCCTCCTTCTGTTCCAGAGGCAGTGCATGTACGGTCATACCCTGATATAGCCCTGAAAGCGTCTCAACTATCTCCTCTGCCTGTGCAAAGACCGCCTGGAAAGGATCCTCATATAGGTCAGCCAAGTCTGGCCTCTCATCGCCCTCAGCTAACCCCATAGCTGAAACAAATTGTCCTATCTGGTCAGCCTGGTCAGCCTGGTCAGGCTCCGCTACAGCCTCTTGGTCTATCACCATGGGCTCCGTTGTGGCGGGACGATGCGGAGAGGCCTGGAGTACCGGGAGTCCAATACCAGGGGAACGCCTTGGGTTAGGAGACTGCGTCGACGAGGACTTGGACGAAAGCGGTGGTGAACGAGAGACCAACGCGCTGGATGAGGGCAATGGCAAGTCAGTGGATGGCGAAGAGCTGGCAAAAGTAAGTGAACGCCACGACCTGCGCGTCGAGATCGAGGGAGCGCTGCAACGTCTGCTAAGGTGTGCCCTCGTTTCACGAGGCCAGTCAGCAAAACACTCCAACCATTTCGAGACCAAGGCCAGAACGACCTTCTGTTGGCAGCAATTGAATACTCTGGATGTTACAAAATGCACCACCCGATCCACCAACTGCTTAAACGGGGCCTTCGAGCAATGAGCCGTCTGCTTCAACAAGCTCAAGCTCGCCTTAAGATGCCCTTCCGTCTCGCTAAGTCGGAGTGCAGAACGCAGATGATCATCCGACACCTCTGGACTCTCCAACAGCCCCTTAAGCACTTCCACTGCAAGAAAGGCCTTTCTTTCTACGTTAACTACAGGGGAAAGAACCGCCTCCACCCAAACCGAAAGCGTCTCTGGACGATTCTTGCTCTGCCATTGGAGTTCGTTGCGAAGGGCTTCCACATGCTCTTCGCAGTCCAAATTGAACTCATCAAGCGGAACTCCAACCGCATCCGGAAGGGGGAGATTGCGTCGAAGGTCATACGGCACGTCCAACGTAGGGCCAGCCTCTCGTGCACCTAATGGCAGCCCGCCGTCCAACCCAGCTGTTGGTAGGGGTTGCGACTTCTCTGTTTCTACTTGCGACCATTGACGGAACAACTCTGGAATCGGCCGGTTGGTCCATACCAAGCCATGCTCCCGATATTGAACCATGGCTCGATGCACGACGTTCTGAAGGGCAGCTCTGTGGAGATCGGACTTCATCCTGGGGTCAGGCTCAAACTGGCCTTGGAGAGATCGCACCATCTCCCCTTCCAAATCGGCTCGGCTTCTATCGAGAGATTTGCGATCATCTTCGGCCGACCGAAAATGGTGTCTCCCCTTCAGCTCCCAGGAAATTCGAAACATACCCAGCCTCTTTGAAACCTCTTAATATTATAACCTCAAAAAGGCTTGGTTAGCAAGCATTAATTTAAAAAATCCAGCACATACAAAATATACTTTGACCGCCGGCCGTCAGGACAGGACTGGCCTTTTCTATCATCATCCCTGTTTTCCATGCAGCTGAGGCAATCACCTCACGGGTCACGATATAGACGGGCCGTCTGATTGTTAGGAATCAGCAAAGACAAGAAAAGATGTGTGCATACTTATCTTTGCAGCACAAACAATAATGCGCTACAATATCTTCATATAATCTCTTAGGGGCAGCGATTCATGGTCAATGCGGCAACAGCAACAGCGATGTCTACTCTGACGCCTGACACCTTGCAGTGTCAGCGGACGGTGAGCCTATCTCCTGGACGCTTGGATGCTCCCCGATCGGATTTGATGCTGAATGGCCGGACGCCTCTTGCTATGCTCGCCGATAGTAGCCAGTTCACCCCGGCGACCACCGCGTTACGCATCCGCGGCCTGCTGAGTCAGCGCAGAATATGTGCCATGGGTCAGCCCACGACATCTAGTCAAACCACGACTCAACAGCCTTCGACATCTTGCCGTGCCTCGAGCGCTCCTGGCCAAAGACCCCTCCCCCCCCTTGGCATTAGGGCTCCTCTCTTTCTTCAGCCTCAGCCGGAAAAAGCTCAGCCATCGCAGCCGCCAGTTGATGAACGCGCTGTCATGGAAGGGCTCCTTAAGTCTTATGATGAGCTCCTAGAGGACGCGCAAGCCAAGCTGCAAAGCGCCATCATGGACGACGAGGGCCAAGCTCCCAGCCTGTTGCTGAGAGCGTTGGCCTTGGCCATAGGAGAAGGTTCTTCCTCATCGCAATCGCTAACTGATGACCCTTGGGCAGCACGGTGGGTAGAACGGTTCCAAAGGCTTGAAGAAGCTTATGCGCGGTGCTATCAGGAGCAGCGTGATGAGGGAGATATGAAGAAGTGCGACCGCCAAAAGAAGGCAGTCGTAGGGACCCTTAAAGACCTCTATTCTCTATGCGAGAGCTTAGTTGTTCCCGCTCCCGCAACCACTGAGTTCAAGGATCTCGACCTTAACCCTACGGCCCTCATCGCAGAAAAACTGAATATTCCAGACCTCGCGGATTTCCGCGTTCGCAAAGGAAAATACAAGTTTTATGAAGACCTTCAAGCTTGGGATGCGCCCTGCACTCAGGTCATTGAGGATGCATTTAAGCTCGTTCCTAAAGAGGACCGGATAGTCAAGCTCATCTATGCGATCATTCAGCACCGCACACCAGGCAAAAAGAAGTCGTCAAAAATGAGTTTTGTTCGAGAAGACTCACCAGCGGAAAGATCTGATCGCGACTATCGCATGGCCATGGTGTTCACTCTCACTCTGCTGTTGGATCCCTCTGCCACTCCTGCACGTGCTGCGGGCGCCCCATGGCTTCAAGTCACCAAGATGAAGGTAGGTCAAGGTCAGGTTGGGCGCGTCACCACCATCGACACGCAACTGCCTCACGATCCATCTCCGGTGGAGATTGGCGAGATTTCGAAATTATATGATCAATTCGTTCAGCGACAAATTTTGGCGAACCATAGATTAGCGTTTGACAGAGATACCGATCGCAGCAACTTTGTCCAACTTCTGAGCACCTCGGTGCATAACCTTTTCCGGCTAGGACTGCATTCAACTCCAAACGGCACCATTCCGCGTGACTTTTTGCGCACCTATCTAGCTCATCCGCTAAAGGCCGACCTCATGTGTATTCAAACGCATCTCACGTCCTCAGATAGCCTTGACGCTCAATTAGTAGACCCTCGTCTCTGCGAGAAAGGCCCTATTGCAGATTTGCTCTACCAGAAGGAAAAAGGTCGGATTGTAAGAAGGGACCTCAAGGATTTTGACATGCAACAGGCGTTGCTAAAATATCTTGGGCTCAACAGCTACGCGCCTGTGGCTCTCAATAGGGCTGAGCCCCTGGAGAAGGATCTCTTCTGGAGCACTGCGGTTGCGATTGCCAAGAAGCGTAAAACAAGGAACCTCCAGTCCAGCTAGAGTCTATGGACTCGGGGATCTGTCTGGGCCCAAGGCCATTCCCTCAAGCCGCGACCGACGACTAAACGAGTGGCCGCAACGAATAGTTAATACTTTACTACCTTGAAATATGCTCCGCTAGCAGGTATACTAGATGCGCCCATGTAGGCGAAACCGGGGGTGTCGATGGACGAGCAGGTCACGCACGAGTCTCAAGCAGCTCTGCTAGAGCTCGATACCGCTCATACCCCGGAAACAGAGAACTCGTCCACCCACGTGGACGAGCTCCTGATCGCCAAGTTGGAGCAAGCTTTCCACAAGCCGACCAGCAAGGTCCGGCTTCACGACATCGCTAAGATTGCCAGCGAGCATGTAGCCGTCGACTTGGCCTACGCAGCCTGTCGACTTCCCCAGTCGGCCCGGGTCGTCATCTATCAAAATCTGCCCGACCTTGATGCTCGGATCGAGTTCATTACAGAGACTGACAGTAATACACGCAGTGCCGTCCTCCGCTCTCTAACCGACGTCGAGATCAAGCAGCTCATCGACCGGATGCCAGCGGACGAAGCCGTTTGGGTTCTGGAAGATGTCGCTGATCGCCGCTACCGACGGATTCTTGATCTAGTTGATAGCAAGAAGTCTCAACGGATTCGTGCCCTGCGTCAACACGCGGCGCATAGCGCCGGCCGACTCATGACCAATGAGTTCTTTGCCTTCACCATGGATATAACCATCGGGGAAGCGGCCGCCACGATCCGTGACAATCCAGGCATCGATTTCACCAAGAATATCTTCGTCCTCAACCATGCTGGCGAGCTGCAAGGCTATGTCCCCAGCCGCAACTTGATTGTCAATCCAGCCGGGACTCCCCTCCGTCAAGTCATGCGTCCTGTCTTGCACAAGGTCAAGCCTGACACGAGCCGTGATGATGTAGTGGACCTGGTGGAGCGCTATAAGATTAGCGCCCTGCCCGTTGTCGATGTGGATGACTACTTAGTGGGCGTGATCACGTATGACGATGTGGTTGAAGCCCTCCAAGACATCACCGACGAGCGCCTTGGCCGCATGGCGGGTACTGTGGAAAGACTCGGAGGCCATGAGTCTCTGATCCACCGCTTTGCCGCCCGCGCTCCCTGGTTGATGATCACGCTACTGGCTGGTCTCGTGAACATGACGTTGATCTCTGGCTACACCCGCGGTCAGGGCTCCTGGTTGGCCTTCATCCTCTTCTTTGTTCCCCTGATCACGGGCATGTCCGGGAACGTAGGCATCCAGTCCAGTACGGTCCTCGTGCGCAGCATGGCGTTGGGACTCCTTCATGGAGGCCGATTAAGCCGGGGCGCCATCCTCAGAGAATTCGTAGTCGGAAGCATGATCGGCTTTGTATTCGGCTGCGGAACAGCCTTGATCGTCGCCTGTTTGGGCCCCTGGATCCCTGAATTGGCTATAGCAGGCGCTCTAAAGGTCGGGATCATCGTAGGCGCGGGGCTCATGGGAGCCTGTCTAACAGGCTCGATGATGGGGATCTGCTTCCCCCTCTTCTTCCATAGGCTTGGAGTCGACCCTGCTCTGGCAGCCGGCCCCCTTGTCACGGCGTTCAATGACACGCTGTCGATGGTCATTTACTTCGTCATCGCCGCGGTCGTGGGCGTCTGGCTGCTCTAGTTTTTCAGCCAGGAAGCGGCAGGACCCTCTCGACAACCCCATTCTTGAGTGGCCCTGAATCACTCTTTCTGAGTAGAATCGATCGACAATCACCCTATTCTATTATGTATGCGCCAACCTAATCAAATCCGTAATATTGCCATTATTGCTCACATTGACCATGGCAAAACCACGCTCTTAGACGCCCTTCTGCGGCAGTCGAACGTCTTCCGTTCTCATGAAAAAATGGTTGAGCGAGTCATGGACTCGAATGACCAGGAGCGTGAGCGCGGCATCACCATTTTTGCAAAGCATACGGCTGTCTTCTTCGAAGACATGCGCATTAACATCATCGACACTCCGGGACACGCTGACTTCTCAGGGGAAGTGGAGCGCGTCCTTGGTATGGTGAACTCTGTGCTTCTCCTTGTGGATGCACAAGAGGGTCCCATGCCCCAGACCCGCTTTGTTCTCTCCAAAGCCCTCAAGATGGGCTTGAACCCGATCGTCGTCGTCAACAAGATCGACCGTCCTCATGCGGACCCCGATCGCGCCTTGAACCTGACCTTCGACCTGTTCGTGGAGTTGGGAGCGACCGACGCCCAGCTAGACTTCCGCTACTGCTTTGCAAGCGGTCTGAGTGGATTTGCGTGCCAGAAGATCGATGATCCTCGCGTAGACATGCGTCCGCTGTTTGAGCTCATTGTGTCCGGAGTGGCTGCACCTGGAGGGACTCTCGAAGCTCCTTTTGCCATGCAGTGTGCCAGCGTAAGCTATGATGCTTTTATGGGGCGTCAAGCTACTGGCCGTATTCTGAACGGGGTTGTACGTAAGGGCGACACCGTTCTCTGGATCCATGGAGAAGATGAACGTTCCCTCTTCAAAGTCTCCCGTATTCAAGTACCGATAGGCCTAGAGCGCGTGGAAATAGAAGAAGCAGGAGTAGGCGAGATCATCCTTCTGGCGGGCTGCCCCGAGATCCTGATTGGCGATACTCTCTGCGATCCTCAGCATCCTATCCGCCTCCCTCCTATTGCGATGGATGAGCCCACCGTGAGCATCGACATGATGGTCAACACGTCCCCCTTCGTAGGGAAGGAGGGCAAACATGTCACGATGAACAAGATCCGGGCGCGCCTGGAGCATGAGAAGCAAGCGAACATCTCACTGCGCATTGAGGACTCGAAAGTCCGCGATGAGGCGGTGACGATTTCAGGACGTGGCGAGTTGCACCTCGCGGTGCTCATCGAATCGATGCGACGGGAAGATTTCGAGCTGACCATTTCGAAACCTCAGGTGGTGACGAAGACGGTTAATGGCGCCCTCCATGAGCCGATCGAGCGCATCTACGTTGAAGTGCCTGAGGTGTACTCAGGAGCGGTCATTGAAGAGCTCTCCAAACGCAAAGGCGAGATGCAGGCGTTGGCGACTAACGAGCATCGCATCACCATCATGGAGTTCCTCATTCCGACTCGCGGGTTGATGGGCTACCGAAATGACTTCTTCAGCATCACGCGTGGTCTGGGGATCCTCACGTCGGTCTTTGACCACTTCGCCGAGTGGAAGGGCGAACTGCCGAGCCGCCTCCTGGGCGTCATGGTCTCCAATGCTACAGGACCAGCGACACCTTATGCGATGTGGGGATTGCAAGATCGCGGCACTCTCTTTGTGTCCGCTGGTGATGCTATCTATGAGGGCATGATCGTTGGGCAGCACTGCCGCGATAATGACATCATCGTGAACGTCTGCCGTGAGAAGCACCTGACCAACATCCGCGCTGCTGGCAAGGACGAGAACATCCTCCTCGTCCCTCCCCGCACCTTCACGCTGGAGCGAGCGATCGACTTCATTGAAGATGATGAACTGGTTGAGGTCACGCCTAAGTCAATTCGACTACGTAAGCGTTACCTAACCGAAGCAGAGCGCAAGCAAGCCGGGCGCTAAGCTCTTCTGACCGTCCGTTCCAGCAAGGGCGCTGAAGGATTCCTATCCTCCAGCGCCTTTTCTATTTTCCTATCCAATCCAGTCATGCCCGTCGAATCGCGCCATGCTCTGCGATCGATTGACTCGATTGCCTCGATTTCTCTACAATCCAGTCTATCGAAGCAATCGGTATATATGTTCCATCCTGAGAAGGAATCCAACCGTCTGGAATTCAAGGCCGCCATGCCTCGTAAGGACCAGATCCTGAAGACAGTCTGTGGATTTGCCAATCAGTTTGGGGGTCAGCTGATCCTAGGCGTAGCCGACAACGGCGAAATTCTTGGGATTGCCGAGGAAGAAGCGCTCCATCTGCAACAGTTCATGGACCAGCACATCGTTCAGGGGATCTATCCTCCTCTCATCCCTCAGGTGTCCGCTCAGCGCTTCGAATCGAAGCTGGTGATTGTGATTCAGGTGGCTCCCGGGTCTCAGAAGCCCTACTACGTAAAGAGCGAGGGTCCTGTTGAGGGTGTCTATATCCGGCTGGGCCCCTCCACCTACCGGGCAACACCAGAACTTTTAGAGGAGCTGCGATGGCAATCCCGCGGACGGAGCTGGGACACGATTCCCTTCTTCCATGCCACACCAGCGGACCTGTCTGAGACGTTGCTCGATCGCTTTTCTCGTAACAAGCGGATCCCCAGTGAGATGACGGAGTCGCTACTCGAGCACTATCAAATTATGGTGCGAGAACAGAATCAGCTCCTCCCCACATGTGGCGGCCTACTTCTCTTTGCCGAAGATCCTCAACGGTTCATTGCAGACTCCTTCATCATTTGCACCCATTTCAAACATCGTGGAGATCAAGAAGTACTGGCGACACGTGACTGTCGGGGGCCACTGACTCAGCAGCTAGCTGATGCCATAGAGTTCATCCTCTCCAGGCTCAATTGGCAGTATGTGATTCGAGGGACAAAGCGAGAGGAATCTCTGGAGATCCCCGAGAAGGCTGTTCGCGAAGCGATTACGAACGCGATTCTACATCGAAACTACGGACTCTCCAGTCCCATCAAAATCCTCATCGACCGAGACTCCGTCGAGGTCTGGAGTCCTGGAGGCTTTGCAGCTCCATTGACTCCTTCTCAATTCCGTTCTGGCATCACCCATGCACGGAATCCTCTCATTGCCCGTGTATTTCGTGATCTACGGCTAGCTGAACGATTGGGCTCGGGACTCTCTACGATCCTGGACACCTATCAAGCTGCCGGCCTTGAACCTCCACAGATCCTCGAGGGACCCAACTATGTCAAGGTGATCTTGTCCCGTCATGCGGCAAAGGATGGCTCGCCAGGCGCTAGCGAAGAGCTTCTTCGGGTCATCGAATCTCTTGGCAAAGTCTCGATTGAAGAACTGAGTCAACGCCTTGCGCTCTCTACCTCAACTGTACGCAGAAGGATCCTCCCCCTGGTCAACGAGGGACGTGTGGTCCGGGAAGGACTGGGACGCGCCACTATGTACCGGTCAAGAGGCCCTGCAAGCTAGACCTTGAACTCGAACTGCGCATCGTGGCACCCGTCTATCGCAGTCGAGCTACCAGCTCACGGATCAGGCCCACAATATCGTGAGCCTGCCGAGGCTGCGCACCTCGGGCTAGGCAATCCAAGAGAGAGAACAGATTCGACAAATCCGTGGTAATCCTCCAACCATCAGGAAGAGGAACCCCTGCTTCCTGCAGACCGCTCAAGAACGCCTTTTCAAAAACAGGCGGCACCCGATGAGCGTATCGAAGCATATTCGCTACATCGCACAGCCATGGTCCTGAAAAGGCAAATTCCCAGTCTAGGATCGCCGAGACCTGCCAGACCGACCCAACCTGTTGCACCAAGATATTAGCCGGATCAAAGTCACCATGAACAAGTGTGTGCTGCATGGGATCGGGGATCAGGTCTTTGTGCCTGTGGACGGCATTGCTGATTTCCTGTGTCACCTCGAGTCCGAGAGTGCGACGCACGTCATCATTTCGCAGACATTCTTCCACCAACGCTAGAAAGCCTTCTCTTGAGAGTGGCTCCAGAACATTGAGTTCCCCGTCAAAGAAGCCTGAGTGGGGAAACGAGAATTCCTGCAGTCGCGCGAGTAGACGGCCGCATTCCGCTAGAACCTCTTCCATCGGGAAGCCAGCGTGCCTCAAGATGAGATCTCGCAGAGACCTGCCCTGAACAAATTCTACGATGGCATAGCGGTAGGACCCATACTCACCCACACTGTAGACGCGCGGAACAGGCACCCTAGAGCCAATGAGCTCTGCGATCCGACGCTCTCGATGAACAGCGTCTGCATCTCGAACATAGAGGCGCAGCAGGAGCGGCTCCTTGTGCTCCGATAGATCGACTCGAACATTGAGGTTAGCACAGCCACCAGAGACTATCTTAAGAGACTGCAGCTCGTCCTGAGGAAAGGCCTGGGCAATGATCGCACGGAGGA
>JBMOFD010000029.1:0-21739 GCA_049314435.1 Chlamydiia bacterium | reverse complement strand
CTACTACAAGACAGTTCAACAGAAGGCAAGCTTATAGAGTGCATCAGACTAGTAGCATCATCTCTGGACACCCTGCTAAGCGTCTGTTTGTTCGAAGCTCATCGAGCGGCGCAACCTGCTTGTGATTGCTGTCTGGACACATCCGGAAAGATACACAATAGCATTCGAAATCTCCCCCTAGAAGCTATCGTCGCTGCAATACATTCCTCCATCTATACAAAGAACGTCTTCTTTCTTCAGATTATTTTAAATGGGCTTTCAAAAGATCAGGCCGATGAGCTTTTGACCTTTGGTGCGATCCGTCCTAGTGTTTTGACCTACGCGCTCTCAGAGCCACCGTCTTTTTTGATCGCCTTGGTCCAAGCTGGTGTAGTTTTGCTGCCATTCCTGACGATGTCATTGGGGTCCATGATTGACTCGGAGGAGAGCTCTCTGCGATTGGAGAAAGCACTCCAATCCATTCTAGTCGAGGCTGTCTCTCAGAAGGAGCTCTCCCTCGTACGGTGTCTAGTTGAATTCTCTATAGCAAATCTATCCCCCTCTACCTTGCTCGAGCCGCGTCATGGAGGGTGCACCTTACTTCAGCTTGCGACTATCTGTGGAAGCAGAGAGCTCATCAACCTATTTCTTGACCCGTCGATTTTCTCTTTAGAGCAAATTCAGATGCATGCGCTGGCGCTGGATACTGAGGGATGGAACGTACTCCATGGTGCTGCCGAATTAAGCGCTGATCCAGGAATTTTGGCTCATCTACTGACGCGGCTTCCTCCAGAAACCCTCCCATCACTTTTAGTCTTTCCTAGAGCTGACAAGAGGCAATTGGCACCTGCAGCTCGCGAGCGGCTTTATCAAACACTACATGCCCGGGACCTTTCTCTATTCTTAGAGGGCCCACATTTTGAGGAGGCCCCGCCGGTAGGTCTTTTGACCAAGGCAACTATGCCCGATGTGAGCCTCCTGCCATACAATAGCAACTGAGAGCTGTTCTATAGCAGTATCCGGCTCACCTATGGCTATCTTTTCAACGTCTCTCCGCATGTGAGCATCGGACCCTATCTAGGTGCCGCGTATGTGGTTCTGCTTGTCTGTGACGGCGCAGCCGTTCTACTCCCGGCTGGCGGATTTCGTCTTGTGGCCTTCCGCCAGGCCGCAGAGAAGAAGCAAGCCTCTGCCTTCTTCGGCCTGCGGGCAGGCTTCCCCACTTTGCTACAGCTAGAGGGTGGGTACGCGTTCACAGCCTTCATTTTTTATCACCGACACTAAAAAAACAACTATTACAAAAGCGCGATAAACACGTATTTAATTACACGCCTTTACTTGCACCTGATCTACAATAATTGCTCAACAACTAGGTTGAACATGAACAGATTCAAAACAGCATGTGTTTGCACTCTGGCGGCCTGGTGGACAACTCCCTCGGCTATGGCAGATCTACCGGATGGCACCACGCCAATGGAGTCTGTGCCACCGGTGGAGGTTGTTGCAACACCTAGAGCTAGCTCTGATGATGATCAGCTGACCACTCCGCAGCCTTTCAAGATGCGCCGTCGCAGCGCAGGCCAGGGTCGCTTTGCAGCCGGTATCTCCGCCTTCGGTCCCTCTCTAAGTTTCGGGGCATTCATCCGCCCCAACGACCGCACCATCCATGAGGTGGCGTTGGACGGTCAATCATGGTTCGGGTTTTTCACGAACGTGCAGCTGACGTATGGGTATCTTACGAACGTGTCCCAGCGCGTGAGCATAGGACTCTACTTGGGAGCGGCCTGGATCCATACCATGTTCAACGACGCACCAGGATCCCCCTCTAGCTGGTTCTTTCCCGCTGGCGGATTCCGTATGGTGGTCTTTAGTCAGGACGCCAGCAAGAACCAAAGTGCAGGCTTCTTTGGCCTACGCGTGGGCTTCCCAACGGTTCTACAACTAGAAGGCGGCTACGCCTTCTAGTTGCTATTCGACCGTCACGGACTTCGCGAGGTTCCTCGGGTGATCGATCTCACAGCCACGTGCTAGAGCAATCGAATAAGCCAGAAGCTGGCACACCACAGTGACAGGGAACGGCGCCAGAAGATCCGACACGCGCGGCAAGTAAATCACTTGATCCACGAGCTCTTCTAGATGGGGATCGCCCTCGAAGGCGATGGCCACGATGGGTCCGCCACGCGCTTTGATCTCAGAGAGGTTGCTGAGGAGCTTGCCGTAGGTGGCTCCGTGGCAGCAGAGAGCAATCGTAGGCGTCTGTGCATCGATCAGCGCGATCGGTCCATGCTTCAATTCACCAGCGGGATAGCCCTGAGCCTCCACATAGGCGATCTCTTTGACCTTGAGGGCGCCTTCTAGAGCCACTGGCACCATGGTCTGACGACCAATGAAGAAGAAACGCGAATACTTGGCTAGGGACTGCCCTACAGCCATGATCTCATCAGCGCGATAGAGGATCTGCTGCAGATGCGCAGGCATGTGCAACAGCTCCGTCTGTAGAGCAATCTGCTCTGCAGACGCACCTTTCTGCTGCCCTAGATAGAAAAGGAGAAGCAGAGCCACCGCCAGCTGACTGGTGAATGCCTTGGTGGACGCTACGCCGACCTCCGGACCGGCCCTTAAGAGCAGAGTGGGCTCGGCCGTCCGACAGAGTGTGGAGGCCTCCACATTACACAGCCCTACAATCGAGCTGCCCAGTTCCTGAGCATGCTTGACCGCAGCGAGGGTATCTGCCGTTTCGCCCGATTGGCTGATGGCAATGCCCAGCATCGAGGCATCTACGAGCGGATTGCGGTAGCGATACTCTGAACCGATCTCAGCTTGCGCAGGGATCCGGAGTAGCTCTTCACACCATGTAGACCCGAGCAGCCCGGCATGGTATGCCGTGCCACACCCGAGGAAGAGAAGTCTTGATGGGAGGCTCGCCACTGAAGGAACTCCCTCTAGCTCCGGAAGAAGGATCGGGCCTTGAGGATGATCCAATCGCCCAAAGAGGGCGTCTCGAAGCGTCTGAGGCTGTTCGTGCATCTCTTTGAGCATGTAATGGGCATAGCCACCACGAGAAATGGTCTCCTGTAGGGCAGCGACTAGCTGGGGAGCGCGGTGGCGACGCCGCAGGTCTAGATCGTAGATGGTCACTCCATTGGGACCGACGGCGGCGATCTCATCGTGCTTGAGGAAGTGCACACTCTGGGTGTGCTCGCCAAAGGCGCGAGCGTCTGACGCGATGAAACACTCGCCCTCTCCTTGACCAATGGCGAGTGGGCAATCGTGCGCGACCACGTAGATCCAATCTGGGTGATCGCGATGGATGATGGCTAAAGCAAACGCCCCTTGCAGTTGACGAACAGTGGTGGCCACAGCGACCAGTGGATCACCGTGGTAGTTGGCAGCCAACCACTCCGCGATCACCTCGGTGTCAGTCCCCGTAGAACACTGAATTTGAGTGCGGGATAGCTGCTCGCGGAGTTCCTGATGGTTCTCGATGATGCCGTTATGAACGATGGCCAGCGTATGGTTGTGGTCGAAATGGGGATGGGCGTTTTCACGGGAGACTTGGCCATGTGTGGCCCAACGGGTGTGAGCAATCGTCGCACTCCACTCTCTTGGTTCTGACCCCAACGCCGCCTCCAGTGCGACGATGCGACCGACCTCTTTCACCGATTCGATCTGATGGCCGCCCGTCACCCCGGCGATGCCGGCGCTGTCATAGCCGCGATATTCCAGTCGTTTCAACCCGGCGACACAGGTCTTTGCCGCGTTGCGTGCACCTATATACCCAAAAATTCCGCACATCGCCCTGCCTCCCAGCCATCATTCCCTTTGCGTATCATAGGCAAAAACGATACAAACAGCGATGATGGATCTCACTACACGGAGAGACCGCGCCTTGTTACGCTTTCTCCTTTTCTGTGCCTTAGCCTATTGGGTCTGGTGCCTCTCGCTAGAAGTGACCGCATTAAGGGTTGCAGTACAGCGCTCATCCAATCAGACGGTTGAAGTACACACGCCTGTTGAGGTGCTTCGAGAGTGGCTAAGAGAACAGGTCTGGCTGCAGCCTTGAGTTGCAGCGCCTGGGTCAAAGGAGCCTGTTTCAGATCCCACACCCAGGTGGTCCGGAGGATAAAATCCTCCAGCTAAAGCGCGGAGTAGAGCTTGGGCCGTGTCGTAGATTCGTCGGGAGAATTTTGCTATTTTGAAAAGTATGCCGCCGCAAGAGCCTATGTCGATGTCCATCCAGCCCACCATTTATTCTGCTGATCATCACCTCATCGATCCTACGGCCATAGATGCAGATGCGCTCTATGTCATCCAACGCCTCACGGAAGCCGGCTTCGTTGCCTACCTCGTCGGAGGCGGTGTACGCGACCTTCTCTTCCACCGTCGCCCAAAAGATTTTGACATCTCGACCTCGGCACGTCCCGAGGAGATTAGGCGCCTCTTTAGGAACTGCCTTCTGATCGGCCGACGCTTTCGCCTGGCCCACGTCCGTTTCGGACGTAAGGTGATTGAGGTCTCGACCTTCCGTGCAGGCGATCCGGAGACCGATGCTCTGATCACTCATGACAATGAGTGGGGCACTCCCGAGCAGGACGTGCTCAGGAGAGACTTCACGATCAACGGTCTCTACTACGATCCCCGCGACCATGCGGTAATCGACTATGTAGGCGGATTCGCTGACATCGAGCGACGCCGGTTGATGACCATTGGCGTGCCTGAGGTCAGATTCCGTCAGGATCCAGTACGGATGATCCGTCTTCTTAAGTTCCGAGCTCGATTTGATCTGGAGATCGAACCGGCCACCGAACGTGCTCTTTGGCAGTGCAGCCCTGAGATTCGCAAGAGCTCTCCCGCACGTGTTCTGGAAGAGCTTCTTCGCATGCTTGAGTCGGGCGCTGCCGCTCCCTTCTTCCAGCTGATGGTGGACACGAACCTCCTGCAGCAGCTTCTTCCCGGTCTGTCACGCGCGCTCTGCGCGGAGTATGAAGGGCACGAGATGATGCTCATTCTCCAGGCAGTGGATCTGCTTCAGCAAGGCTCGCGCACACCTCTGCCCCGTGCTGCCCTGGTGGCAGCTCTCTTCTGGCCTCTCATGCGAGGCCTCGTTGAGGCGCATTGGAAAGCGGATGGAGCGGTTCCCCATCTCGGAGAACTGCTTAGCCTGGCCAACCATCTTGTCAGTGAGATGCTGGAGAGCTTCACCCACTTCCCCAAACGTTTACGATGGCTGGTCACGCAAACACTGCTCCATCAGTTCCGCTTCACGCCGCTTGAGCCCGGCCGGATCCCTCGCCTCCGCATGCCCTCTGAAGAGAAGATGCTAGCGTTAGAGGTTCTAAGGATCCGCTCTGTGCTCGACCCCACCCTGCTGCCCATCTATGAGCAGCTACGGGGAGAACGCCGTGGCCATGCCCGCTGAACCTCGTAAGAGTGCTCTTTGGCCCTCCTGGCAGGAAGACGAACTTCGATACGTAGGGCCCCCTCCAGAGGAGGGGCCCCTACCGGCTGTCTTCTACCTTGCTTTAGGAGCCCGAGCCTCTTTGGAGGATCTGCCCCTAGCCGCCCCCGCACAATCCCTTGCCCTTCGCGGCCAGAGAGTCTTCTCTCTTGATCTGCCATTGCATGAACGGGAAGCTGATCCACATCAAGCTTTGGCACACTGGGCGGAGCAGCTTCGTCAGGGCGAGGATCCCTTAGCACGTTTCATCGAACAGACCTTACGCTGCATCGACGCTCTCTGGCAGGAGGGCAGCCTCTCGTCAGTGAGCCTCATGGGTCTATCGCGTGGAGGGCTACTGGCAGCCCTAGTCTGTGCTCAATCACCCCACGTGCGCCGTCTTGTAGCCTTTGCTCCGCTGGTACGCTTGGCTGCCGCACGCGAGTGCTCCGATCTGCATCCCGATCTGGCCATGCAGTATGACCTCACAGCTCATGCAACCTCTCTCGCTGACAAGGAAGTCGCGGTCTGGATTGGCAATCGAGACCATCGAGTCGGAACGGAGGCAAGCTTTGAGTGGGTCTCCGCCGTGGCTGAAGCTCAGGCACATCATGGGCATCGCATCTGCCACGCCGAACTGAACCTCAGACCTAGCGTTGGACTCCAAGGCCACGGCACCAGCGAAGAATCGTTTGCTCAGGGAGTCTCATGGATCTGTCGCACATAGACCCACATGGGCAGCTCTGCTTTGTGGTCGGCGAACCGAGTGGGGACCGTTTGGGCGCCGAGCTCCTCGATGCCCTTCGTGGTTCTCTCCCTCACTGTCGAGTTTTTGGTCTTGTGGGCCCTCGGCTAGCTGAGCGGGGTGTTGAAGTCATCCTACCGATGGAAGAGATCGCAGTGATGGGCTTCACAGCGGTACTGCGTCGTCTTCCGACTGTCCTTAGGGCGATGGATCGGATGGAGAAGGAGATCTTGCAGCGGCGACCCGAGGGAGTGATCCTGATCGATAGCCCCGGATTCACCCTCCGCCTCGCTCGCAAGCTCCGTCAACATGGATACCAGGGCAAGATCATGCTCTATGTAAGCCCATCGGTGTGGGCTCATGGGGCCAAGCGTGTGGAAGCGATGGCGAGAGACCTCGACATGGTGCTCTGTCTCTTCCCCTTCGAACCTCACTACTATCAACACACTTCGCTAGATGTGCGCTATGTAGGCTGCCCGCTACTGGATAGGGTCGACCAGACGGAAGCGGGACCCTCTGATAGCCCAGAACTCACCGCGCAGGTGTTGGAATCTCTTCCGAAGGGACATCCCCTCATCGGTCTCTTTCCGGGAAGTCGCCGCCAGGACGTCCACGCGCACCTACCCCGCATGCTGGACAGCGCACGGCTCTTGCTCTTGGCCCGACCGCATCTCCGCTTTGCTCTGAGCTGCTCTCAGGAGGGCATGGACGAGCTGATCTCGACGCTCATCCGTTCTCCAGAAGACCCTCTCCAACTGGGTCAGACTCTCTTTTTGGTGGACCAGTCCTCGACACTGTCCCTCATGCGCCACTGCCGCGCTGCCATCGCGAAGAGTGGCACGATCACCCTTGAGCTCGCCCTTCTGCGCGTCCCCACCGTGGTGGTTTACGCCGTTTCTTGGATCAATGCCCTCATCATTCACTATCTGTTGAAGGTGAACTTGCCCTTCTACTCGATCGCCAACATCCTCGGGCAATATGCCGATGACCTGCGTCAAGGTCGGATACCCTCTACGAAGAACCAACCTGTGATCCAGGACACAGCCGGCTCCTTCTCCTCGCAGTGGCTACGCGTAGCGCCCTTCCCGGAGTTGCTGGCTAGAGACTTCCGTACTGAGCTTGTGATCCAGGCGCTCTTGCCCCTGGTTGATGACGGTGCGATGCGGACGGCTTCACTGGAAGGCTGTGATCGGATTCGAGAACTTCTAAAAACAGAGACATCCCCGAGCTCACAAGCCGCTGCAGCTGTGATCGAGTGCCTATCGAGGCATGCCTAAGAGATGAAAGACCTCTTGCAACCCATGGTAGAGGCCCTCGGAAGAGCTGTCTCCACGGATCTTAAAGATCGCCTCCTCCACACCTAGAAGCTGCGCCGCGCCACCCTGGATGGCGTCGTCTGCCCAGAGGGCTTCGATGGTCTTGAGGAATACATTGCCCACGAATCCCCCTGTTAACACGAGGTCAGCCACGCCGGAAAAGATATGGGCGGGTTCGACATTCCCAAGGAAGGCGATGCCCTCTTCCTTACGGAGGAGGTTGTAGGCTTCCCGCAACTCTCCCCCACCCTTGTGCGCTTCGGTGCCGATGTTCAGGAGGCCCACTCGAACTGTGGCTCGACCCAATACTCTCTGCGCAAAGGGAATCGCTAACCTGGCTAATTGGACAAGATGGTCAGCTGAGTATTCAACAAGGGCGCCACAGTCGCAGAGCACATAGGACTGTCCGGCATGAAAAGTCGGAAGTCGCGCGGCTAAGGCCACAGAACGTGGCCGTTCTGCCGTCGCATGAATCACCGAAGAGAGGATCAGAGCTCCCGTATGCCCACAGGTCACAAATGCAGAGAGTTCCCCCTCGTGCATGGCCTTAAGGGCTATCGTCATGGAACTATCGGGGTGGGAACGAACAGCAGCTGTGGGAGCTTCTTCCTGACGGATGACCTCACCTAGCTGAATGATCTCTGCGAGATCTGGGGGAAACTCCAAATCTCGAGGCCAGAATATGCGCAACCGCACATTCGGCCTTTCTCGCAAAATTTGCCGAATTGCCGGAAGTAGATCTACAGGGCTCCTGTCGGCGCCCGTCAGATCGATCCCGATGCAAGCCGTCAACTTAGACACTGAGTGTCATGCGGCCATTGTAGATGGCGCAGAATGGGCAACGCACGTGGGGCAGCTTGGGCTTCCCACAGTTGGGGCATCCCGCACAAGCACGAGGTTTTTTGGCATGATGCGAACGGCGGCTATTCTTCCGTGCATTGGATGTACGGTTACGTGGTACGGCCATGGTTCTGACTCCAAATAATTTCGATCTAAGATGGCTTCCTCAGCCGGTCTAACGTCGCGCGTTCGGGACACCCTTCAGGCCGACACTCAGCCCATTGAGGTGTCGCTAGAAGAATCTCTTCTCGCAGGACATCCCGGAGGTCCAGGATCCCACCTTCCACGCTTTTGCTATCCATAGTCACAAGAACATTGCCCAGCTTCACGACCACCGTCGTCCCTTCATTGCAGACTGGACAAGGCACGATAGCCTCCGTCTCAATCGCTAACTTCAGGATGACCTGGTCACCTGCCATGTAAGCTTTTCCAGAAAAGCTTACTGGCGAAGGAAACTGTAGCTCCTTCTCATGCACATCAAGAAAGTCTGGCGGCACACTTTCCGAGATCAGCTCTTCGCGAGAACCGGCATGCCCAGAACTTTGGAGCCGATCCACATAGAGCCGAAACGGTGGCGGGATATTCGCCATACTCCCTCTGAGGAAAAGGGAAGAGTTTATGAACAATTGGCTTAGTTGTCGAGCTCCTCTTCCTCTTCGGGCTCGAACTCTTGTAGGGCGGGCGACTGCGGCCCCGCCCACCAGCGGAGCAGCGCCAAAACACAGCCGAGGAGAACATACCCCCAAGTGAGAAAGACAGCCAGCCATTCCAAGGAGTGAAGGAGCCCAAAGAGTAGAGCCATGGAGGCGACTGCACTCCCGACTGCCAGCGTGAAGCTACGGACCTTGAAGTGGAGCAACTTTATGCTTGGAAACTTGATGCGGCTCACCATCAGATAAGCCAAGACAAAGCAGGCTCCTGCCAGAAGTCCAACATGCACGGAGGGCGCCCCCGTCACGGATGGAAGAGCGGTCTCTAACCAGGAGGACTGCCAAAAATACTCCAAACTAAGAAGAGCTAAGGCCGCCGCCGGGATGGGCAGACCAGTGAAGTGTTTCATTCCCTGTTGAATTTCTACTTCGGTCCGAGCCCGTGCATGCTGGATACTGAACCGCACCAAGCGTAGGACCCCACAGACGGCAAAGAGCAATGCACCGAGGCCAGCCATCCAAGCCATCCAGCTACCACGCTCCGGCTGAAGGCTGGCCAAGATGACAGTCGCTGGTGTCACACCAAAGGTGATCGCATCGCTCAGGGAGTCAAAGAGGGAGCCAAATTCTGTCTCGGCATGGATGGCTCTGGCCACCATACCGTCGAGCAGGTCGGCGAACGCAGCTAGCAGAACTAATCCCAGACAGAGCGGCAAGGGTGAGACGCCCCAATCTCCTGGCATCACCAGGACAAAGAGAGCAAAGAGGCCGCAGGTCAGGCCAAATGTGGTGATGGCATTGGGAACGAGATTACGAGGATTCTTCATCAAACGGATGCGGCAGAGGTCCATCACTCAACGAAGGAAGGGAGCCGCATACCTCCAGTAGGAGATTCCAATAAGCTCCATTTTGGATCCATCCAAAATTCTGTTCGGATAGGTCTGCCTATGGTGCATCAAAGATCGTGGGAAGCCTTCCCTGAAGCAGGAGGATAGACTCCCTATGACCACGCCACTTGTCCGGATCAGTCCCAGGTCTTGGAACGTCCTACTCACGAGCCTGGACACGTCCATGGTACCCAAGACAGCGTCAGCAGTTTGGCCACCGCCCTTCTCTGCCACAGCCCGTCCCTCTTGGATGTTGTCCATTAGAGATCCAACAAGGTCCGATACCTTGGTCTTAGGTTCCACTGAAGAATACCACATCACGGTTGGGACCGGGCGGATGCCGTACACTTGACTTCTCTCGATCGGGTAAAGCCGATGAGATTCCCACTCTCGCGAGTGGGCCTTTCTGATTCAACGGAAGATGACTACCCAGCCTTGCTTGCGCAAGATGAGCCCGCCAGAGCTTCCTCCACAGACCTAAACTTCCCCGACGTCCTCGGGTAGATCGCAAGTTTGAGCGTGAGAGTGAGCTGTGCCAATCTTACGCCCTCCTTTAGAATTCTGATTGCTGCATTCAGATCTCGATCATGGACCATCTTACAACATGGACAAGTCCATTCTCATGGCGATAGCGCCACCTTCTCGAGTACGTGATTGCCTCACAGGCTACTCTTGAGTCCATTTTGGCAAAAAAAGTTCCTCTTCTTTGGCGCGCTATCATCCCAATTCCCTGAAGGGAATGGGTGTTCCCGCGCGTCCATTTATAAACTCTAAAACCCTGACGCCATGATTAGTCATAGATTAATTATAATTTCAGCCTGCTCAAGCGGCACCAAAAGGGTCTGCTTCAACAGAACTACTGAGCAGGTCTACTCAATTGGCCGGGACCTCATCTCCCAAGGGGTCGGACCATGCTCCAACAAGCGTCTATTCGAGCATCTCGCTTCAAACTAAAAATAATTTTTGCATTAATTGGCGAGGATTGATTTGGAATAATTTTATTACCCACACCTCAAGTTTCATTGAGGAACATCAATTAGCCTGGACACAAATGAAATCGGTCGTAGACCCTCCTTAATATGCGCATCACCGTCCCTATTGCGCCAAAAGAACCTCTGAGGGGGGCCAATTCAATCCCCCACATCGAGATCTCATCTACGGGGACATCCTGAGGAAACAATGGCCAACACATCTCCACGAACTCGCTTACAGAAGTTAGGTCGCTTCTGCATCTCTCCCTATCTCCATCTGACCCTTTGCTCCTTAGCCACTCCTATGGCCTGGGCAGGGCTGAATGCCGTTTCTCCTGATACGCAGAGAGATTCTACGCGACAGTCCGCTTCGCATGGCCTTACCAGCTGGTTTCAAGGTGCAGCGGGGGAATCCGGAGCAACGGGCGCTACAGGTGCACCTGGGCCTATGGGACCGACGGGAGCTACAGGTGAACCCGGGCCTATGGGAGCACCTGGCAAAACAGGAGCCACCGGCATGACAGGTGCGATGGGTGGCCCAGGCACTAGGGGGCTAGTAGGTCCAACAGGTCCAGTAGGGCCTGCCGGAGCCGCATTTGGTCAATTTGCCTTTGCCTCTGTAGCCAATGACTCAGTGCTTACGGCGAATAGCCCCATCCTATGGTCTATGGACGGCGAGACGGGCGTCCAATACAGCAACGGTGTGTTCACTGTGATCAAGGCGGGCCACTACCAGATCGTCTACTGTGTTCCAGCTAGCGCATCCGCAAACGTCACGCTTGTGCTGAATTCCAATACGAATCTGGCTCAGGTGTCTGGTGGGATCACGTACACAACTATTCGTCAGATGGCAGCTGGCGATACCCTCTCTCTGGTATCCGACACCACAACCTCCACCACATCGACTGGATCGATGACAATCAATCAGGTTTTTTAGATCTAAGTGATCGAGGCGACAGATTCGTCGCACGAGAAGTAGAAAAACGTGAGCACCTCGAGAGGTGCTCACGCATTGATCAAAAGGACCTTGGATTACCAGGTCAAGTTCCCCGAGCTCTGGTATTCGGTGACTCTGGTTTCAAAGAAATTCTTCTCTTTTTGCAGGTCGATCGTCTCAGCCATCCAAGGGAATGGGTTCTTTGTCTTGTAGACGGCTTTGAGGCCTATCCGCTCCAGGCGCCGATCGGCAATATGTCGAACATAGTCCTGGAACATCTGAGAATTCAAGCCAAGAACGCCTCTAGGTAGGCAGTCCAGTGCGTATTCGATCTCTAGCTTCACAGCCTCATCCACCAGCTCGTAAACTCGCTGCTGGAAGGCCTCTGACCAGAGATTCGGGTTCTCTTCTTTAATGCCGTTGATGAGGTCGATCCCGAAGTTCAGATGGTTCGTCTCATCACGCAGGATGTATTGGAACTGCTCGCCGATCCCCGTCATCTTGTTCTGACGGTGCAGCGACAGGATCATCGCAAAGCCGCTGTAGAAGAACAGTCCTTCCATGATGATGTAGTACCCAATCAGGTTCTCCAAAAACTTCTGAGCCCCTTCAAAGGTCTCCGTCGAGAAGTGTGGATCGAGGACCTCTGCGGTCAGATCCATTTCGAAACGGTCCTTGTTTGAGATCGAAGGGATCTCATTGTACATGTTGAACACCTCGCCCTCATTGAGAGCCAAGGACTCCACAATGTAGTGGAAGGTATGAGTATGGATCGCCTCTTCAAACGCTTGTCTGAGGAGATACTGTCTAGCCTCAGGGTTCGTCACATGACGGAAGATCGCAAGGACGATGTTGTTCCCCACCAAGCTCTCCGCCGTGCTGAAGAACCCGAGGTTGCGCATGATCAGGAGTCGTTCATCCGCTGTCAGGCGGTTCGACTTCCAAAGATCGATGTCTTTGGCCATCGGCACTTCGGTCGGCATCCAGTGGTTCGCACAGCTGTTGAGGTAGTGCTCCCATGCCCACGTATATTTGAGGGGCATGAGCTGGTTCACATCAACCTGGTTGCAGTTGATCAATCGCTTCTGAGTGACATCCACTCGCCCGGCAGTGGCAGGAGCAGCAGTCGTAACCGGTTCTTCAGTTGTAGGCATATAATTTCCTCTTCTCAAACACTATTGACAGCTCTCACATCCCTCACCGAGGGCACACACCGTAGCCGAACGTTCCACCGTAATGTTGGCAGACGCGGACTTGTTCTTCATCCAGCGAGGCTGTAAGCCGCGCTTGTTGATATCTGTGGTGGACTTCTCAATCTGCGTCGCACCCAACGTCCTCAAATAGTAGGTCGTCTTGAGGCCTTTCTTCCAGGCATCTACGTACATATCGCTGAGCTTCTTCCCACTCGGCTCTGCCATGTAGAGGTTGAGAGATTGTCCCATATCCAGCCACTTCTGGCGACGACTTCCACATTCGATGATCCAGGCTGGCTCGATCTCAAACGCCGTAAGAAAGAGCTGCTTGACCTCATCGGAAATGCGATGGATTTCCAGCAGAGAGCCATCGAAATACTTGAGGTCATCGATCATCTCTTCGTCCCAGATCCCCTTCGCTTTCAACACCTCAACGAGGTAGCTATTGGGCACTGTGAACTCTCCGGAGAGGTTCGACTTCACGAAGAGGTTCTTGTAGGTCGGTTCGATCGACTGCGTCACACCTGTGATGTTCGAGATCGTCGCGGTCGGAGCAATCGCCATCGTGTTGCTATTGCGTATCCCGTAACGGCGGATCGATTCTCTCACCTCATGCCACGGCATCCGTGTCGAACGGTCCATCTGGTAGAACTCGCTTCCACGATGCTTCTCCATGATATCGATCGTATCGATAGGTAGTAGCCCCTGGTCCCACAGAGATCCCTTGTAGGTACTGTACGCGCCTCGTTCTCTAGCCAGCTCGCTGCTGCTCAATAAAGCATAGAAGCTGATCATCTCCATGCTGCTGTCTGCAAATTCGACAGCTGCTGGGGACGCATAGGAGATTCCTTGGATATAGAGAGCATCCTGGAAGCCCATCAATCCCAATCCCACTGGACGGTGGCGGTGGTTGCTATTCGACGCCTCCTTCGTGGGGTAGAAGTTGATGTCGATCACGTTGTCCAACATGCGCAGAGCCAATCGTACGGTCTGGGAGAGCAATTTCTCATCCATACCCTGAGGAGTGCAGTGCATCGCCAGGTTAATGGAACCCAAGTTGCACACCGCTGTCTCCTCCTCAGAGGAGTTGAGCAGAATTTCAGTGCAAAGGTTGCTACTGCGCACCACACCCACGTGCTGCTGAGGAGATCGTAGGTTGGATGGATCTTTGAAGGTCATCCATGGATGGCCTGTTTCAAAGAGCATGCTCAACATCCGACGCCATAGCTGGAGTGCTTCTACACGCTTGAAGAGCTTGATCTCGCCGGTCTCCGTCATCCGCTCATAAGCTTCATATCGCTCCTTGAACTTTAGACCACACACTTCATGCAGATCCGGCACATCATTGGGGCTAAAGAGCGTCCACATGCCACCTTCCAACATCCTTTGGAAGAAAAGATCTGGAATCCAGTTCGCCGTGTTCATGTCATGAGTACGACGACGCTCATCTCCCGTGTTCTTACGGAGCTCTAAGAAGTCTTCGATGTCCAGGTGCCAAGTCTCGAGATAGGCACACATTGCGCCCTTACGCTTTCCACCGTTATGAGCAAGACCTGCTGTGGTCATATAGGACTCATCGCCCTCGACCACAAGATCGCATACAAACGGTGTCGGTTCTCTCGAAATCACCCCTGTGACACGAGTGAAGATCATACCATTGACCGTGAGCCAATTCTGCTTGGTCAATGGCTCGCAGCCAAGGCGTTCTGCCAACTCAGGCAGCGCTGGGATGCGCAGATCATAGCAGATGGTCGTCCCGTCAATGCGCACTTCCGAACCATCGGAACGTGTGCCCACATGAGCTTGGTCCCGCACACGCTTCCTACCAGCAGTCGGCACGCCCAGGCGCAGCATCTGGTAGCGCAACCCCTCTACGAGAGGCTGTGACGTGTTGGTGAAGGTGATCTCTTTGCCCCGCGATACACAGCCATCGGTCTCAATCAACCCCTGCACAAGAGCCAAAGCCTTGGCTCTTGGTAGGTGGGCCAGTCTAGGAGCAATGCGCTTGCGCCCTTCAGCATCATAGAGATCGTCTCGATCGAACGGCATCGTGGCCGCTCCACTGCCTGTGATACGACCAGTTGTCCCATCGCGCACAGCACCTCGACCTGCAGCCCAATGGATCTGCACATAGGTCGTTCCACTTGCTGTCTCCCAGTAGTGGATGCCGCGGTCGGCGAGGATTTTGCGCACGAACTCTAGGTGCGTATCAGCCTGAGGATTTCCGGCTATGCCCCACTCATGTCCATTCTTAGAAAGGTGTCCATCTCCCAACAAGATGCCATAGAGGCGCGCTTCATCTTCGCTGACATCTGCAACATCAACTACTTCTTTGGGAACTATCTGTGCTACATAGTCGCCCTTCTTGAGAGCGCCTGCGTCGACCCACTCGCACTTCACCTTGCCCTTAGCCAACCATTGGTGTGTGCGCTGATTCGCCTGCTCCATGGGAACACCACAGATCGCATAGAACGGATGACCAGAGGTCACGCTGACCGGCTCTAAAGCGTGCTTGATGGAAAGAGTGACCATCGGGTCTTTCTGATTGTAGGTGAACTTGTCCAGCACGCTACGGTAGGCACCACTCACCCCTAGAACCAGGTCCCCGATCTCCACATTGGCAATCTGCTGGAGGCCTTCTTGCGTATAGATCAGAGTTTCAGGTGAGAAGCACTGATTCACCGCTACAGCGGTATCGTTGGCCACTTTGAGGAAGGGAATGATGCCCTGGCTTGTTCCGTTGGTCCCCTTGATGAGGGCCCCGGTCGCACGAACAGACGTCCAGTCATTGCCAATGCCTCCAGCCCATTTGGAGAGCTGAGCATCATCGGAGATCACCTTGAAGATATGTCCCAGATCGTCCTTCACGGTCGACAGGTAGCAGCTGCTCAGTTGAGGGTGGCAGGTGCCGCTATTGAAGAGCGTGGGAGTCGCTGGGCAATAGAGGAACTTGGAGATCGTGTTGTAGAACTCGATAGCTCTCTCATTACGATTCTCCTCAAAGAGGCACAGGCCCATAGCCACGCGCATCCAGAAGATCTGTGGCAGCTCAAGACGACGCTGATGCTCGTGAATGAAGTAGCGGTCCCATAACGTCTGTAGACCCAGATAGGCGAACTGCCGATCCCTAGAGGCGTCAAGAGCTGCACCCAGTCGCTCTAGGTCAAACTCCAACAACCGAGCATCCACACGGCCGATCTTCACGCCATGGTGCATGTAGTCAACGAAGTACTTGCGATAGGAGCTCTCGAACTCTGGAGCATGCGCGGCACAACCCAACAGATCGCGATACATCGTATCGACGAGGAAACGAGCAGCAAACTTGCTGTAGTCCGGATCCCACTCGATCTTGGACCGGGCTGCCATCAGATAGGCCTGCTCGAGCTCATCCTCTCTCATGCCCTCATAGAAGCTCTCGCTCGTCAGACGCACCATCTCCTCCACCCGGACCCCAGGTAGATCTTTGGCAGCATGGCCAATGCGGTTGCGCACCTCTGCTTCTGTGATGATGTAGCTCCCACGGGGCCCGACCACCGTGATGGCAGCCTTCGCTCCCAGGACGGGTGCTACCGCTATCGGTTCAGCTCTCACCTCAACAGGAACCGCTGCCTCAGCCACTGGTTCGTGCGCCGAAGTCTCTGTCCCTTTAGGCGCCTTCTGCTGACGCGCTACGATGTATCCCTTGGCGATCTCGAACTGACCCGCCTGCATCAGCTGTCGTTCGATCTCATCCTGCACCCAGCCTGTGGATAGCTGGTTCCCAGCTGTGGCCCACTCCATCGCAGCCTGGACGACGAGCTGTGTCAGCCCATTGACCATGTCGATCACATCGCCAGGTAAAGCACCTTGGATGTGACCTGCCTGACGGAAGATCCTCTCCAGATCCCCTGCGATCTTGATGGGATTGAACCGTACGGGTGGTTCCCCTGCACGTCGAACGATCTTGAAGTGCTGAGGGGCGCCCTCGCGCAGAGCCTTATGCTCATTCCGATAGATGATGTAGTCGCGAGCTACATCCAGGTGGCCAGACTCCATCAACTTGATCTCGACCAGATCCTGGATCCCTTCAACGGTCAGGGCAGATCCCTGCGAAGCCTGCTTCGCCAGCTCCTGGATCACCAAATAGGTGACATGCTCCACCACCTGACGCACCTCTAAAGAGAGAGGTCCATCTGCATGGATCTTCTTCGTATCCCTAAAGGCCAGCTCGATCGCTCGCACGATCCTTTCTCTTGCAAAGGGCACAAGCATGCCATTGCGCTTCACGACCAACACCACCTGCGGGAGGTCCAATCGAATCGACCCTGTCTGAGAGGGCGAGGCTAATCCGCTTTCCATCGTGGCCATCTGAGGATTTTCATGATCCATATTCGCTGCTGACACGACCCCACCCTGCACCCAGGACGGTCGTGCTCCCTACAATTTGGTGATTCATTCCAATAAGACGATGACCTGTCCAAGAGGAGTTGGCATGCGCTGACCGCTTGCTCATACCCTCTTTCTCCAGGTCCCTGTGCCACCATCTCTGGCCTCCCTCAACAGAGGGGAGTTCCCCGAAATCGTCGGGGTCCTTGGCATCGCTTCCGATTCGGGATGCTAACAAAGCTACCCCCCTTCGGCAACCAAAAACCACTATCTGTAGTAGGGCGCTGTCTGAGAGCATACTATATCTTGTATTGACAAAAACAGAGCACAGGTATGGATGAGCCATTCTGCAAGGCCAAAAATTGAGGCTGGATTAAGCCTCGAAGGCCTTTTAGTTAACCTCCATGATACCTAAGTTGCTCGCAATCAGCCACATAGAAAGTCGACATTGTCGATCAACCCCAGACCATCGATTTGATGACCGACTGACCTGGTTTTAGGCGAATTGCCTCCTCATTGATATCTGAGGGTTTTCCTCGCCGACATCCTCTAGAGAAAGGCCTCCTGCTCTTCCGGTTTAGCTCCATCCGTGGTATGGCCGAGTAGAGAAACTGCAAGCGCAAAAGAGGCACCTCTTGCTAGGATGAGGCGGCCCCATTCGGCAGTTCCCAAAATCTATGGAATCCTACTCTCTCAAACGACCCGCAGCCAGCCGCATTTTCTTTGCGATGGTCCTTGGCATCTTCACCGGATTTATGTTTGGTGACGCCTGTCGAGCCTTAGCACCCATCGGCAATGCCTTTGTGATGCTGCTGAAGATGACTGTTCTTCCCTACATGGTCTGCAGCCTGGTGCACGGCACCGGCAGCATGCCTCCAGAGAGCGCCCGTAAGCTGCTTTCTGCTGGACTGGTGGTAGTGTCTGGAGCCTGGATCATCATCCTCTGTGTGATCGAAGGGCTAGCAGGGACCTATCCAGCCGCTCATGCTGGCGGTCCCACTCCCTTCACGACCGATTCGGTAGGGATTGCTGGCCACTTGCTGCAGGTGCTGATCCCAGAGAACGTCTTTGCTGCCCTGGCGAATAACGTCGTGCCCGCCATCGTGCTCTTTAGCCTGCTCTTTGGAGCTGCCCTCCTGCGCACAGCCAACAAACGCCACCTGCTTGATTTCTTCAGCGGAGCGCTAGAGGTTCTGACACGGATGGCCCAGTGGATCGGTCACCTGGCTCCCATTGGGGTCTTTGCTCTGTTGGCTGTATCGACAGGGACCTGGACATTGGCTGAGTTCTGCAAGATCGAGCTGTACATTCTGACTTCAGTATTTGGGTGTCTGATCCTGACCTTCTGGACCATCCCCACCCTCTGCCGGGCGATCACCCCGATCTCTCCATGGCGGTTGCTGCGCGAGCTGAAGGCCCCGATGCTCCTCGCCTTCACGGCCGGGACCACCTTGATTGCCATCCCCTACCTAATCGAGGGATTGAAGCGAGTGCTGGAACCAAGATCCTCATCGAACGAAAGGACCTCCTTTGAGACCCTCGTTCCGCTGGTCTTCAATATTCCTTTTGGGAACCTCTTTGTTCTGCTTTCGGTCTTCTTCTTTGCCTTCTTCTTCAACATTCCAGTCAGCTTTGTGCATCATGTGAAAGTGCTCTTGCTGGGAGTGTTAGCCGTCTTTGGTAGTCCGATCAACTCCATCTCCTTCTTGATCGACCAGATCGGTTTGCCACCTGAAGCCACCAGCCTCTTCATAGCGACCTATCCTCTTACGCAGAACTTCCTCTCTCTCTTCGGTTCGCTGGCGATTGCGATGGTCTCCCTGACCATCTTGCTTGCCTCGGAGAAGAGACTCACTCCCCGCATCCCACGGATCATCCTCTCTCTTGGGGGGACTGCGATCCTCGTGACGATTGTGGCTGTGATGCTTAAGATGTCTGGCGTCGTACAGCTCGCCCAACCATGTTCATAGAAAGGGGTCTCATGGCTTCCTCCGTCACCGAGTCCACTGGGTCGTTCATCATCGATCGAGTGGTTCCCCTCCCCGATCTACAGCTGGTGCTCACAGAGGCCCATCATAAGCCCACTGGCGCTCGGATCATCCACCTTTCAAACGATGATCCAGAGAACCTCTTTTGCATTAGCTTGCGGACAGAGCCTCAGGCTTCTCACGGTGTAGCTCACATCTTGGAACATCTGGTCCTTTGCGGATCAAAGCGCTATCCCATCCACGATCCCTTCATGGCAATGGGACGTCGGAGCCTGCACACCTTTTTGAATGCGTTCACTGGAGCGGACTTCACCGCCTATCCAGCCGCTTCTCTGATCTCTAAAGATCTGGATCATCTCTTTGAGGTGTATCTCGATGCCGTATTCCGGCCGTTGCTGCGCGATGAGAACTTCCGGCAAGAGGGCTGGCGTGTTGAATTTGAGAAGATGGAGGACGCCTCCTCCCCTCTGACTTTCCGCGGTGTGGTCTATAACGAGATGAAGGGCGCGATGGGCTCTCCCGAGTCTCGCTGCTGGAAGGAGCTGATGTCGGAGCTGTTCCCCGACCTTACCTACCGCGTGAACAGCGGCGGTGATCCTGTTGAGATCCCCACGCTATCGGTCGAGGAGCTCCGTCGCTTCCACCAGGAGTTCTACCACCCAGGTCGCAGTATCCTCTTCTTCTACGGCAACCGACCGCTTGAGGAGTATCTCCCTCAGCTGGAGCACTGCCTAGAGGAGTTCCCTGATCATCCGGCTCCCCTGCCACCGATCCCCCCTCAGCCACGGTTCACAGAACCCAAATGGTGCGAGAGTACCTACCCCTCAGAGCAGAGCGGACAGATCCTCTTAGCCATGGGGTGGCTCACCACCTCCATCATGGATCTTGACCAGCAGCTCGCTCTAGAGCTCCTCCAGATGGTCTTGATGGGAACCGACGCCTCACCGCTAAAGCGGGCCTTGATGGAGTCAGAGCTCTGTCAGGACGTGGACAGCACCTTTGAAGATGAGATGAGCGAAGCACCCTTCGTGCTGATGTTCCGTGGCCTGCCCGCCAAGCAAACCGAGAAGGCTGCTCATCAGCTCGAGCAGCTTACCTTAGATGCGTTGAAGCAAATTGTGCGTGATGGGATCCCAGCGGAGCAGCTGGTCGGGGCTCTTGATCAGCTCGAGCTACAGAAGCTTGAGATTACGGGAGACGATGGGCCGTTTGGTCTCTCGCTCTATTGGCGCTCTATCCTGCCCATGCAACATGGGGCTCCGGCGGAATATGGATTGGGCTTCCATGGGCGCTTTGACCGCCTCAGACGCTCGCTGGAAAATCCGCAGTTTCTTGCGGGCATCATCCAGCAGCAGCTGATCGATAATCCTCACCGCGTCACTCTGTTGATACGGCCCGACCCGAAGAAGACGCAAGAAGAAGTGGCCTCTGAAGCCAAGGCGCTTGCTGACCTAGAAAAGACGCTCACGACACAAGATCGTGAGAAGCTCGTAACGGCTGCCGTGGCGCTAAAAAAGCAGCAGGAGACACCTCAGGATCTGACCTGCCTACCGTGCCTGCAGCTGACCGATGTCCCTCAAGAGATCCGCACCTATGCACTGCGAGAGGAACGTGCAGGAGACACGCGTCTTTTCCATCATGAGGTGTTCACCAACGGAATTACCACGGTCGAGCTCTATCTGCCACAGGCGCTGCCCGATCCTGAAGGGATTTTCTGGTCGCGGCTTGCCTCGAGCTGGCTATCTGAATGTGGATTCGGGGGACGTCCCTTTACAGAGACCCTTCAAGACCTGCTCGCTTATACAGGCGGCATCTCCGCAGGCGGGGGGCTCTATCCTTCCGCCCATGATCCGAAACAGTGGTCGCCAGCCTTCTGCCTACGCGGTAAGGCACTAGAGCGTCACGTGCCGAAGATGTTGCAGCTGATGCGCGAGATGCTCCTGCAACCCGACTTCAGCGATCTGGAACGGCTCGCTGAGCTGTTGGACCAGGAATGGAGCCACATTGAGACAAGCCTCTCACGGCTGGCGCACCGTTTTGCGCACCAGCTCGCCGGAGCACGTTTCTCTCCCGCGAGTGCGGTCGATGTGACTGCAGCGGGACTGGGTTACGTCCGCACCCTCAAGCAACTGGTGGATGAGGGCCCCAAGGCACTACCTCGGATCGCAGAGAAGCTGAAAGCGGCTGCGGAAGGATGGCTCTGCGGGCCTGCCCAGATCGTGGCCAGCTGCAGTGGAGCTGCTTGGGAGCAGCTCCAAAAAGAGGGATTTGGAGGTCTGACCTCCCTTTCTCTTAAGGCTCCTGGTGTCAGCGCTGCTCCTCCCGGACCAACGCCACAAGAGATCCCAGCTTTTGTGATCGATGGTCGCGTGGCCTACGTGGCGTTAGCTCTGCCCACACCTGGGTATGTAGATCCACGTTCGTCGCTTCT
>JBMOFD010000028.1:0-22099 GCA_049314435.1 Chlamydiia bacterium | reverse complement strand
TAGTGAGCCTTGTAAGCTTCAATGAGTTCCGCTTTGACTTCATCAGATACACGACACCCACCGAGTGTTCTTCGGATGGCCAAGGCTAACGCGTGGGGCCTCGTCGAAGCGCCCTGACACAAGACAATCTCTCCCAACCTGGCCGCACCCAGAACGCGCTCCACTGGGACAGTTTGACTCAGAAGGCAAGGTCCGAGGGATGGATCAGGGATAGGATCGAAGGCTAGTTCATCGATGGCCATGGTGGGAGCCGGCAGACCTAACTGAATCTGCACGCGGTGTGATTGATCCTTGGCATGGGTGATATTGAAAATGACCGACCCATAACCTCGCCCTTCGGGGTTCCCCTCAATCGAACAAAATCGGTGTTGCCGCTCCAACCGGGGAAGGGCGTAGATGACCTGCCGTGTGGAACGCACCGGTAACGCAAGGCGCTGTGTCGTGTGATCGCCGCATTGAAGGGGCATCTCCACCACCACGGTATCCTCTTCCTCAACGCTATGGCAGGCAACTGCGTAGTTTTCGCGGGTTGCGACTAAGAGATCACCAGGATCTTTGCAAGCACTGCGCACAGCCGAGTTGAGAGCTGCCAGTCGAAGATTCCACTCCTCCTGTTGCAGGGGCTGCATAGCGTTTCTGTCGAGCAGGGTAAGCAGTACCCTAGTCTCACCAGCGGGAGCGCGTCCTTCTAGGATAGGAACCAGGTGATCCCAATACAGCTGGCATAACTCGATATCCGCTAGGTAAGGTGTTTCACGCAGCGCTTCCCCCAAGGCCCCGATGAACCCCGCTAGAGTCAGGCCGAAGTGGTGACCCGAGGAGTCTGGCGGTGCTCTGTTCTCGGTCAGGAAAGCATATAATTGCGTATCAAGCAGCCTCTGATACCCATCTGCAAGGCTGCTTACCACCGTCTCGTGAAAGCCCAAGTTCGTCAGCTGGGAGATGGGCATCACAAACTCGTTCAATGTCGCCCATAGAGGCGCATCATCCGTCGGAGAGGGTCGTTGGGCAGAAAGAGCAGCTTGACTCGCAATGCGCGTGCCATGACCGGCAGTCAGACTGTTGGGCGTGAACATGAAGCATCCTTATGCAATCAGGGTCGTTTGCAAGTAGCTGTGGCCTGCTACCTCGGCCAGGATGATTGCTCTCTAAGCCGATCAATTATAAAAATGTGAGATCCTTTTTTGGAGAAAGCTACAGAACTGGATCGATCTTGTAGAAAATACGCTGTTCTAGACGTGTCTAAAACAAAAAAGTCCTTCAATCAGAATGCTCTCGTCCGTTGGGGCAAGCCATTGTAAAGCGATGCCGGATTCCTGGCGATCAGGTTCTCTTTGCTATCAGGAGGCTATTTGCCTTTGCATATATAACTTCTCTTCTCAAAGGGCGCCTATCTTCCTGGGTCACGAATTTGGAGCGGTGCGTTCGAGATGATGCAGAACCTCGGCTCTTTTGATATGGTGCCGATAGATGGTTGAAGCGAGGAGGCCTTCCTGTGTGGGAGAGCTGGAGGCATAGTGCGCTATAGAATCTGGCTCTGGATCCCGAGAGCGATCTGTGTGTGGGGATGGTCGTGGCTTTCCTTCAGTACAGCAGAGGGTATGCGTAGCGGCTCGACACTCATTTGTCAGGGCGGCTGGAGTGATCTCTCTACGAGCATGCACTTAGCTGCGGAGATCGAACGGCATCCACACGTGCTATTAGCTGTGACCGAATGGGGCAACCTGGAGCTGAAAGAGGGTGCTCAGGTGCCGACCTGCCAGATGGGTGGTTTTGGCACCTACGTGGAGCAACTGGTGCGCGCGGCGCCTCCAGTGCTAACCGAACATCATGCCCGGATGACGCTCGTGGCCCCACTCATGCCAGGCATGGTGCCGTCAGGTCTTCGGCAGGGGATCGAGGTGCCAGTCACCCTCAATGGAGCTACCCTGCCACTGCTGACCTGGGAGGCTCAGACAGAGTCAGGGATTCCGTTGATCTTCGTCGATCTGCGTAAGGCAACCTCTCTGTTCCCGTCGGGATTTGGTCCGGGCCCCTTTGATCTAGCCACTTGCTCGGAGCAGCACGCTGCTTTGCCTTTTGAGGACTTCCAGAGTCTTCTCAACCAGGCGGTCATGCACATTGGTCGAGCTAAAGGGTGCCAGATCATCCACGGCCATGACCATCATACGAGCCTCACAGGGCTCTATGCTGACTACCCCTGTGTCATCACATCGAGCGTGCACAACTTCCTCTATTGGCAGCGGTACACCACAGGGTATCTGCCGATGAAGTCCTCGGCTTGCCTGAGTGTATTCGACCCGATCTGCGCCTATGACATCGATCTACGCCGTCAGCTTCGCTGGTTCAGTGACGTGGTGCCTAATCTGCAAGGGCATAGCTACTGGTCGTTTGGGAGCTCTACGATGGCGAGCCCCAACATCCTAAGTCTGCAGGAATATGAGTATGGCATTGCGGGTCTGCCCGTGTCCGTGCCCTACGCGCAAGAACTTCTTGCTTCCAAGCTCTTTCTCACCCGGCTTGCCGAGGCGATGTCCAAGGGGAAATCTCTGCCTGTTGAATCGCACTCCAACCCACGATTCCTTGAGTTCAACTTACTGGGGGTCCCCAATGGCTTTGTGTCAGTGGAACGGGCCCCGACCGATGAGGCTAAGGCTCAAGCTAAGGCGTGTCTTCAGCAGCGCTATGGCTTGAAGGAGACGCCCCGGAGCCCACTGCTCCTGTTCATTGGACGGATCACGCAGCAGAAGAACATCGACGCCATCATCGATGCAGCTCCGAGTTGGATCGAGAGTGGCGGGCAGATCATTGTGGCAGGGCCCGCTCTAGAGGTGGACGCCTACGCCCAGGAGCGGATGAAAGAGCTGAAGGCGGTGGCAGCGCGCTATCCCGATGCTCTGGTCGTACTCCCACGGTTTGTCCAGTATGAGGAACGCGATGACCTCCTCATGGGCTCTGATGGGCTGCTCTTCCCTAGCTTCTATGAGCCCTTTGGGTATGTCGACCTTGAAGCTGCAGAATTTGCAACGATCCCTATCGGGCGGCAGAGCGGAGGGATCGGTAAGGTGGAGGGAGGGATCTACTATTCGGCGCTTCCCATTCAATCGAGAGAGATCGAACGAGACTCCTTGGTCGAGGCCTTAGAGCAGTTTCATCAGATCTGTCGTCATCCCGAACAGCTGGCCGACCGAAGAGCTCGCGTGCGTGTGGTGCGATTCCCCTGGGCCGATACGATCAACCGATACTTCCAGATCTATCAAGCTCTAGCCGATTGGCGGGTGCTCTGTGCCTTAGATCGGGAGCGGCCAGAGGGCCTGTCTCGCTGGTGGAAGAGACTCTCCGACACACGAAGATCCGTGCTAGTCGAATGCATGCAGGTGATGCCTCCTGCCGACATCCCTCCGGCCATAGCACGGCTACAGCCCCACCAGTGGCCTCGCGAGGTCTCGAAATTTGGGACCCGTCTGACTGACAAGGGCGTTCATTTTGAGGCGCTCTTGCCGCCCGCTGAGAAGGTCTCGGTGGTGATCGATCCCTTGGGGACTTCGCCGAAGAGAATCTCTGCAAAAGAGCAAACGGCCGGCGTGTGGAGCGTCGATACGGGACCACTGCCTGCTGAAGCGCCCTTCCTTTGGGAGTTCACACAAGATGATCGACGTTCCTTCCTTGTAGAAGACCTCTCCGTGTTGCATATCGATCGCCAAGGAAATGAGTGGGTCTCCCGACTTCCCGATCGCATCACCTGGAAAACGGCTAGCCTGAGCGCTCTCCATCCAAGCGCTCTACGGATTGCCCAGTTACCGCCCTTCCAGAGAGGGGAAGTCTCTCCGGTTGCGCAGGCCGCTCCGTGGTTGAAGCGAGCCAAGACGGAAGGATTCAATGCGGTCGAACTGTGTCCCGCGCACCAGCGCGATGCTGAATCTGACTGGGGATATCGGCCCCACGGGCCGATGGCCCTTGATACAGCCATGGGGGATATCGATCAGCTGCGCGCCCTGGTGGATGAGGCTCATCGGGAGAAGTTAGCCGTGATCCTCGACATGGTTCTCTTCCATGGTGTTACGAGATCTCGCAACCAGAGCCCAGGCCCCCATATCAGGGAGATCGAGTCTCCTTGGGGCTCTTATATCTGGGATCTAGAGCAGCCATGGGTGCAGGACTGGCTTGTGGATTGCTGTGCCTTCTATGTGCTGACCACGGGGTGCGATGGGCTTCGACTCGACTCCATTGAGACAGCCATTGCCCCGCCTGGATTGAGTCGCGAGGCCCTGCTCCGTCGGGATCGCGTGGGTCGCGAGCTGCTTTGTAGGCTTTCACAGCGGCTTAGAGCGCTTCGACCAGACCTGATCCTCATTGCTGAGGACAGTCTAATGGATCCCTCAATGACGCGGGGCGTGGCAGCGGCAGGGCAGGGCCTCACCTACGCCTGGAACTTCATTGCAATGGCAGGCTCTCGAACCACGAAGCCGGCTCCATGGCAAGCGATGTTGACGCCGGAGCTATTACGCGGGTCTTACCGATTAGTCAACTATCTAGACTCGCACGACCAGCTCTTCTACCCACATAGCCAGGAGGCTGGCCGGCTTCCGCTGAATATGATAGGTGGTAACCGAGAACAGGCGGATCAGCGGGCTCGCCTACTGAAGATGTGGGCGTTACTGGCTCTTCCAGGAGCTTTTATGGACCCACTTGGGGTGATCGACGGGGACCTGACTGGGTGGGGGAGGGGAGACTCCGCTGTGAAGCTGGCTCATATGGAGGAGTGGCAACAGGCCTGTGAGCTCCAGGACCGCGACGTAGCCTTTCAGTCATCAGGCGGCCGTTCCGCCTGGAGGCCTATTGTGCAAGATGGTGAGGTGTTGGCCTCGCTGAGGTTTGGGAGGCGCCCAGAAGAGGACCGACTGGTGGTGGCTAATGCCAGCCCCTTCCTGAAGAGGATCTCTCTCCAGGCTTGCAGCTGCACGGGGAGCTGGTCCACACGATGGGAGGCAGGCGCCCGTCTCTTTGCGGATGTGGTTGAACTGGATCCCTACGGGATTTTTGTAGGGCAGCCGCTGCAGGAGGAACATGGAGCAGCAGGACTTTTGAAGAGCTGCCCCATTGCTGAGTAGGTGCTTCCAACAGAGCCGCTCAGCATCAACCACCTAATTTCTTTCTACGGCCAAAGCGCTGACCGGACATTTCTACTTGGCGCTAACACAACTGATCAGGGTACAGGAATCCAATAAACTTATTTGAATTAGGGGGTAGGAGTCACAGGGGCCTGTGAGGGAAGAAGTAGGGGTTATAGACTGTTCCTCCACTGCTACTTGAGCTGCCAGATATGCCACGACCGAAGGGAACAATGCCTACACACGTGAAGCCCAAAACATTCGAGCATCCGTACCCAGACCACCCACTGCTAGCGATTTTTAGTCTGATTGAGGATCCGCGCAGGCCCTCTCCAGGGTTCAGATATCCATTCCTGAGCGTGTTGTTCATAGCATTGGTCAGCGTGATCTGTGGCGCCAAAGATTGGGCACAAGTAGACGTCATTTACATGACCGGCTTTGAGAGCGTAGGCGGGGGTCATAGTTTGGTCTCATGCAATTCCATCGGATGACTAGTCGCCCTCGTGACCCCATGAACACGCGATCCGTTAGCCTTTTCGGTGTGCTACGCAAGCGCAGCTTGGTCTTCTTTCTGGTTCAGATTATCATGCTTCGGCCGTGATCAAAGTCGCTGCCGTTCAACAGGTTCGATGCCAGAGTGCAGGCGGTTTCTGCTGCAGTCGAGCGCCCTTAGGGCGCACAGGTCGCTGGCTAGCGTTGTGCAAATAGAGCCAACTGTATTTTTTGGTGTTTAATGAGTGTGTCGCTCGGTGTGAGGACAGGATCGGCGAATGAATTGGGCGTGGCGGAAGTTCCGGTTAGCGGAGCGGCACGACCAGCCTTCATCAATCCGTCGGGCGCGCCTTGGCATACGGCGACCTCTGAGCAGATGGCGGAGAAGCTTCGATTGGAGCCCGACCAGTGGGAGGAGAGGACCCAACGTCGACTCCATACATTGAACACGCCGCCGATTACGAACGTCTATTCGGGGAGACAATGCACTCTAGAGGGCTTGCTGCATGACATTGCGCGTGAGACGAAGGAGGCCTTACAGCTAGCCGATGAGCCGCTGATCGTGGCCAAGGGAAGCGTGCACCATCGGGTCATCGCACAGAGCGAACCGCAATTGCCGGATGAGGAGATCGGATTTGGGCTTTTCGTCGACCTTGACTATCTCGTTGATCTGAGGGGTCTGGATCTTGGAAGCCAATACAGAGGGAACTGGGTTGAGTGCCTCCGCAAGGTAACTGCAGCCATATCTAGAGCGTTTGGGGTCGATGCAGACCTATGGTCACTGCATGAAAAGAGCAAGTTGTGCGTCTTCCCCCGGGAATATCGACCCGATAGCAGTGATGACGAAGGGGACGTCTACGCTTTTTTCGAAGTGCCTTTTCGAGACATCCATGGTGATCAAGCCGCCGTGCAGGTGACCTTGGTCATCTCGTCAGCTTCGCCTCGTCGTGATTTCTTCTCGAGAGGAGATGACCTGGGCCTCGTACTGCATCCACCACAGCCCCAGGTCACTTGCGTCTCTCAGGAACGCACTCCTGAGGAAAACCTCTTAGACTACCTCGATGGTGTCCTTGCGATCCCGCACCCACAGGAGACTCGCAGAGCCCTGTTTAGGAGTGTGACCAAGATCCTCGAGGGGTGGGTTCCGATCCCAGAGGGGCTGAGTGCGCACCTCGCATCTGGACTAGATGAGCTTAAGGCGTTGCTAGACTTGCGCTGGGCCCTTGTGGAGGCCTTGCTCACCCGCGCTCTAAAGGATCGTTCAAGGAAAGAGGGGATGAAGTTGCTCAGGCAGAGTGTAGCGGACTGGGGTGCGGAGCACCGAGACCGCTCCTGGTGGCCGGTTGCTCGCACTCAACTCATTCAACTCTTTCCTCACCTTATGGATGAGACATACGGTGAACGTACGGGGCTGATTCAAGATCTCACGGATCTCTGGAACCGGGTCCATTGCTTTGCGTCGTTCCAGTCGGGTCCACAAGAACTAATGGCTCTTAGAGAGTGGATGTCAGAGAGCCCCTTTGGTCAATTCTATATGCCAGCTGCGCAGTTTGGATCGGGCCCACAAATGGGTATGTGCCGGTCCGCAGAGGTCTGGCAGCTGAGTTCTTATTACTTTCAGGCTCTTCTGACTATCTTAGCGCCTTTCTTGGAAGGAAGAGTTATCAGACCATCTAACGATGATCGTGCGTGTTCGTGGACGTCATGGCCTTCTCCGTTCTACAAAGGGGCTCTCGGTTCTTTTCCGATGCCCATGGCGCTCTTCACGGAGGAGACTCTGGGGGTACTGAGTCGAGAGATCTTCCAGAAAGCGTTCCCTAGGGGGGGGCTTGAGCCATTCCCGGAATGGCTCGCCCTACTGCAGGTATGGAGTGGTGCCGGCAACGATTTGGCACGTAAGCTCCTGATCCTTCACCAAGAAGGATCAGCGGGCACGAGTGAGGCTGCACCTACTCTCCTTGAGAGGACCAAAGCGGCTCTTTTTGAGAGTAGGGCGGGTTCTCATCCTCTGTTGCGGGCTCTGCTTCAACCTACTGAGGAGAGGACTCCCATCAGCTGGAGCGGACTAGAGGAGATGCTAGAGCAGGTCGATCCTCAGCTGTTTCAAACTTGGTTACAGCAAGTGCATCGCCTAGACCAGGCGGAGCGCCACCAGCAGTGGACCTCGGCCGAGACCGATGAAGGGCTAAGCTGTCTCGCACAGATCTGGTGGACGGCTCATGCCCACTGTGCAACCCAACAAAGACCCTCTCCCAAACATCGAGTATTAGCCGAGATGGCCTGGCTGTTGGGTGTCTACCTACTCAACCATACACGGGATCCAGCAAGGCATCAGATCTTGTCTTTAGAGGCGGGTGCGCTCGTGGTGCAGCCCCACGCTCTTATGCGCGACTGTTGGGATGGGCTGCCAAGTGAGATGACGGCTTTGCTGAAGCGCGAGCATCCCACACTGTGGAGTTGGAATCTCTCCGGAAGAGACCTTCAGGATGCGCTGAGGCAGTGGACCCAGGAGCTCATCCGTCAACGTCCGCATGATCTAGTCTCCTGGTGCCGACTCTTGACCGCGGCCGCTGCACACAGTCAAGAGGCTGCTCGGTTCTGCAGTCAGATGCCATCGCTCCTGATCGAAGCATCCAGAAGCTCGTCGGAGATCTGGCCGGTCATTCAGGAGCTCTGGACCAAAGGACTGGTCATCGATTGGCCTGCCGAAGTTCTGTTGGGACTTCTTCAGCAACTCCAGGGAGATCAAGGGTCGGCTGCCCTCGTCTGGACGCAGCTCAGCGAGATTTCACCCAGCAGTGGAGAGTTGCTCCGCGCACTGCAACACCTCGCGTCTTTGGCTGAACAGGAGCCGCTACTAGCGGAACGTGTCATCAGCGCCATCACGGAGAGTGCGGTTCATGGCACATCAGATCACGAGGCCATTCTAAAAGAGTCTTTGCGGGGAGTGGTCTCGTCCTGCATGAGCCTGCTCCGCAAGTCGCCTTTGGGGGTGGATGGTCAGAAGCAGACAGTACGAGAGGCTCTGAACCTGGCGCAACGCGTCTGGATGTTCCAGGGCGTTTCCGAGGCCATCGTCATTGAGGTATGGGACCTCGTTGTACAAGGTCTTCTTCAGGCCACACATGTCCGTACGGGACAGTGGATGCAGCTCCTGCTCAACCAGATCCTCTTGCCACCGGAGATCCGCCCAGCATGTCGTTGGCCCGAGCCCGGCCCAGCGGCCTTGAGGCCTTTGTTGAGGCGATTTGCGATGGAAGACCCACAGGAGGCGGAATCTTCCGGGGCGCGCCGTGAGGCCGATCCCATACAGGAGACAGCGTTTCCAACTCCAGTTGGAGTCTTCCATAGAGAGACGAAAGAGTTCTCCTGCGGAACGCAGGTGATCAAATCTCGGATCGATGCGCTAGCGCAGCGCGCGCCCATGCGCACAAATGTGGAACCATCTGCTCAGTCGCGTCTTGTGGCTCTGACTCGACGGATCCTCGATCTCGACCCGGCTCTGTTCCAGAGATGGCATCAGGTTCTCGACAGCCATCCGCTTGGCGGAGCGGTCTTACGCGAGGTGCCTCACTTGATGATCCAGGCCATCTGTGCCAGGGGGCGTGGAGTTACGGGGCCGTTGATCGAGGCCGTAGAACGGCACATGGAGTCGTGGCAACATCTTCGACTTCCCCTCGGTGAGCTCCTTCAGCTCATCACCCATCTGCATGACTGCAGCCTCATGCAGACAGAAGAGTTCAAAGAGCGAAAGCAGCTTTTTCGGAGGATCTTGGCTCGGGTCGACTACCAAGAATTCCCGCCTGGAGAGCTGCTTGCTATCCTTCGCAAGTTTGGAGAGGGTTGTGATTTGCCCCTAGACCTGAGCCATGTCCTGAGTCAGGCCGAATTGTCGCCAGAGGAGGCTCTCGCTCTTGCCGAATCTCTGCATTGGAATCCCTCGATCGATCCAGGCTCTTCTGCGAGCCTCTGCAGGAGACTGGTGCAGGCTATGCATCATCGGGAAGCTCAACACTCGGACGTTAGGGGTCGACGAGACAAGGGTCCGGTACCACCTAAGCCGGGTTCCACGGAGCAGCTTAAGAGCTTTTTCCTGGAGCAACCACTTTGGTTTCCTTACTGGTGTGAGGCAGTTGAGCGCAAGGCGGCTGGCTGGGAAGTCTCGACGGCGTTGAGCAAGGCGGGGAAGGAGCTAGCACAAGGTACCGTAGAACATGCAGTAGCGCTCTGCTGGGCTCTGGAAAAGGGATTTACCTTCAAAGTGGATGCAAGCGGACTAGCTAGTCTCATCGACTGGCTGCTGATTGTAACTTCCATGCACAGTAATTCGGACCAAGATGCGCACATCATCGGCGGTCTCCATGAAAGACTGTGGAACCAGTTGAAGGCGACCGCCGATGATGGTCTTTTTACCAGAGAGCAGGTGCAGAGGCTCGCTCCTATCCTGGAGAAGATGGTTTCTATACGAGAGGAGGACTCATTCCAGCTGGCGCAGTCGATTCTTCCAGCGTGTCAGGCGGCGGGGGATTTTCCGGAGGGTGTCCGAAGACGTCTCGACCAGCGCATCAGTGAGGGCGTCCTACAGTCCTATCATGGAGAGTGGTGCTGCAGGACGCTGGAATCCAAGATTCTTCAACGCTCTCCCTCGGAGCTGGCTGCCCTTTTCACAAAGTGGGTCTCCATCTTTCCCCATCAGGTGACCGTTCTCAGGATGATGAGTTTGCTCAAGGAGATCTGCCTGTCTGGGCGACCCACTTTGGAGGTGGAATGGCCAGTAGTTCGGTCGGCGTTGGCCGGGATTCTAAGGCATGCAAAGCCTTCAGCACAGCCATGTAAAGACCTACCCCTCATCATTCAAAAGCTGAGTCGCCATGACCTTGGTTCTGGTCTAGTGCTCTTCATCTGGGGGCTTGACCTGCTCGCCGACTCCATCGATTCGAGGCCTCAACGACGTGGATCCTTTGATGAGATGTTGAAGAGCCTTCTAGGGTCATTGAAGGCTATGCAACCCTCAGAGGCTATGGCCTTGGCTCATCAGGTGCTTACGATGAGGCCTCCCCAGAAGCTTCTTCCGTGGATGGCCCATGCTTGGGTGGCGCTTACGCTCGTCCAGCGGGCGGCATCCAACACCGAAGACCTGTCAGACGATGGTCTTGTTGCGCGCCCGAACTTTCCGACAAGCGGTGAGAATGCTGGGACAGAGGGATCATGCAATAGGGCTCCAGACGGGCTCCTATTAGAGTTCCTGGAAGCTCGCACGACATTTCATGGAACGAAGGCCACACTCGATGAGGTGGAGGTCATGTTCGAGTGGATCCAGCTGCTGGATTGGCAGGAGTGGAGCCAAAACCACCCTACAGCCGTGCGCGAGTTGTTCACAGCTTTGGTGGACACCATGCCCTCGCATGAAAAGATCCTCGAGTACTTTGTGCATCTTTGGCCGGTGATGGCTCCATGGTGTTCTCCAGAAGCTCCACCTGAGTTGCTGCCCACGATTCCGCTGGCATTTCTGATGCTATCTTCCAGAGAGACCGGCACCAAAGGGGATCCAGCGGCGATGGTGCCCTGCTGTCAGGCGACGGTGCAACGCATTGTCTCCCTCATGTTGCGAACAGGCGATCGAGCGGAACCGTATGACTTGGCCTTCTGCCGCCGGTTAGTGCAGGAGATGGGGAATGAGTCAAAAGAACAAGGGCTCATGACCGCCTTTGGGCAGACTATTCATCTGGATCCCCACCAAAGGAGAAGAGCAGAGGGGTGGCTTTTGGACGACTGGAAGACCACATTGTCTGATGAAGGTCCGGTCGATTTTCCCGTTCACCTGACGCTGGTGCTCTATATGGCTGTTTGGGACGCCGTGGAGCTTCTAAACAGTCAGGGGATTCAGCCATCGATTGATCCGAGGCTTCTTAAGAGGTGGCTACACCTCTTTGTGTGGGAGGTGGGGCTAGCTCCCCCTCGATCAATCAACCGGTCCCATCCGAGGGATGCGCTGAACATGATGTTGGGATGGCTGCAACCTTTACTGCCAAGTGCAGATGATCAACATGATCTGTATTGCATCGCGGCAAGATGGCTTTTAGAGGAGAGGCGTGCGGAGGATCTGATCGATTCCCCGGTGCTTAGGGTCATGACGGCTCTCATAGAACACGATCCATCCCTCACCTGGTTGGATCGTGAGGCTGAGCCGTTGGCTGCTCCGCTCAAGATAGCTACGATCCGGCTGCTATCGCTCTGCCCTCCATGGGAGTCGCCCCCACTTCTCAAGGCGCTTCACCGACATATTCCGTGGCTGCTGGAGACCGAACATGAGGACGACGCCCGTCGTTTGTATATCCAGACCGTGTGCATCGAACCCGAGCTCATGAAGGCTGATTCCAGGCTTCTTGCCTGGCAGGATGCCCTGCGTGCCTTGATGGTCGATTGTGCTGGCGAGCCGAGCGCAGTGTCTGAGACGACCATGTTCGGTGTAGCTGCCTTTCTGATCCAGGATGCGATGGCGTACATCACAGGAGAGATCCCTCGGTTAAGTCATCCTGGTCGCCACTTTGATGAGAAGTCGATGGCTATAGGTGTCCTTGAACCGACTTTCCCTCCTGGAGTCCTGGTGAGGCCATCGAATGAGCCGAAACGGTTGGGTAGCCAGGCGCTCGCCATGGCCTTCTCTCATGTGGCGCAGAGTCTGCCCAGTCTAAAATGCTGGGTGGGTGAGGGGGTTCCTCTGGAAGAGGCCCGTAGTCGAGCGCTTCGGGTGTTAGCCGCGCTCATCGAATTGGTACTGGAGGGTCGTTGCTCGACGGCTCTGGGGCCGGAGTTCGTTCCCTTGGATCAAGTTCGACTCGGCCTTGGCGCGTTGCAGGCGCTCCGTACTGTTGCCAGTCCCTTTGGCTTCTACTTAGATATTGCGGAGACGCATGACGACCTCTGCTGCCTCCTGGAGGAGTTGGTCCTGCCTCAGCCGCTTGCTGCATCGGAACCCAACATCGAGCAAGGAGATATGGCGGCCGTCCTATTTGACACCTTGTTTACGGTCTTCCATGCACTCGCCAACAAACCAGCGGGAGGCCCATCTAGAGCATTCCTCAAGGATCATGCGAGTTGGATGCGTCTTGTGGCGATTACGGACAATCTACTCGACCAATGCCCCAGATCGGGTGATGGGCTGGAGAGCCTCTTCTTCGAGAGGCTGTACACGGCATCGCTCAGCCTGCGTGTATTCCTCCTCAAGGAGAAAGCTATTCAGCAACAAGGTCGATTCTCGCCGGAAGCCGTTGCCTGGTTCCTAGACGATCGGCAAAGGGCTCAGATCCAGAGCTGGCTTCCCAAGTGGATCCTTCGTCCAGATGCCTTTCGGGCGCTGCTTGATTATCTGAGTTGTGTTCGCCAGATCGCCATACAGCCAGGAGCAGATGAGCAGCTCAAAACTCAAGCAGGAGAGTGGGCAGGGAAGATCTATGAAGAACTCGGGTTCGTATATGCCCAACCTCTTTCTGATGAAGATATGGCATGGGCTCGAACCGCACTCGTAACCCATTGGATTGCAGCCAAACCAGCAGGCTCTGTCGAAGACAGTCAGTTCGAAGCAGAGTTATCCACTGGTCGCCGGGCCATTCTACTGGAGATCACCACTCTACAGCTGCTGCGCAACAACCAGACTATAGGCGTCCACTACGCGATCGGGGAGACCTTAGCTGATCTGATTGTGCCTACGCTGCTGTCGGCTGAATCGGCGCCCAGCCAATTCATTTGCTCGACATTGGTCAGGGCGCAGCAACTGGCTCACGAGGGGATAGGAGCTCCGGAGAGTCATCGAGTTGAACCAGAAGAATCTCCCCGTATTATCGCTCGACGAAAGAAGGGATCTAAGAGCTCTTCAGAGGAGCCTGTTTGGGTGACTCCTTGGGCGGCCCAGTACGCGACCTGGGTCAGGGACATCGCGATGCTCAATCCAAGCAGTAAAAAGAGTCTCCAAGCCCTGCTCAATGTGTTGAGCACCTGGACAAAATTGGTCAAAGAGGGTGGGCGCATTTCTCTACAGGTGATGCTGCCCTCTCATCCGCACTACCAACAGCCTGACCAGCAAGGGTCGCTGAAGCAGCCTTAGGACTTTGATCGCCATTGTTGGAAGGATATCCACGCTGAAATAGCCAGCAAGACAAGCGGAACCACGAAGTAGGTCGTCCACGCCAGAGACGCTAGGGTGATGGAAATCCATCCCTCAGGCGGGTTTTGAGTTAGGTATCCCGCGACATACGTATTAAAGAAGACAAACCCTGCGATGGCTGCTGAGTTCGTGTCCAGGTTGCGGATCCTTCGTAGATGAAGGAGTCCTACTACGCCGACCGCTAGAGCGCCACCCTGTATGATGGCTTGAGCCGCTCCGTCCTGAGCTTCTGGATGGAAGTAGCCTAGCCAGGTCGCCAGGTCATTAGGGAAGTATTGGTAGGCTATAGCGGCTAAGACCCCTTGCACCCCGATGCACCAAACAAGGCCGGCGCGTAGAAAGGCCACCTTCCAGCACTGTTCAGGGTCTTTTCTTTTCCAATAGATGGCGGTCAGGACCGCTAGAATGACGATGAGACATGCGAGCATTTCGTTCTCCGCTGAGCAAAACCGCAATCTAGCAATTCTTTGATGGAGAGAGCAACGCTTTTGGTGGGCTCTGTTTTTTCTTCAAGCGTGTGCCTGAGGAGATCTTCCCATTCTCCATTGAGGCTTGGGCTCCATCTAGGTTATTATCTTGCGCCCCATGGTGTGTTTGTTCCTCGTTTGGAGTTTCACTATCTGTTTGGTGGCTTAGTTTTTATTGCGCGAACGATGGCCATCCATCCATTAGCTAGTCGGGAGGATATCCTTGGGAATCCTCCTGCGTTTGATTCGAAGGGATAAACTGGATGAGTAATCGGGTCGGTGCGGAACCAGGCAGGGCAAGGAATTTGGCGGGTTGGGACCAGCGTGCCTCAGATGGAGAGAGCTCCGAGCGTCACGAGATGGCTCATGAGCTTGTCCTGCAGTGCGGCACATCGGAGGAGATTGCCCAGGTCCTGCAGATGAGTCCTCAGGCGTGGGAGAAGAGGACGCAGCGACGATTAGCTCGGTTGGATGACCTTCCCATCCGATCCCCCCATATGATGAAACCCTTTAATAGGGGCCAGCTGATTGCAACGAGCGGTCGCGCCATTGCCAAAGCTCTGGATCTTTCCGAGAACGAGATCCCGGTCATGGGCAGTGGAAGCACCCATCATGACCTCATTACACGATCTGAAGAAAGGCTCTCCGATGATCAGATTGGACTCGAACGATATAACGATCTGGATCATTGCGTATACCTAAGTGGGCTTACGCGCCCACCATGGCGACATGGGGACTGGGAGAGCTGCTTCACGGCGCTGCATTTGGCGATAGCCGAGGCATTTGGGATTCCCGATTCAGTCTGGACAGCGAAAGATACGGGCCCCAAAAGGTACCAAAGCACCCCACCGCAGCTAGAGGCAGGAATTATCTTTGCCTTCTATGAGGTGCCGGTGACCGATGAACAAGGCCATGAAGCCTCATTCACTCTGCATATTACACTCGGTCACAACCGCCTCTTTTTCGGGGAGGGGGACAATTTCTATCTTACCCTGCATCCCCCTGCAATGCGGGGTGTCTGCATGGCTCAGGGACGATCCCCGGGGGAGAGCGTACGCCACTATGTGGATCGCACCTTGCTGATCCCAGACCTGAAGTCGGTGCGCGAGGGTTGTCTGCGAAGCATCAAGATGAGCGTTCGTCCCGGTCGCCAGCGTTGGTATCCAGTCCCTGACAGTAGCTCGAAGCCATTAGGTGAGGTGTTCGACTGGCGTGCCAGCTTGGCCAAGGGGATGGAGGCTCATGCTGCGGAACGATGGGCAAGGCAAAACCAGACGGCCACCTGGTGGCCATCGGCTCGTTGCCAAGTGGTTCAGCTATTTCCTCATGTAAGTGATCCAGAATTTGGTGAGCCGACTGGGATTGTGGGCGAGCTGCGTACGATGAGGCACAAGCTGGGTTCGGCCTCGCCATTTGGCTTCCAAGCCATGATGGCGATCTTGTCTCCCTTCTTGGAGGATGCGCTACTCATTGGACCGGATGGTCAGCCCGTGTCTTGGAGGAGCTGGCTTAAGTGGAAAGGGCGATACGAACTACTCGATATGAGGGTGTTCACAGAAGATACCCTCGGAACGACTCTCACGGCTAGCATCTTCCAACGAAACTACGCACCCGGGATTCTCGGCTCCTGCGGACAGCTGCTAACCTTTTTATCCGCATGGCGGGAGAAAAATCCGCTGGCTCATCGGCTATTAGAGATTCACGAGCAAGGTCAGACGTTCGACCAAGTCGATAGACCTCGGCTAGATAGCATGACAGGCGCGATTCTGAAGACCGCAGGGGATGCGGGTCGCTTTCTCGCATGGCTGATGCAGCCGATCCGAGGTGACGAGAAGTTTCAAGCGTCTGATGGAGATAGGGCCTCCCTCTCTTCGAACGTCTTAGACGAGGTTCTCGAAACCGTCGACCTACAGCTTCTTCAGTCTTGGCTGCAGGAGGTTGGGTGCCTCCCGGAAGGCGAGATCCGTACCGTATGGACAGCTCAAGATGTAGATGAGACGCTGACACACCTAGAAAAGGTTTGGCGAGGCGAGCATGCCCACTGGCTCCACAGCCCACTGCCAGTGCCTAGAAGCAGGCTGCTGGCTACGACAGCGTGGCAGCTGCAAGCATATCTCATGAGTCATACGCAAGCGGTGTCGGCTGAGCACCTGTGTTGCCTGGAAGCAGGCGCGCTCATGCTCCGGCCTCATCAGGCCATGCTGAAATGCTGGCGAGCCAGGTCTAAGAAGATGGAGATCCTGTTGGAGCAGGGACGATCCAGAACCTCGCAGAGGGGCTTGGTGGGGGAGTCTCCTGGCAGAGATATGGCGCAATGGACCAGGGAGCTGATCCGCAGTCGGCCAGCTGACCTGCCGACGTGGCTCGCTCAACTGAACAGCCTACGACATCTATACCCCGAGGTGGCAGAGATCGCGGGCGAGTTCCCTAAGATCCTTTTGGCCACTCTTAGGGCGTCGCCGTCCGCAGCGCCGGCCATTCTCCGAGAGATGCGGTCTCTATTGTGCGATCTAGAGCTGTCCGCTCTGCCTGCACATGATCTGATCTGGCTGTTGGAATATCTACATGATGATCCAAGAAGTGTGAACCTCCTGTGGAGAGCGCTTAACCAACAACACTCACAGGATGCTCCATCTGCTGCGGCGCTCTTTGACCTTCTTCACTCTTCTCGGCACCTCTCGTCGTTGGCTGATCAGGATCCATCTATGGTGCAAGGGGTGCTGCAGCATCTCGCTGGAGGAGATCCGCGGGCATGCCAGCTGCTTCATCGGCTGATGGAGGCTCGCCTCCATCTGATCCAAAACCGAAACGCAGACCCTAAGTGGCAACAGAAGATCGTCCAGAAAGCTTTGGATGTGGCGCAACAGATCTGGCTCTCTCCGTCTACATCTGGGGAGCTTGCTCGAGGTACGTGGGACATGATGTTGCAGGTTCTGACGGGACCCAGCCGCTCATCCCCGGCCCAATGGATGCAGCTGCGCATCAATCAGATCCTCTTAGCCCCGGAAGTACAGGCAGGTTGCCAGTGGCCCGAACAGATCCCAGAAGATCTAAAGGTCTTCCTCAACGGAGACCTATCGGGAAGCCCCCGTGACAACCTGGATGCAATCACTCGCCGTGTCCTTCAATCGGACCCGACTCTGTTCACAGAGTGGTATCCCCACTTTGTGGACTGGGCCCATTCTTTAGCACGTCATCCACACCCAGATTGCCGCTCGGCGCACGTCCACGCCACTATGCAGCGTATGCTGGAGATAATCAAAGCCATGCCAGAGAAGGCTTGCGCGATCCTCCCCATGGTTCGAAAGCTGCTGCTCAGTTCGGATCTTGCTGGAATGTCAGGCGCGCTCGCTGTCGAGCTGCTCGCTCAGCTGGGAGAGGAAGAGGAGTGTTCCGCTCTCCTCTGGGACGGGCTGGTCCGATCGCAGCCCACGCAACCGGAGCTCCTCGAAGCTCTCCAGGTTCTCCCCTCCCTAGCGCGCCAAGATTCAGCCGCGAGAGGTGCCGTTGTTGAGCGAATGGCCGCCCTGGTTCCCCCCGGGATGCAGCGCGCCATGCAGCGTCTGCTTATGGCCCATCTCCGCCTTCTCCGTCTTCCCGAATCGGGAAATCGCCATCAAGGGCGCAGCGTACGTGAAGCCGTAGAAGCAGCGCAGACGTTGTGGTCATCGAACCCGCCGATCTCTGACGAGATCGCTGTGGCTGTATGGGATATAGCAGTACAGTCTGCTTTGTCAGCACGCATCCCATCACAGCATCGCTGGATGCAGCTCCTTGTTAACAGGGGTCTACTGCTGCCCCATCTCTATGCGCAGTGCGCGTGGCCCGAACAGGCGCCAGCGGAGTTAAGGGGCCTCGTGACGGACGATCTACCGGCGGAAGGGCAGCGCGATCGCGCAGCGGTTCTGTTGCAGACGCTGATCGAAGGTCCACTCAAGGACAGTCCAGATCTGTATTCTCATGGAGTGCATGTGATTGGGATGCATCCAGCATGCAGGCCGGTTTCCTTGATCAAGGCGCTCTGTACGCACTGCCGCTTACCCGCGGAGTTTTGGCTGCCAGCTATCGAGACTCTTATGAGCAAGTGGGGGGAGTCCGACCGGTTGCGTGTGCAAGCTCGAGAAATTGCGGAGATCGCGGCATTCCCGGAGCTCATGTCGCCCGAACTAGAGAAACATCCTGAGATCAGAGACCAGCTGATGGCGGTCGTCAGGACGTTCCTTGGCAGAGTTTGCTTTGAACAGCTATCTCCAATCGAGCTGCTTAACCTATTGCGGATGCCTGCTATCCGGGATGGAGAGGTCTCATTGCGGCTGCGCCTCTGCTCTCTGCTCAGCCGAGCAGAGCTCTCCGTCGATCAAGCCGCCTCCCTGTTCGATGTGATGAACTGGGATCCATCCCTTGGGGTGGAGGAGGGGATTCCAGGTCGCCTCTGTGATCAGATTTGCAAGGCTTTGAGCCAATCGAAGGGAAAGGCCAGAGGACCCCAGAGCCCCACTAAGCAAGATCTCTCTAAAAGAGTCCTTCTGGATCGCCCGCTTTGGTTCTCCTTTTGGCACGAGGCACTCAAAGGGAATACCGTAGCGCCTCTTCTGTCCCGAGTCTATGAGGAGGTAGGCGAACAGCTGGCAGAACAGGGAACAGGTCAGCATGCTGTGGCCCTGTGCTGGATGGTCCACAACGGCCTTGATCTGGATAAGGAGCCTTTAGCTGGTCTCGTGAATGCCTTCGTGTTCCTTGCTCGTGCGCGATGGGGAGCGCCTGCGGGCCCCGGCACGAGCACCGCGCCTGTGGAAGATCTCCGCCCTTCTCCGGAGATAGAGGAGCTCCTCGATGAACTGTGGAATCGATTCATGTTACGAGTTGCCAAGTCAGAACTTCCCTCAGCTGGACAGCTCAGGCAACTAGAACCTCTGTTAGCGCAGATGGTGCAAAGGAAAGAGGAGGACTGCTTCAAGCTTGCTGAGGCTGTCCTGAAGGTCCATGAAGGGCGTGACTTTCCAAAGAGCGTTTGCCGCCTTCTTGATGGGCGGGTGTCCAAGTGTGCCGATCCGCAATCCTATCATGCGACCTGGTGTGCCAGGAGCTTCAGGATGGATACGGCGGGACGCGCTCCTGCAGAGCTGGCTCACAGCCTCTCTCTGCTCGCGAGCCACTCTCTCGACTTTTTGGAAGACCTGATCTTCTTTGTGCAAAGGATCTCACGTGTCGACGGAGTGTGTCATGCGGTCGACTGGCCTCATATCCGAAACGCGCTTGGAAGACGATTAAGGAGAGGGGAGTCTGGAGCCAGTGGCGTGGGCGCCGTGCCCAAGCAAGCTCTCGAATGCAGCGAGAAGCTGAGTCGCTTAGATCCCGTTTCCGGGATTCTTCTGTTTGCTATATCGGGAGACGCCGCTAGCTCCTGGATAGGTGGCTCTCCAGGGAAGGTTGAGCGGTTGCAAGATTTGACCAGCCACCAAGAAGCTCTGCTCCTTCATCTGGATTCCGAGAGCGCTAGCCTCTTGGCGAGAGAGCTGCTAGGTCTCGCCGCCCCCCGCAAGCACATAGGATGGGCAATCCAGTTCACGGTGATTAGCCTTTTGACTGAGCGATTGCTGACCTTGGGTCTGGACCAGCTCGTTCCAGCTCTTCGAGACTTGATGAGCGACTGTCTCAGGCAAGGTCTGAGCATCATCCCTCGCATCAACAGCGACTTCCCCAGAGAATCTAGAGTGGTGGAGTATTACTTGGTGACTATAGTCCGACAATGCTTCCAGAAAGTGCGTCCAGAACTCATCCCGGCTGGCGTGTTTGCTTTGCTATTTGCGGCTTGTCAGCGGAACGAGCAATTGTTCGATGAGATGGGTGAGTCGATGATCCCCCATTGTCGAGAGGTGGTGAGCCGCCTCATCCCGCTTATGCTGAAGCAAGGCCATCCTTCACTGACGACCGACTTGAGGGCGTGGCGTCAGTTCATGATCGATGTGCCCGACTTAGAGAGCTTGTTCCTTCGACTTTCCCCGGAACTCTCGTGTTCTGTTAGAACCACGATCATCGAGATGGGGAAACCTCTAACGCTCGAGACCAAAGCGACGGCAGCGGAGTGGCTAGCGGTTGAAGGGGGGGAGAACTCTTGGGGCCCTGAGGGCATAACGGCTGAGGAGCGCATATCACGAGAGTATCAGCTGACCCATGTGCTCTCGTTGTCGATCTTACAGATATTGCAGACCCTACGTCAGAACGACCCTCGTCCCGGCTGCTTTGATTGGATCGATCCGAGCCTCCTTAGGGCGTGGTTGATGCGCTTCGTGTGGGACGCACGATGCTGCCCTCCAGTGGCGAACCTGCCTCCGCTACTAGAACAACTCCTTCCATCGGCACGAGGCAAAATAGACGAGTTACAGGTCCTGCACCACCTGGTTTCCTTGTGGGCGGTGGCCACTTCCCTAGAGAAGGTGAGCCTTGCACAAGTCCGCGAGGGAAGAATCTTCCCTAGACTTCCCGAGTCGGTTGTACAAGTCGTGATGGAAGTGCTTCGCGTTGACCCCAAGCTCAATTTGATTAAGGGTGCCGGTGAGCTGTGGACCGCACCTGTGTTCCTATTGCCCTTCTGGCCGTCACGGGCTCTGCCTAGCATGCTCCATGCTCTCCATGAGCACGGGGGACATATTATCACGCATAGTAACCATCCATGGGCTGTTCATTTGTGCTATAACTTGGCGGGCATCCCATTCACACGGGATTGGCAGCGACATGATGGCCAAGTGGAGGAGTGGGTAGCTACGGTAAGAGCGAAAGTCGGGTGGCTGTTGGCTTCGCCATCTAGGTCTTCTGAAATAGACGTCGTCCTAGCAGAAGCCGGCCTACTCATTCATGAGCTCATGGACTACATCAAAAGTCCAGAGAATACGGCGGACCTTAAGTTCACCTACCTTGCTGCTGATAGACCTCTATCGAAACAGGCTCTTACGTATGCATTCTCGTTCTTGTGTCATCGGTTCAAGGAGATGCGGATATCAGAGATGGACCAGGCCCCCCGGGCGATGCACAGGGCCACCCTCGCACTGGGCTTTCTCATAGAACTAGCGCTGGGGCACCCCATCACCAAGGCGTCGGAGTGCTTTTTGGGTGCCGATGCAATGCTAGACCGCACCATGTGCCATGTCATCGAACAGACCAGAGGTAACGGGCTATTTAATTTGAGTCTGTCGTGGGTGGAGCTCGCCAAAGACCTCGCTAACCTTGCCGAAGGACTCATCATTCCATATATGAAGTGGCGAATTTCCCAAGGAGAGCGTCTTGAAAATCTCACGCTCTTCTTTGCCAAGTGGACTCTAAATCGCTTCGGGGACTACTTGTGGACTCCCGAATGTAGACCATGGCTCGTGAACAAGCCCTCCAATTACGATCGCTGTAATGACATTGTTGAGGAGATCACGGCGGCTTGTTGCGATGCCATGCGTCATGAACAGGAGGGTCATAGGCCATGCTCATCGGACACACACGTCATGGGCGGCATCGCCCATCATCTCATCACCGCGCGAGAGGCTATGGCTAAATTGAAGCACATGAAACACCTGAAGGAGATCACACCCGACGATTGGAACCCTGACGGTACGCATGCGAGCATGCTCAAGCTGCAGGGAGCCTACGCTTCCGTTCTGTCGGAGGTTCATTCAGCGAGGCAACAGAAGGAACTATTTTTGTTGGGTCTATTCTATTGGACGCTCGATCCCATAGGTTCGATGGCCATGTTTGGATATCTTTCGGAGCTGCATCTGGAGGCAGTTCATCCGGGGGCCGATGAACCGCTTTGCGATGGGGCAAGAGACTCTGTGTTTGCCGTCTTCGATCGGATTGAGGAGCTGTATGACCAAGCGGAC
>JBMOFD010000027.1:0-23035 GCA_049314435.1 Chlamydiia bacterium | reverse complement strand
CTTGTAGTAGTCGCGTGATATGTGTTTCGTAGATGCATCCAAACGCCGACTTCAGTGTAGTAAAATTCTTGTCTGGAGTGGGCAGTCGGTCAATCCTGTGCAAATTTTCCTTGTGACCTTCGGCGGTGATCATAGAGTGCAGAGATAGGACGTTGTTGGGCGGTGAACGAAGAGATTTAAACTTATGCACACTCTCATCTACAACCTTAAAGACAATTGCCTGTCGATTTAATATCGCCTCCAATCTTTTTATAATGCTTTCATATGGGTGTTTTATGCGCATTTTCTGTGTCATTGATATAAACTGAGAATTTGGGACCTTTGACAGGTCGAATAGATGTCTAACCAAAGACATGGGGAAAACTCGAGTGGAAAGCCGCAGCAATTATAAATCAAGTCCGAAAATAGGACATGAATGCAGCCCTTATGAAAGGGCGTTCCCTAGAAGGCGTAGCCACATTCCAACTGTAGTATGGTGGGAAAGCCTGCCCGCAGGCCGAAGAAGGCAGAGGCTTGGTTCTTCTCTGCGGCCTGGCGGAAGGCCACGAGACGAAACCCACCCGCTGGAAACACTGTAGCCCGGCCCTCGAAGCTCGCCACATAGGCGCCTCCAAGATAGGGTCCAATACTCAGATGAGGAGACACGTTGAAGAGGCACCCATACGTGAGCTGGATATTGCTACAGAACAGCCACGTCTGAATGTCGAGGGCCACTTCGTGGATGACGCGCTCGTTGGATCGGATGAAGGATCCGGCGCTCAGCGAGAGCCCGAATGCGGAAAGGCCTATGGCCACGCGTCCCTGGGCCATGCCGCGGGAAGCCAGCTTGAAGGGAGGAGGCGTTTCCAAATCTAGCTGACCACCCGTGGAGCTAGCTTCGGCTATTGAGCCACTCTCCATCTGAGCGGATTTGGGAAGCTCGATAATGGTCAAAGTATCTGCCATAGCTGGAGGAGCTATCCAGCAGGAGACAAGAGTGCAAACACATGCAATTTTGAACCGGCTCATAGTCATCCCAACTGGCGAGCAGATATTGTAGACAAATCCTGTTTTACTGGGTCCGAATGGACAATCTGAAGAGCTCCCTGTTCCTATCGCATGGCAGGCGGCTCGTATCGAGCGTAGACAGCTACCCGCGTGGCACCATCTTGAGGGAGCGGCGGAATCTTGTTGGGATAGTCGAGCCTTTCTACGACGGGTTGGACCTGAGCAGTCGCTAACCAAGATCGGACAAAAGCCGCGGCTCGAGCCGCTGTAGCGGTGTCCTGATCGGTGATCGGGCCGTCATAGTAGAATAAAAGGCGTATGGTGGGTTCGGTCCAGTCTACAAGGACGTAGCGAAGGTTGGGCGTGACTTCGCCTAACAGAGCGCGGTTTGTGGCGTATAAGATGTAAGGGCGTGTGGGGGGGGCGCCTGTAAGAACTTCCTGAATCATAGCTCCCCGAGCAATCGCGGCCTGTTGTGGAGGGTCCTCTCGGCGGAGATAGACCAACACACCCGGTATGTTAATGGGTTCAGGCGCGGGAATACGCTCACAGACAACGTCCAGCCCCCCTGCTGATGATGGGTAGCTGGCGTGCAGTTCCGTGCCAGCACAACTCCAGTCTTCCAACGCGTCCTCGTCGGGGCTTCCTTCGTAAACAAAGTAGAGCCGGATCATGTCAGGGGTCGCGGTTACGCTTACCGCGCGGAGCTGTTCAATCACTACACCCGCTAGGGCCGTTTTGGCCGCTAAGACGATTTGAAGTGGGCCGTAATATGGGTCGTTAATTAGCTGGGTCCGCGGGGACAATATGGGCTCCTGGTCGCTATTGTGTAGCAGGAGGCTCGTATCGAGCATAGATAGTCACCCGCGTGTCACCATCCTGAGGGAGCGACGGAATCTTGTTAGGATAATCGATCCTTTCTACAGACGCATTGACGTGAGCTTCCGCTAACCAGGATTGGACGCGGGCGGCAGCTCGAGTCGCTGTAGCGGTATGCTGATCGGTGATCGGGCCATCATAGTAGAACGAAAGACGTACAGTGGGCTCCGTCCAGCCTACGAGAACCTCACGGAGATTGGGAGTGACTTCGCCTAAGAGGGCGCGATTTGTTGCGTATAAGATGTAAGGACGTGTGACAGGTGATCCTAACAAGACTTCTTGGATCAGGCCTCCCCGAGCAATGGCTTCATCTTGAGAGGGGCTCTCCCGACGCAAATAGGCAAGGATCCCAGGAACTACGATGGTTGCTGGTGCCGGCAGGTGAAGAAAGATCTCTTCAAAAACCTCAATAGCATCAGGGTAATCGGCAAGTAGCTCAGTTCCAGCGCACCGACATTCCTCTTCCTGCTCCTCGGCAAGCTGATCATCATAGATAAAAAATATACGGAAGCTGGTCGTCAAAGCATCAACGCTGACCGCTCGAAGCTGGGGAAAGACTCGGTCGAGCAGCGCTCTTCCGGCGCTCAAAACAATGCCCCTCGCGGAATAGGGATCATTATCGCGACTTTGGACTTGTTGGGACAATGTGGGCTCTCAGTTGTTATCGTGCTGTAAGAAGCTCGTATCGAGCATAGACAGCCACCCGAGTCTTGCCATCCTGAGGGAACAGCGGAATCTTGTTGGGATAATCGAGCCTTTCTACAAAGGCATTGACCTGAGCGCCCGTCAACCAGGATTGGACTCGGCCGGCAACTCGAGCCGCTGTAGCAGCGTCTTGATCGGTGATCGGGCCGTCATAGTAGAAGGCAATGTGTATGGTGGGCTCGGTCCAGTCTACAAGGACGTAGCGAAGATTGGGCGTGACTTCGCCCAACAGTGCACGATTCGTGGCATATAGGATGTAAGGGCGTGTGGGAGGGGCGTTGGTAAGTACCTCTTGAATCATGGCACCACGAACAATCGCGGCCTGTTGTGGAGGATCCTCTCTCCGGAGATAGACCAATACACCGGGTATGTTAATGGGGCCAGGTGCGGGAATACGCTCACAGACAACATCCAGCCCCCCTGCCGAGGAAGGGTAGCTGGCGTGCAGCTCCGTGCCAGCACAACTCCATTCCTCCAACTCGTCCTCGTCGGGGTTTCCCTCATAGACAAAGTAAAGCCGGATCATATCAGGGTCGGCGGTTACGCTTACTGCACGGAGCTGTTCAATGACTACACCTGCCAGGGCCGTTTCGGCTGCCAAAACGATGTGCAGTGGGCCGTAATATGGGTCGTTACTTGGCTGGGTCCGCGGGGACAATGTGGGCTCCTTTTCTACTGTAGTGAATCTTGGCGCGTGTCGTAGGTAGCTGCTCGCCCGTTTCCGCGATCACGCGTAGGCCGATGATCTCGCCACATTCAACGATTTCTACAAAATCTGGAGACCCATAGATACCACGGACATGCCGGCCTGTGCCGCTCAGCTGCTTAATCATGCCTTCTGGATCGGGATGTGTCCAGATACTGCGATTCAAGGGTTCGAGGTAAAACTGGTGTCCTAAAATGTGTTTTCCCTGCTTATCTGGTTCCAGCGTCAGTCGCTCAATGTACGATTTGCGGAAGGCCAAATGCCTTTCCTGGACAGCCAGAAGGGCAGCCCGCTGACCGCCACGATTTTGTGCGAGAGTTTCCAGCGTGAGAGCGGCATTGGCCCGCTTCAGATCTCGATACGCCCTGACACCTTTGACGCAGGCGGCTCCCGCAAAGATATCGACGCCATATTTTCCAATGATCACTCCAGTGAGGTAGCCTTTTTCCTTAGAGGAGATGGAGTCCCATTTAGAAGCCAACTCGGCCAATTCTGGCGCCACCATTTCAATCAGCTCTTCACCGGAAGATTGCCGAATGACCTCCACGCAAGTCGAGGCTGCTTGGCAAAATTCAACGGACGTGTCGATGGGTGCGGTAACAAAGGCCCATAGGCCCTGACTGAGACCATATGCGGATGAGAGAAGGTTGGGTGCAAAATCCTGCAGGGCTTCTGTTCCACCTTGGGCAATGCCACGAGCAATTCCTGTTCCAAATTCTGTGACTTCAGGCAGGTCGATCAACGCGCCCGATGGATGAAGGCCGTAGGAGAGATAGTCTGCCAGAGACGCCTCTAGTTCCCCGGTCTCAAAGTAGGCCATGGCTCGATCCAAATAGAGTCTCTTGTTTTCTGGATCCAACCGGATGGCTTGGTCGAGGCATAGCACCGCCTCGCCGAATTCGCCGCACTCGGAATGAGCTAGTGCTAACGTCGCGTAATAGTCCTGAGCTGACTTCTTGTCTTGTTGTACAATTTCTTCAGCCAAGCCACTTTCAATCAACCGCTCAAGGGCGCAAATCGCCTCGTAGGCATTCCCTCGATCCAACAGGAGTAGGGCTCGCCCATATTGAGCTCTGGGATCTTTCTGCTTCGAATCCTGCTGGTAGTATTGCAACGAGACTGACGAAACCAGGTTCCAGCCTTCGTTCAAAATGGACCAAGTAGTCTCTTTTCTGACCTCTACCTTTAGGAGCCACTCTCTCGCCCGCTCTATGGAAGTTTGAGTGAATTCTACTCGATCTACATCGTGACGACTAGCGGCCCTAGCATGGTCGAGAAGCCAATTATCGATCTGCTTCTGGGGCGACTCAAGATATTCTCGGAACCATCGGGCATGTAGATCAAACGCAGCATCAAAGGCTCGCCTGGCCCCAGCATAGTCTCTGGCTGGGCGGGCGTAGTCGTCAGGCCAGCCGGTGTTTCCATTCCAGAATTCGTGTAGTCCTGCTTGTCTCGCTCTGCCGAAGCATGTAAGGGTCTCGTCCCATAGCCACATGTCATAGCCCCAACGACCAATCCTATCAGTTGCCCTATCAGGGGTCCTCTCAGTTTCTAGTGCGCATCCCTGTTGGGCAAATACGGCCAAACAGAGAAGAACCGTCTTTCGCACGACTGAGAAGAACATAGCCTTCCTCTAGAGCAATTCTCCGGACAAGTGGACATGCCATTCTATGGCATGGCAGCTGCCTCACCGGAGAGAATACCAGGAACTTGGAAGCGTGTGTCGACCAGGCAATCGATCACCACCGGCATATGGTCAGAGCCAAACTCTCCCCCTACAGTGGCCGTTTCAATGCCATGCACGAGGACATGTACCGATGCGGAGACATAGATGTGGTCCAAGATCACGCCCGGTACGCCAAAGCCTGAAAAAGGCTTGGCTTTCAGCCTGCGGTCGTTGTGACTGGTAAAGGTGCCCAAGGGTCCTAAATGTCCCACGAGCGCGTGAAGGCGTGCATCTTGTACGCCTGATGCGCTGAGAATGCGTTCGACATATTCCCCGCCATAGAGAGGCAGGGTTGGTCTGTCCAGTAATGTGGCAAAGGTGTTGAGATCGCCACAGAATACTGTGGGCATGCTCTGTGCAGCCTCTCGAAGATGGTCAGCAATCTTCCTTGCATGATCGACCTGCCAATCGATGCTATGAAAGGGTAGGTGAGTGTTGAACAGCGCTATGGGGAGTCCCGTTTGGCGGTCCATGAGTTGGACGATCGTCAGGCTATCGCTCATGAGGCGCGGTTTGTCACAGAGTATGACCGTCGTTCCCTTGAGCAACTCAAGGCGATCGCTGCGATAGAAGACGCAGTTGAGCTCGCCATATGGCGCAGAAGGTACATAGACATTGAAGCAATCTTTGAGGAGTGACTGTAGGTCGTCGAGCTGTTCTGAGAGTAGCTCTTGGACAGCTAAGATATCGGGATCGATGTTCCGGATTGTCTCGACGAGTCTTGGAAGTCTCTGTGGCCAACGATCGCGCCAGGCTAGTTGGTCGTCATGACCAGAGAAGAGGACATTGTAGGTCGCGATCCGGAGACAGTCTCCAGTATGTTGCAGGGCTTCGCGGATCTCCTCTTGAAGGGCTGTGGGATATTTGTCGAGCTGCAGAGAACTGAGTTGGCGACACTGGTTCATCTGAGGAATGATGGAATTCTCGATCGCGCCGAGGTTGGTCAGCCCTAACAGGAGCAAGAGGGGAGACAGTAAGTTGGGTTTCAAAGGAATGCCTGGAGAATCGATCTAGAGGTAGCCTCTTGACGAAGCTCTACTCGAAAGGAACGACTTTCTCACAGTTGGCAAATATCTGCTGAATCAACCTGTGGAAGGCCTCCAGGTCGGTTTTCTGGACTCCTTCGAGAACCATTCGCTCGACAGACTCGTGGATGGTCCAGACTTGTGCTAAGGCTGCGGAGCCTGTTTCAGTCATAGAAAGTAGTCCATCGGCATTCCGTATGAACTTTTTGTCGATGAGAGGTTGCAGGAGCGAAGAGATGTCCGTGGATAGCAAGATACCCGCATCTCGTGCCAAGGTGGGTAGAACGGCCGTGCCGTCGCACTGAAGAACCATCATGAGGATCGCTTGATCCGCCGTGAAGGGAGTGCTCTCCTTCAGCTTTACGTCTAGTAGTTGGCGCACCCATCTGGAAGCGGCGTAGAGGTCACGACCCATAGAGGTCTGGATCTTCTTCTTTAGCATGGCAAGGATCCATTTGATTTTCAGTTCATAGAGGCTGATACACCTACGTTGAGGGACTCTACCGTACCACTCATCGGAATCTGAATGCGTATGTCGGCTTTGGCCTCGATCTCAGGACTAACGCCGGTGGTTTCGTTACCGAAGACGACGGCAATAGGTCGGTCGTCAAGCTGGACAAACGATTGGATGGTACTATCTCGTAGCGTCGTCACTGCAATCTGGTGACCAGACTTCTGTAGGTGCTCAATGGCCGCCTCGCCGGAAGCAAATCGGTGGAGTACGGTGTGAAAGACCTTGCCTCGGGAGCAGTCGATGGTTTTCGAATAGAAGAGGTCAAAGTCGGGTTCCGTTGAGGCCAGAGAATTCAGACCGAACGCCTCCGCGGTTCTCACGATGGTTCCCACGTTACCGAGGTCCTTCACCCTGTCCAAAACCACTCTTTTCGAGACTGTCGGCTGCTTGGCACTCCACGACTGCCACAAAAGGAATCAGGTGATTCGTTTCTGTGACTTTACGGAGAATGCCGTCTGAGCAGGTGAAGATGGGAATGCCCCTGTCTCTCAGGTCTTTCAGGATTGGGTGCCCTGTCTGCTTCTCGTGAACGATGGCGTGAAGGATCCGGCAGGGGCTCCCGAGCGCCCACCGGATCTGTTCTTCTCCCTCAGCCAGGCAGCGACCTGCAGCAATACGTCCCTTGGCGGTTTGTAGGGAACGTGCCTCTACTACCACCTCGTCCTTGATCGAGGTAATCGGACCGCCTGGCTGTGAGGCATTCTGATTCGCTGAGGGCTTCACAGAATATCCAGAACGACCTGAAGCCCGATCAGAGCCACGCTGGCGACGAGGATGCTCCAGCTCAACCAGTGGAGACGACGTTGCCCACGTTCATCCAGACGGAAGGTGAGGTCCATCAACGCCGGTAGAACACCGAAGAGAACCAGTGCTCCATAGGCCCCAGCGTACGTGAGCGCCTTTAGGAAGATGTCTGGATAGCTCCAGGCAATGGCAATCGCTGGTAGAAGAACCATCGCACAGATCATCCAGCGGTGCATCATGGTGCTTCGTAAAGAGAGGCTCTCCTTGATGAAGTCCATCATGCTCAGCGCTGTCGCTATGAAGGATGTTGTGATCGCACAGAAGGCAAAGAGATGGGCTGCTCCGAGAATTTCCGGCTTACCGATCACCTGAGCCATAATTTGCGTCACGGAGAGACCCTGAGCAGCACCCTCTCTAAAGTCTGGCAAGGGGATGAGCCCCATCGAGACATACTCCCACATCAGGTAGCCCACCAGAGGGAGCGCTGCCCCTACGAGGATGGCAAACCGCAGCTGAGACCTGTTCCGCTCCAGGTAATAGACCAGAGTCGGAACAAGGTTGTGAAACCCAAACGAGATGACCAGCAAAGGGACCGCTGGAAGGGCCGCCATCCAGTCCACATGACCTAGATAGCGCGGTTCCACCTCTGGGAATCCAGCGTAGATGAGGCTGACATATCCTAGGATCAAACCGATCATCAAGACTCGATTGAATAGATCACACGCTCTAGCCCCATGTACCAGCGCAAAGGCCAAGATCCCGCAGAAGCCCAACGTACCCACGACGGGTGGGAGGTTGATCCAGCCGCTCAATAACGTCTGCACGATCGGTCCCGTACCCAACACATAGGCAACCATGAGCGCGTAGAGAAGGAAGAGCCAGCAAGCTGCACCAATCGCCGCACCCGTTCGACCTAACCGAGCACGTGCCATCTGGATCACACTGGTGTCCGTAGGGAAGTTGAGAGCCACATCGAGCAACACCCAACCCGTTGCCGTCATGAACAGCCAACCGCCTACCAGGAACGCTACCGAGGGAAGCCATCCACCCGGTGCCGTGAGGACCGGCAGCCCGAGCATGCCGGCTCCAATGCAACATCCAGCAACGAGAAGAATGCTCCCCAGCAAACGGCTGCGGGAGGAGATCGTATGGGTCATCATGACGGCCTATTCAAATACGCTCTTATAAGTTGAGCATAGCTTGTAGTATGGGTGCACAGCTTAGTACTTCACAACGGGCGGGAGGAGGTTCTACGGGGATGGTGTCTAGACACCAGAGCTGTTCGATGGGGGATTGTTGGATGAGTGTACGGGCGTCTCCACAGAAGAGGGCATGAGACACACAGGCGCGGATAGAACGAGCGCCTTGAGTTTTACAGAGTTCAGCGGCCCGGACCAGCGTAGTGCCGGTAGCCAGGAGGTCATCGACGAGGATCACATCACGGCCCGACACATCACCGAAGAGCGTACGCGCGGTCACTCCCGCAGAACCCCTTGCCTTGTTCACGATGGCACAGGGGCAGCCCAGTGCATCCGCAAAGTCGGATGCGCCCTTAGCCCGGCCGAAGTCTGGAGCCACGACTACAGGATTGTTGAGACCAAGCTCTTGCATCGCCCGCACTAGGAGCGGTTGGGCAGAGAGCACCGATACGGGACACTGGAAGAGACCTTCAGCTGCGGCATTGTGTAGGTCCATCGTGATGAGACGCTGCCACCCGAATCCGCTAACGATGCGGGCTAGCTGACGCGCTCCGTAGGAGTGGCCGGGGTGCTGCCGCTGATCCTGTCGCATATAGGCTAGGTAGGGGATCCAAGCCGTCACCCGACACTGGAGGGCCTGCAGAGCCTCGCTCACTAGCCCCAGAGCCATGAGAGCTTCCTGAGGCTTTGGCGCCATCGTCCCGCAGAGGATCACCTCACGTCCCCAGAGTTCTAGGGGCAGATCCACGGCCATCTCTCCGTCTGGATAGTGATACCAGGTCGGAGCGACCTGATGGCAAGGTACTTCTGAGAGCCAAAGAGAGCTCAGGGGAGTGCTTAAGACGAAAGGGCGCGAAGTTTGCATCTGGCCATCCTATGACACACGGTGGGCAAACGCAATCCTATCCCAAAGCGGCTGATTACGTTCCAGAAACTCCTCGCGCCAGTGATAGTGATCGAGCAATCCCTCTGTTGTTCGGCCCAGGCATGCATAGGCCAGATAGAGAGCCTCCACACTGGCAAGCCCCGCCTCTGGATCGTCACAAGCTGTTTGGTACCGAGGGTAGGCCGTGATGCAGTGGGGCAGAGAATAGGGAATGAGTTGCTCTCTATATTGAGACTGCACTCGGTTCCACATCCGGGCTGCGTAGCGCCATGTACCGTCGATCAACAGCAGAGGGGCGTCTGACCTCTCGAAGGGAAGCTCTGGAGCTCCCATGACAAGGACGATCGTGCCCCTCTGCACAGGCATCTGGCACACTTCCTTTGGATAGCGCAGGAAGCGCAGATCCGGCCGCCCGTGTAGGGGCGTTAAGCTGCACTTACGCAGGTTTTCTTTGTTGTGACGGAGGATCAGAGTTGGATGCATAGGCAAAGTATACCAGGCCATACGGACACAAATCGACTCGTATCACGGCTATTCTGCATGAACTATTCGCCAATGGATCGGCACGAAAAGGACGTGCCTGGTACGCTCCTGCGTAGGCAAAGCCTGCATTGACCACCGAACCTGAGGTCTGGAGGTGCTCATCCACCGAGGAGCTCAGGGTGGTGAGGCTCACCAGCTGAGAGAACATCTCGAGAGAGGGCGTTTTCTCAAAGAGGACGGCTCATTCAACATCACGGATTCCTATGCGTATACTGAAGATCATGATCCTTGCGGCCTGTTCAGCCGCTCCGCTTCTGGCGGATGTCATGGACACTGAACCAGGAGTGACAGTTTCCACTGCCGCATCCAAGGACGAACTCGCTTGGCATACCAACTACGACGAGGGACTCAGTCTCTCTAAAAAAAGTGGCAAGATGATGTTTGTGCTCTTTACGGGCTCAGACTGGTGCCGCTGGTGCATCAAGCTCGAGGATGAGATCCTCTCCAAGCCCGAATTCGCCAAAGCTGTTGGCGATCAGTATGTCTTTGTGAAGATCGACAGTCCTCGCAAGCACCCACTCCCCGAGAAGGAAGAGGCGCGGAATGAAGAGCTGCTCGATCAGTACGATATCGAAGGATATCCCACGATCCTGCTCGTGGATTCCAAAGAGGAGGTGGATGCGGAGCTCTCCTACGTGTCTGGCGGAGTGGCACCCTTCCTTGCTGAACTCAAGAGCGTGACCGACCCCGCTCAGTCAGCAGACGCCCTCTAGCCTTCTTTGGTGCTGGCTTCGCCTCTAGGACGATGTCCTAGGAGGCGAAGCAGCTCCGACTCGATCTGCTGATAGTTAGCCTGACGAGCACTTGAACGGGGGATGATGACAAACCCCTGCCCTCTTCCAAAAAGGGGATAGTGACGTCGGAAAGCCTCTCGCACCCAGCGCTTGAACTGGTTACGGTGCACCGCATCTCCGAATTTCCTCGAGACGGTGATCCCGATTTGCGCAGGACGCTGCGCATTGCGCCAGCGTAAAAGCTCTACAACCATCCATTCTCCCGTCTGGCGTGTGCCATGACGGCCCACTAGACGAAAGTCGTGGCTGCGAAGAATCTTCTGTTTCTTGGTAAATTTTTGAGATATCGCAAGAGGTGGGACCTGCAGAGTCACCGAAGCCTCGTTCGAACTAGGCTGATGACTCTGAGACATAAATGATCCCTCCCCAGGCCCGTTTAGGCGGAGAGAACTTTACGACCGAGACGGCGACGACGGTTGACGATGCGACGACCTGCCACTGTGCTCATGCGCTTTAGAAAGCCACAAACGCGCTGGCGATGGCGCTTACTCGGTTGATATGTACGCTTCATGTTGAAACCAAAAAATTGAACTCAAGGAACTCTGTGTCGACTCTCTTCCGTTGAGAAGAGAGTCGCAGGCGATTACCAGCTCGCCTTGAAAATACCGGGGATCAGCCCTGCGTTGGCCATCTCGCGGAATGTAATCCTCGAGAGTTGGAACTTGCGCAGGAAGCCGCGGGCTCTGCCAGTCACTTGGCAGCGATTACGCAGCCGTACTGGGCAGGAATCGCGAGGCATGCTGTTTAAAGCATCCCGTGCCGCTTGACGATCCTCTTCTGTGAGGTTCATGTCGCGGGAGGTCTTCTTCAGGCCCTGGCGCTTATCCCAGAGACGATCGACCAGTTGTTCACGACGCTTTTCTTTCGCGATCAGTGCTTTACGTGCCATGGATCTGCAACCTTTAATTACTTCTGGCGAGCGGGGCCTTTTTGGCGCTGCTTGCGGTTGGGGTCTCGCTTATTAATGACATAGAGACGACCACGACGACGCACCAGGATGTCGCCCTTCGACGGGTCGGCTTTAACGGAGGCTCTCACTTTCATCTGACAAATGCCGCGACAACACCCCGATACCTATCGAGTGAGAAGCCGCGCTCCCTAGTTTAAATTACGTACCGTCTTAGAGTGGGCGGTCATCGCCACACTGCATAGAATCATGGATCCGAAGATCCAGAACTGGGTCGTGACACGGAATTTTACACGTCTGCCACAATCCCGACAACCATCCTTTCATGGGATGGTTCCCTGCCTACAGGAGAAGCATCTTTCAGATGAGAGCTCTTTGGTGCGGTCGACCAAAAACCCGTCCTCAAAAATAGGAGATTTCATGCACGTAGACATACAGGAGGTTTGGAGGATGAAATCCTCCAATCTAAACAATCACTCTCCCTGAGAGAGCGGCAGTCCAGCCGCCACCAGCGTCGGGAACTGGCTCGGTGGTTGCCACTCGGTCACTTCCGGATGCCAGAGCAAGGAATCGATTTGCCACTGTCCTTCGTGGAAAGCTTGGATCAGCTGGGCAAGGGGAAGGGGCCCCACCGCCTGGCGCTCCTTAGATACGTAGTACCAGCCCTCCTGCATGGGATCGTTGCAGAACGGCTGAGGCGGAGTGGGTGCAGGACGAGCAGAGGCTGATGGAGTGGCCGACTGTGTCGCCGGGGCGAGCCGCTGAGCTCTGGGTCTAGGTAGCAGAAGAAGAACGACAAGGACTGGAATCCCCAGGAGAAATCCGGCCATGCCCCATCCCCAGATATGACGCCCTGCGGCACGCGCTCTCCACATGCAGAGGCCTGCGCTGATCATACTGGCTAAGATGAGCAATAGGGGATCGTCCATCAAAAAATCTCTCGTTAATCTAGGAGGGTCGGTGGGTCTCCGCCCAGGTGCGCAGGGCCGAGACATCTCGGCTTGTGATGCCAGGGCATGCAGCCCAGGCATCAGGCTCTGCACTGAGGATACGTTGAACCGACCCGAAGTGTCGCAATAGATTAGCGCACTTTTTGGGGCCAATGCCAGGAATCTTCAAGAGTTCGGACCGTACCTGCCGCTTTTGACGGCGTGAGCGCTGGAACTGGATGGCAAACCGATGCGCTTCGTCTCGCATCCTCTGTAGAAAGAGGAGGAGGGAACTCCGGATGGGCAGACAGATCGGCTCCTCTTGGGAGGTGATATAGATTTTTTCCAAAGACATGCCGCGGTCATGGCGACCACTCTCCTTGGCGACAGCGATCACATCGACGATCGCTGCCAGCTGCTGCTCTTCGAGCAGGCGGCGAGCGACCTCGAGATGACCACGTCCACCGTCGACGATGACGAGCTGCGGGAGCGAGTCCGTTTGAAGGTCGGCATGGAAGCGTCGTTGCAGGAGCTCTCGCAGAGCTCCGTAGTCATCACCGGGTGCTGTATCACGGAGGATGTACTTACGGTAGCGGCCCGATTCTTTGTCGCCATTGAGGAAGCTAACACATACAGAGACGGCATCATGTCCTGAGAGGTGGCTCGTATCAAAGGTTTCGATCCGCTCGGGGAGCTCGTTGAGATGGCAGGTCTGCTGTAGGTCGAAGAGACAGCGCATGCGCTGATCTTCCGCGTCATGGGAGCGCTGGAAGGCCGCTACCGCATTCCTCATCGCCATCTCCACCATAGCGTGCTTAGGTCCGCGCTGTGGCTGTGTGATCGATGGCTGCTTCTTTCCGTAACTCGCCAAGATGTCTGTCAGGATGGGCGCATGATCGACAGGAATCGCCGTGAGGATGACCGAGGGGACCTCCATGCGAGCCTGCTGCAGGATGAGCGAAGTGAGTAGCTCCTGATCCGACTCCATGACCGAATCAAAGACCATGTGCCTGGCGCCAGCGAGACGTCCTTCACGAAACAGCAGAAGGGCAGCGGCCACCCGATCTCCCTCGCGGTAAAGGCCCCAGACATCGGTCGGCACGCCTCGAGCGGTATGGACATGCTGCTCCTCGAAGACCATCTCTAGACTACGTAGGAGGTCGTAAAGCTGTTGAGCCCGCTCAAACTCCAGATTGGCTGAAGCTTCCTCCAGCTCTTTTTTGAGCTGGGTCACAATCGTGCGATCCTGTCCCTTGAGAAAGCGCTCCACCTGACCGACCAGCTCGGCATACTCCACGGGCGTGCACTTGTTCACACAAGGAGCGATGCAGCGCTTCATATCGTATAGGATGCAGGGACGAGAGCGACTCGCGAGCTCTTGATCGGAACAGCGCCTCATCGGAAAGAGCTGCTGGAGGAGCTCCATGGTACGACGGGCCGCCCCTGCGCTGGGATAGGGCCCGAAGTACTGACCATCATCCTTGGCTTGCCCCTGAACGCGCACCAGCTCCAGTCGAGGCCAAGGGTGGTTAGAGAGACGGAGGAAGGGGAAGGAGCTGTCATCCTTTAAGAGCGCATTATAGGGAGGTTTATGCTTCTGGATCAGGTGATGTTCCAGGAGGAGCGCCTCCTTTTCTGAAGTGACCACGACCGTATCGATCGTCTCAATCTTGGCCACAAGGTGGGGGATCATCTCCCTTTGGTCATGCCCTGAGAAGTACTGTCGAAGGCGTTGACGGAGTTGGTTGGCCTTGCCGATGTAGAGCACGCCACCCGACTCATCCTTCATCAGGTAGACCCCAGGTTCCTGGGGAAAGCGTGCAAGATCAGCAGGATCAAACGACATCAATCCCCCGGAGCCAGTGCCAGGAACAGACCAGGCTGCTCTTCAGAGAGAGCTGGTGAGGTCTGAGCGGGCACTAGACGTCGCTGGGTGTTGCGATCGAAGTTCTGCTGCAGCTCGACTGCGCGCTTGATGACCGTAGCGGGTAGCCCCGCTAAACGAGCTACATGAAGCCCATAGGCTCGGTCAGCGGCACCAGGCTTAATGCGGTGGAGGAAGTGGACGGTGCCATCTTGTTCCTTAGCCACCACGTGGGCGTTGCAGACGCCCGGCTTTAGGGTAGCGAGCTGCGTGAGCTCGAGGAAGTGGGTGGCAAAGAGGGTCTTGCAGCCTTTATCGGCACCTTCTAGAAGGTGCTCCGCAACGGCCCATGCGATCGCCAGACCGTCTGAGGTGCTCGTTCCACGACCGATTTCATCTAGCAGCACGAGTGAGCGAGAGGTGGCTTGGTGCAGAATGGCCGCCGTCTCCACCATCTCCACCATGAAGGTGCTCTGACCGCGTGCGAGGTCGTCACTCGCACCGATCCGAGTGAAGAGTCGATCGATGAGATGCCAGCGCATCCGCTTGGCGGGAACAAAGGAGCCGGTTTGCGCAAGCACGACGAGGAGACCGATCTGACGCATGTAGGTGCTCTTCCCACCCATGTTGGGTCCGGTGAGGACCATCAGCCGCTTGCGTCCGCCAAGCGTAAAGTCGTTGGCCACGAACTGCCCAAGAGGTAGCACCTGCTCAATGACCGGATGGCGCCCACCCTGGATGTCCAAGATGTCCTCTTCGACCAGTTCTGGGCGGCTCCATCCGTTGCGATGGGCCACAGCCGCAAAACTCGCTAGGACATCTACCTCCGCAATGGCTTGAGCACAGCGACGGAGGTCCTGGATGTGCTGTAGCAGCTCGGTGCGCAGCTCAGCAAACAGCTGCAGTTCTAGGCGACGGAGCTGATCTTGTGCGGTCAGCACTTCCCGCTCGTAGGCCTTGAGTTCTTCGGAGATATATCTCTCACCCGTGGTGAGAGTTTGTCGTCGGTGGAACGACTCGGGCATCTGAGCGGCTTGGCTTCTGGGGACCTCGATGAACCACCCAAAACTCTGATGGTGTCCGATCTTCAGGCTCTTGCATCCCGTTTCAGCACGGAGCCGCTCTTGGTAGCACTGAGTCCAGGAGTCCTGCTCTCTCGTCAGCTCTATGAGTCGGTCGTACTCTGGATGGTAGCCTTGCCTGAAGCAGCCACCCTCTCCGCACTTGGCTGGAGGCTCATCGGCCACGGCCCGTTCCAAGAGCTCGAGCAGCTGCTGAGGCACTTGGGTTCCCTGCATCAAACGCTGCCACGTAGAACCTGGTAGGGAGGCGAGCTGGGTCGAAAGCTCAGGCACTCGTTGCAGACTTGTGCAGAGACTCGATAGGTCGCGAGGGGAGCCGAGGCCGCTCATGAGACGGTTGCTGATCCGCTCCAGATCTCGTATGCCCTTTAGATGAGCCTTGAGTCCATGCAGAGTCAGCTGCCGCTGTAGGAGTCCTCCTACAGCGGCGTGTCTGACCTCAATGCCAGCACGATCCCCAAGAGGGTGTCGTAGCCACTGCGCCAGCAATCTCCCGCCCATGGGAGTTTCGGTCTGATCGAGGATCCCAAAGAGGGTGAGGCGATGCTGGCTAGCTGGGTCCTCAAGGATTGCCAGGTGGCGTAGGGTCTGCCGGTCCAGACGCAGGGTATTTTTCAAGCAGTAGGAGATAGGTTTAGAAAGAGCTGTCGCTGCTGCGGGGAAGACATTTTCCACGTAGCGGACTAGTCCTAGGCAGGCAGCTGCAGCTACGGGTAGCTCGTCGAGTCCGAGAGCCTTCCAGCAGGTGATCCCAAAACGGCGGCCTAGCACCGCATCCCCCTCCGAGAGTTCGAAGCCCAACTCCGGTTCAGGGGTGATCGCTAAGGATAGGAGCTCTCGGGCCTTCTCCTTCCATTGTGGATGGCGGAGGAGCCAGCCCTCTGGGATGAGGATCTCGGCTGGGCGGAGTCGTCCGATCTCGTTCCAGAATTCCTCTTCGGAATCCAGTTCAGTACAGGTTAAGCTCCCTGTAGAGAGATCGGCGACGGCAAGCCCCCAAGTCTGCAACCTGGGCATACACGCAACGAGGAAGTTGGAGTGCTTCTCTTGGAGGAGTCCACTCTGGATCAGAGTGCCAGGGGAGACCAGTCGTACGATCTCTCGACGCATGATCCCTTTGGATCGCGATTCCTCGACCTGCTCGGCGATCGCCACTCGATGACCACGACTCACTAACCGGTCGATCGCACTCTCCAGGGCCATCCAGGGGAGGCCTGCCATCGGCACTCCGTGACGAGCAGTCAGAGCAATCTCGAGATCTCGTGCGATGATGGGCGCATCCGATTCGAAGGCTTCGTAAAAGTCTCCAAGCCGAAAGAGGAGGAGTGCGTCACCTGCCTTTTGCTTGCAAGCGTGCCATTGCTGCAACATAGGGGTATCGCTACGGGGGGATGGGTCTTGCTGGCTCAAAGGGTCCTCGTGCTCTCCAACGTCCCGCTTCTTTTGTCGAATAGCTGACTTGTGGGAAGATGGCCTAACTGCCTGCTGCTCAGGAGCAGATGAGGAAGATTTCAGCATGTTCTCCAAAGAAAGTCTAGATCAGCTCCGGCAGAAGGTCGACCTTGTCGAATTTCTATCGGCATATATCCCTCTGAAACGGACGGGTGCCAGCTATAAAACATGCTGCCCTTTTCATGAAGAACGTTCTCCCTCCTTTACCGTCCAGAGAGGCGATCGCCATTACCATTGCTACGGGTGCGGAGCTCATGGAGATGCGATCACCTTCCTTATGCAGCATCAGCGGATCGGGTTCAGCGATTCTGTAGAACTCCTAGCCCAGCGCTACCAGGTGGTCCTGCAGCGCGAGCAACAAACTGGGGAAGAGGTGCCCAAGAAGCACTTCAAGGAGATCATGGAGCGGGCGGCTCGCCTCTGCCACTACTGCCTCCTTCACAGCGAAGAGGGCCGAGCTCCCCTACAATATCTGTTCCAGCGCGGGCTCGATCTCAACTTCATCCGCTCCTTTGGAGTGGGGTACTGGTCCAACCAGGGCGTCATGCGCAAACTCCTCGAGCAGTCGGGAGCGTCGACGGAGGATCTCCACGCAGTGGGCTTGCTCACGCAGCAGCAGCACCGGGAGTTCTTCCGCGAGAGGATCACGTTTCCTGTGAGGAATCCCCTGGGTGAGGTGATCGGGTTCAGTGCGCGCAAATGGCGCGAGGAAACACATGGTGGGAAATATGTGAACTCACCAGAGACCGTGCTCTTCAAGAAGTCGCATATTCTCTTTGGACTCAGCTATTCCCGCCGCAGGATCGCTCGTGAACGGCAGGTGATCCTGGTCGAAGGCCAGATCGATGCGCTCTCCATGATCCAGGCAGGACTCAATATCACCGTGGCTACGCAGGGCACAGCCTTTGCCGATGGCCATCTTCGTGAATTGCAGCAGCTGGGTGTGCAGCAGGTATGGCTTTGCATGGATGGGGATGCGGCGGGACGAGAGGCCTCCTGGAAGATCGGTGATCTCCTCCAAAGTGAAGGGCTGGGTGTGCGCATCGTGATGCTCCCATCAGGACAGGATCCGGACCAGTTCCTGCGCACAGAGGGGCCCTACGCCCTTCTGGAGCTCATGACCCAGGCCCCAGACTACCTCTCCTTTATGGTAGGAGAACTGCAAGCAAGGCAGCGTCTCTCCGACCCAGCCTCTAAGACCCAGGCGATCGGTGAGATGGTGGCGCGCATCCGTGAATGGAAGCAGCCGGTTATGGTGCATGAGAGCCTGCGCAAGTTGGCCCAGCTCCTGCACATGCCTGAACATCTGATGGGAGTGGGCGCTGCCCCTCGTGCTGCTCCTCAAGCTAAGAAGAGGCCAGGCCTGCCAGAGATCGACCCCGACCTTGCTCTGGAATCAGATCTCCTGCGCTGGTTCCTCTGGCTAGGGAATGCCCATGAGCCCCTTCTACAGGCCATCCTCAAGGCGCTGCCCTCAGATCAACTGCGCCATCCTCGCGTGCGACGGATCTATGAGGCGCTTCAGTCTCTTCGGTCTAGAGGTGAACAGCCCGATCTCCTTGGCATCGCCGCGGAGATCGGGGAAGATGAGTTGATGCCCTTTTTGGATCAGCTTCTGGAGAAGAAGTTACCGATCGAAAAGGCCTCTCAGCTGCTTCCTATGACGGTCCAGAAGATCCTGGAGAGGAACTGGCTGGCTCGATGTGAGGCAATTCGTATTGGACTTCATTCCGGTGAGATGACCGATGAGGCAGCGATCCAGGGAGCCAAGCAGTATGGCGATCTAAGACGCTCGCCACCGCTCTTTCAGGTGAGCCCAGACCTCCTAGTGATGGCTCCGACAGGACCTCGCGCGACTGGCTAAAACAGGCCAGTTCCCTTTTCAATACTCTCGTAAACTGATCATCACTTATTTCAACTCCAGGGTACTTCTCTGGTTTTATTTCGCTGCCTGTGTAGTATGGTCGTCCTAGGATTGGCAACTAGGAGTAACTGAACAGGTTTTTTTAGAATGTTGAGTGTACTTCAAGCAGCACAAGCAGCAATTGGCGGATCTGTCCAACGAATTTCCTATGACAAGACAAGGGATAGGGTTACCACGACCTCCCTTGGCTTCTGGGAGCGCCTAAAATTCCTCAATTCAGCCTTTCGTACCCAGATTGCCATCGAGAACGCAAGGGCATTGGGTCAGGCCTTAAATCAGCTTCAAGCAGCCATTAGGGACGCGCCATGCGCGCCGGTCCGAAGAGATGGCCTCGAGACAGAGTTCGGAGTGCGTCCCGCTGAGTGTTCGCCTGCAGCCATGAAACGCAACCGCACGGTTCATGTGACCAAGCAGTTTGTTAGCAGTATCCTGGGAAGAGAACTGAAGCATGGTTTGTCCAAGGCTCTGTTTGACGAGGTGAAGGAGAAGCTGCTTGCCAGTCGACTCGGTATTACGACCGACGAGATGAAGAGAGCGCAGGGTTTAGACAAGTGGGCGTTGGCTTCGTATGCCTACAATGTCCTAGCTCGATCCGAAGAGCAGTTCAGCGTGCATGCCAGTGGTGAGCTGGGTATCAAATATCAGGGTGCTCAGACCAGGTGGAGTGACGTGCCGGTCGAGGCTCGTCGAGAACGTCCTCGGCCAGCGCTGCCTGCTCACGCGCCTGCCTTCTCCCACCTCTACTATGACTACACTGGCATCACAAGATATGATTTCAGTGAGCGGGCCCAATCTGAGAAGACCCATGGGGACGTGTTTCATTGGCCTGGTGATAAGCTAAGACCGCTCTTTCAGGAGAAGCCCGAAGAGACCGCTGCGCGGGGGGGCGGCTATACCGCCAGTGTGTGCACGACGACGACAGACAAGGTCATGCGTGTGGCAAGGGGTGATCATGGCTATCTGCGTATGAGGGGGCCGTTCGCTGATCATCTAGACATGGACCCTGAGGCTGGCGCGATACCAACTGCCTACATGACGCCTGTCAGCATCTATCGCCCAGAAAAAACGGCCTATCAAGCGAGCCCAATAGGACTTGTATGGGCTGGTCATGACCAGATAAAGCCGGGGTGGATCGTTCTGGACTCGAGTGAATATAGCGATCATCCTTGGATCACGGAACTTCCCGTAGCCCTGAATCACGCTCAGTTCAACGACATGCAGGCGGAGGTAGAATGGCAACATGTTCACAACGAGCCGTTTAATCTGGCTGAGAGGAACTGCACTCGATGGCCGATTAGCCTGCTCTACAAGACGGCTGGCATCGATATGCTTCAGCCCTTCCGTGTGACCGATGAGTTTTTCGATTCGGCCGAGGTGGCTCAGCAGCGTGCCGCGAATGGCGGGCGAGTGAATCTGGCAGAACTGAAGACAAGAATCAAACTCAATGAAGATCAATTGAGAGCCTATCAGGTGGTGTACACGGAAAAAAGGGAGGAGCTACCTCTCGATGCAGTCATCAGTCCGAAGGCAGGGAAAAGGGAGATACTACCTCTCGACGAATACATTAGTCCGATGATGGCCTATTCTGAAGTCTTTGCACGCACTTGGGGTTTGTTTGTCCCTTATCAAGCCTGCTCCAAGGTCTATCGCAAGCTCCCTGTCGCTGTGACGGACATGGTGGATCGCCTCTGCCACGTAGGGTGGAACCTGGTGCAGGTTTTCCTCGGGGCTGCTCATGTGCACGAGATGATGCAGAAGAAGTTCCCTAAGCAGAAGGCTCCTTTTGAAGGTTGGCAAGACGCTCTGACTCAGATGGATCGTCCCTCTGAGATCGTCTCCCCATGGCGAGTCGGACAGCACTTAACTCCAGCCGTCAAAGCTGTACGCAAAGTTGTAGGCATCCCTGAGGGCGTACAGCCCCACGCCGAGGGACAGAAGGAGCTGCTTCTGATCCCCCGATCATGGGTGATGACCGGTTGGACGCCGCCAGACCGGCGGCCTGTGGCCCCACTGAACGAAAACGGGGACGAGTCATCGAGTTCCTCCAGCAACTCGCCTGTTCGAATAAGTGACAGTCCCGTGCTGCCATCCGACAGTCCTGCATCGTCTCAGCCCAGTGGGTCTTCCGACTCCCTACTCATGTCAGACCCCTCGCCCATCGACGAGTAGACATGCCTGAAGCTGGCCTCTGCCTATTTACGGGCGGAGGTCAGCTTCTTGGTCCATGAGGTGACAGGCTGGGCGTCTTGTACATGCCCTTCGCGATCCGCACAGAGCACCATGCAGGTGGGAGAGATCTCTTCCAAGAGCCTCATGCATTGAGGATGCGGCGCATCGCCATCGGCGGATACGATCACTAGGGCATGGATTCCACTTACACCTTCACTGACGGCATTCCCTAGAGCAACCAGCTCGGCGGCTAGTGTGTCTTCCGGCGATCTTCCTGCTACCGAAACGCCACTCACAATCAGGCCTTCTGTGCTGAGGAGTGCGGCTCCACGGGGGAGAGTGCGGGCGCAGCAGGGTGTTCGATGGCTGACGTTCATCGCGATCTCAACCAGTAGCTGCCGGGTCTGCTCATAATCCGCTGGATTAGCGGGTCCGCTCCAGACCGGTTCACGAAATCGACACGATCCGGGCGCAGCGCACGGATCATTCAGTGCGGCAGGAGCCGCCTCCAGTTGGAGCGCTGTCCCGCACACGCAGGCGATCGTCCATAATTTGAGATGGGAGCATAGGGTTCGAGACATGGGTCCTCTTTGCTGATCATTTGAGTTTGGAGGCGTTCGGTCACAGGAGAGTCATCAGAAATCAAGATCCCAAAACCAAGCCGTCGATTGGGCGCCCATGCTAGGGCGCTTCCAGCTGTCCGTCAACAGCCAATGGCTGGAGCCGGGAGAGACAGGAAGAGCTTCAGATCGCATAGAAGCACTTCCTTGCTGTATACTAGGTCCGCTATTTGGGGTCGGATTCTCTAGAGATCGAGATCGCCGACGTTGTTTGAACTCTTGAAAGAGACTATGCCGTGAGTATGTCCCTCTTCGACTTCCTTCCCCGTGAACTCGAGGAGAGCTTTGCCTCTTGGGGGATCCCCCCCTATCGAGCTCGCCAAGTCATCGACTGGCTCTATCGAAAAGAGGCCTCCTCTTGGGAAGCCATGGCCAACATCGGGGCCGCAACCCGAGAGCAACTCCAGTCCAAACTCGCCATCTCTTCTATCCAGTTTGAAGAGGTGGTCGATGCCAGCGATGGCGAGACCTCAAAATTCTTATGGCAATTGAAGGATGGACTGCGGGTTGAGTCGGTGCTGATTCGGGCGCCTGGTCGCCGCACGGTCTGCGTGAGCACCCAGGTGGGATGCCCAGCTCGCTGCGCCTTCTGTGCCTCCGGCCGGCAAGGTCTGCTTCGTGACCTTACGGCCGCGGAAATCGTCGAACAGGTGTGGCAGATTCAGCGCTGGCTCGGTGAACGTGAAGAGCGCGTCACCCACGTTGTCTATATGGGTATGGGCGAGCCGCTCCGTAACTACGACAACGTGGTGCGCAGCATCCAGATGCTGCAGCACCCTCAGCTCATCGGCCTGGGAGCTCGTCGCATCACGGTTTCGACCGTGGGTGTTCTGGAGAACATGGTCCGATTAGCGCGCGAAGATCTCGGCGTGAGTTTGGTTCTCTCGCTGCACGCCCCCAACCAAAACCTTCGCCGTAAGATCATCCCCTATGCGCGTCACTATGAGTTATCGGACCTTATGGAGGCGATGGAGGAGTTTGCGGAGATTTCAGGTCGCGATCCTACCTATGAGTACACCCTCCTCGCTGGATTGAACGACCTAGAGCAGCATGCCGTTGAGCTAGCGGCTCTGATGAGGGGACGTCGAGGAGTGGTGAACCTCATCCCTTATAATCCGGTGGAAGGGCTAAGGCTGAATCGGCCAACACCCCAGGCGATCCACGCCTTTAGAAATATCCTTGATGACCACGGCATCCTGAACACCTGTCGCTATACAAAGGGCGATGACATCGCTGCCGCTTGCGGACAGCTCGCTCTACGACCCGGACTTCCACAGGCGCCGAGCGGATGCAGCACATCTGGTTCGACCACTGGCTGCGGTAAGACGGCAGAGCCTGTTTTAGTCGGGGGATAGCTTTCGTCTTTGGCGAAGGTACAGG
>JBMOFD010000026.1:0-23644 GCA_049314435.1 Chlamydiia bacterium | reverse complement strand
TCGCCCTCCTGATAGAGGGCTTCGATCAAGATGGCATTTGCCTTTCTGTCTTGGGTTCCGAACTGGTTGTGCTCGGCAATGTCCTCGTGAAATTCCCCTAGAAAGAACACCTCAGGGTCCTCATGGCACAGGCCTTGGTACATCTCTGGAATCGTATGATTGGGGTAGGGTCTTACGAACATGGAAAACAAGAGTCAGTAGGTCGCAGGGTATCGTGTGCGGCCATGTTAGACCATCAGAGCCTCTTCTACAACTGATTCAGCCTACAGCTGATGGAACAAGTGGTTTGCCGGTTGCTCCGCGGTCGTGTTGCAACACGGGCACTGATCAGGCTTAGAGGAATTTCCTAGTGGGATGCTAAGCTACTCATCCTCTAGGTTCTGGGTCAAAGATCCGCTCTTGTTTTTTCGCCTCTGCACCTAGGGAGAGGCCCTCATCCTAGGTGTGTCGTGCAGTCTGTCTATGGTTCTCATCCGAGCTGTTCGTCGAGTTATCTGCCAAGGTCCGACGGACGAGCTCACTGCAATGACCCCGAGGTGAGAGAGTTTTCCGCCGTGTGGGAGGATCTCCCCGCCTTCGGCCAAAACATCAGCCGTTTCCACCTCTTTAAGGAGATGATTGCGCCAATGCTTGGTTGGGCAGAGCTTCAGCTGATGGGCAAAGCGCTCTTTCTTGGGGGGGAGATCCGCCCTTCCGCTCCAGATGAGCGCAGACGATCCGGATGGTTTAGGTGTCTAGCCTCGATCTTCGAGTCCCGTATGCAGCTGCCTCGTGAGTCGCATCGAGTGGGGCCCAGTTTACATCCTGTCTTGCGGTATGCCTGCCTAGTTCTTCTACCAAAATCTAGACCAGGCGCAGAGAGAAGAACAGGGGAATCCAACGAGGTCCTAGTTCGGCGTACCCATCGATTGGCGCACCTCTATTTTGGATGTCCACTCTTACGCCAGCCGACGTGCCGGCGGGATTCCTACAGTGTTCATGAAGAGGTGTGGAGCAGTCTTCGTCTTCCGGATCAGACAGTACGGCAGACCTTGTTGCGGTATCGCTTGGAATATGCGGAGAGCAACGAGTCAGCTGGGGGCCAGGCTTCTACACAACCCATGATGAATCTACGAGACGAGATCGAGAGTCTGTGGCCGTCCGAGCCCCATCCGCCTCATCTGCAACTTTCTCATCTGGCCGAGTCTCTTCTTACCATGGCTACGCAGCTCTGTCCTTTGGTGCCACGGCGGCCTGCTGAGGAGCTCAAGGGATCTAGCATCCCTGGGCAAATGCTCCTCAGTTACCTAGCGGAAGACTTCTTTAATACGCACAGGCAATGGCGGATGATTGGAGTCGCGATGGAGCTGAGTCGGTCATTATTGCTTCGACCAGACTCCTTGCTGGCTTGTATAGGTCAGCACGATCTGGCTTGGCTTGGAGAGGGGCCACGTCAGGTTCTGCAGGCTCTCATCTTGCGGGATTGGTTCCGCGAAGAGTTGAGTCAACGAGGGAAGGATCATCTCAAAATCCGGTTGGATACGTTGAATCTTGTAGAGGTGCTTGCCGGCGCCCCGCACCTCGCGACGCAACAGGTGGGGCTGCCGGCTTTGGAGACGGAACTACTCACGACTCTACTCGCTGGAATCATGCCTGTGAAAAGGGGGGAGACCGATCTGCTGAAGGCTTGGTTCACCAACTCGGCAGAGTGGCGTACGATCGCACGAGGGGCTTGGGGGACCATGTGCACTACCATTCGGCAGCATATACGGGAGCATCCAGGCAGTGAACCAGCACTAAGGGCAATTTTAACGGCAGAGGTCCTGGAAGCCCTACTGCATGATGTGCCGTCCCGTCAGGGAGAGTCCTCATCGCTCATGAAAATCCTAGCAGCTACTCTACCGGATCCCATGGGAGGAATAGAGACCTCTCCCCAGTGTCAAGCGTTGATGCTGCAAGAGCCTCCACTGGCTAGGACCTTGATTGAGCATCCCGATCACTGGGACCACTTCATGGACTGTTTCCAATGTTGGGAGATAGTTACTCTCATGTCCGCGGGTCCGGAGCTACTGGACGCGTGTATACGTGATCCACGAGCCTGGAAGTTGCTTGAGGAGTGCAGCTGGTCCTTGGCCATGCCAGGAACGCATGGAATGGGATTGGATGATCCAACACTGATGGCTGCTATTCTCGGCGCCGGTGGACTCATACCCATGCTCTTGGATGGGCAAATCGAGCGGCCCCCTTTTGCAGGATTGGTGCTAGCTGCCCAGGGAAACTACGCTGTTCGTAGATCGTTAGCAGCGCCTGGGATCTTGGACCGGATTGCGATGATGCCGCATAGGAGTACAGACAGACTCCGACGCATCTTCCTCGCAAACAACGTCCACGTGGAGGGCGCAGTAGAGAGTAGAAAATATCAAGAAGATGTATGGCAGGAGATCGTGAACATGCCCCTGTTTCAAGTGAATCTTCTTCATTGTCCAGGGATGATCGAACACTGGGCAACTGACTCAAGTCTGTGGACATGGACCAGTACGATCCACCCTGGAGCCAGGGATTTGAAAGCCCAGCTCACGATGTTTACCTATCCTCATGTACAGGCCTATCTGAATCACCCGGGTCAGCGTGGCGTTTGGTATCAGTACCTCTCGTCGGCGAAGAGAGGCGCTCAACTCCAACTCGTTCAAGATCCAGCTCTCTTTGCCAAGCTGGTGGCAAAGCCAGACTTGTGGCCAGTCCTGAGACAGATGCATCATGCTCAGTTGTCTGATCTAGTGGAAGTCCTTGACCGGGATCTTTTTCAAACGAAAGGTTGCGCAATAGACTGAGAGTGCTTCTTTGCCGAACGGGTGCTAAGCTACTCAGCCTCTAGGATCTAGATCAAAGGTCCTCTCTTGTCTCTGCACCTAGAGGCTCTCATCGTTGGTGTGTCATGCTGTCTATCTATGGTTCTCATCCGAGCTTTTCGTCGAGTGCCCTTCAAAGGGCCGACGGGGGGAGTCATGACAACGATCCCGAGGTTAGAGAGTTTTCCGGTGTGTGGGAGGCTCTTCCCAACCTTCAGAACGTCAGTCGTTTTCACCTTTTCAAGGAGATGATTGCGCCATTTCTTGGTTGGGCAGAGCTCCAGTTGCTCGGCAAAGCGCTCTTTCTTGGGGGAAAGCAGTGCCCTACGGCTCCAGATGAGCAGAGACAATCTGGATGGTTCAGGTGTCTGGCCTCGATCTTCGAGTCCCGCATGCAGCTGCCTCGTGAGGCAGATCGAGTGGGGCCCAGTTTGCATCCTGCTCTCCGATATGCCTGTCTGGTTCTTCCGCCCAAATCTAGACCGGGCGCAGAGAGAACCAAAGGGGAATCCAACGAGGTCTTGGTTCGGCGTGCCCATCGGTTGGCACATCTCTATTTTGGCTGTCCGCTGCTACGCAAGCCGATGTGCCGGAGGGATCGCCTTGGTGTCCAGGAAAGGGTGTGGAAAGATCTTCGTCTTCCAGATCGGACCGTCTGGCAGACCTTGTTGCGATACCGCTTGGAAGTTGCGGAGAGCAATGAGCCAGCTGGGAGCCATGCTTCTACACAACCCAAGATGAATCTACGAGACGAGATCGAGAGTTTGTTGCCGTCTGAGCCATTTCCAACTTGTCTGCCCATCTCTCATCTGGCCGAGTCTCTTCTTACCATGGCGGCACAGCTCTGCCCTATGGTGCCGCGGCGGCCTGCTGAGGAGATCAGCGCGTCTAGCATCCCCGGGCGAATGCTCCTCAAGTACCTAGCGGAAGACGTCTATGGTTCACGTAGGCAACGGCGGATACTTGGGGACGCGATCGAGCTGGGTCGGCCATTATTGCGTTGCCCAGACTCTTTGCTGGCTTGTGTAGGTCAGCACGATCTCGCCTTGCCTGGAGAGGGTCAACGTCAGGTTCTGCAGGCTCTCTTTTTGCGAGATTGGTTCCGTGAAGAGCTGGACCAACTAGGGAAGGACCATCTCAAGATCCGGCTTAACACGTTGAGTCTTGTGGTGGTGCCGGCAGGCGCCCCGCACCTCGCGACGCAACAGATGGGGTTGCCAGCTTTGGAAATAGAGCTCTTGACCGCTCTATTGGGGGGAACCATGCCTATTACCGGGCAGATCGATCTCCTGAAGGCTTGGTTCACCAACTCAGAGGAGTGGCATGCGATCCTACGAGGGGCTTGGGCCCCTATGTGGAACACGATTCGACAGCATGCACAGGATCATCTGGGTAGTGAACTAGACCTGAAGGCGGTCTTGAAGGCCGAAGTCTTGGAAGCCCTGCTCCAGGACGTCGCATCGCGGGTCCTGTCGGAATCATCACCGCTCAGGAAAATCCTAGCAGCTACCCTGCCGGATCCCATGGGAGGAGCACATCCTTCTCCTCAGTTTCAAGCGTTGATGCTGCAAACGCCTCCACTGGCTAGGACCTTGATTGAGCATCCCGACCATTGGGACCACTTTATGGACTGTTTCCAGTGTTGGGGCATGCTTCCCCTCATGATCACGGGTCCGGAGCTACTGGATGCGTGTATAGAGGACCCACGAGCCTGGAAGTTGCTTGAGGAGTGCAGTTGGGCCTTGTCAGCACCAGGAATGCGTAGAATGGGACAGGATGGCCTCATGCTGATGATCACGATTCTCGCGGCACCTGGACTCATACCCATGCTCTTAAATGGGCAAATGGAGCGGCCTCCATTTGCAGAGCTTGTGCCGGCCGCCCACGGAGACCACTCAGTTCGTAGGTCGTTAGCAACGCCTGGGATCCTGGATCGGATTGCGATGATGCCGCGTAGGCATATGGACCGACTCCTGCGCATCTCCTTCGGAAACAACGTCAACGTGGTGGGTGCAGTACCGCGTGGGAAGTATCAGGACGATGTGTGGCAGGAGCTCGTGGACATGAGTCTGTTTCAAGTGCATCTTCTTGATTGTCCAGGGATGGTCGAACACTGGGCAACTGGTTCAAGTCTATGGACATGGACCAGTACGATCCACCCTGGAGCCGGGGATTTGGAAGCCGTGCCCGCGCTGTTTACATGTCCGCATATACAGGCCTATCTGAATCATCCGGGTCATCGTGACGTCTGGTATCAGTACCTCTCATCGGTGAAGAGAGGCGCTCAGCTCCAACTCGTTCAAGATCCCATTCTGTTTGCCAAGCTGGTGGCAAGGCCAGACTTGTGGCCGACACTGAGAGAGATGCGTCATGCTCCTCTGCCTGATCTAGTGGAAGTCCTAGACCGAGAGCCACCTCAAACGAAGACTTGCACAACAGACTGAGAGCGTCTTTCGCTCAACAGTTTTGGCAGCGATGCTGCAATTCTATAGTCCACTCCCAAAGTCTCGTCCCGTTTAGGGGACGTCCAACTGGTATTCTCCCTGAGCAAAAATGTGCTTTAAGAAGGCGCGAACTTGTTCGCGCCACTGCTCAAGCACAGCTCGGGTCAACCGCTGCCGGTAGAGCACCTCATAGCGTTTGGCGTAGCACTTCACGCTCTCAACCAGCGCCTCTTCGTCACTAAGGTCTGGATAGCACAGTGGTATGATCGTTGTAGTAATCGAGAAGGTGTACGCCCCATCTTCAGGATATAGCCATGCGGAAATCGCTCCAGTAGGACTGCTCGGGCAGCCGACATTCAAATACCCTACCTGGCATGCCCCTGAGAGCCATTTCCATCGTTTCGGATGTCCTCCGCCAATCAGTCCCATTAATGCTAGGCAATAGAGCCTTCCCGGATCGGAATCAACGTGCCGCCATAGAGGGTCCACCCCTTCCAGAAGGGTATTTAAATCCAATATGAAGTCACCAGAGAATGACTCACAAGGCGTCGTTGGGTAGATTACAAATTCTCTTCCATTCGTTACGTCCTTGAGAGTAACACTCATGTGATACCAGGGCATAAGCTCTCCGAAAGGCCCCTCCCACTGCCAAATCATGCAATCGCCGGTCTCCCCCAATGGGAAGATAAGCTCCTCTGCTGATAGATCTATCACTACTCAGTCCTCCACTAGCTGGGATCGAGCAGGCGCCCGCCTGCTGTAACGATCCCGGCGGCCTTCCAGTCTTCCCTAAGTTGAAACGGGACCTCCTTCCAAGGGATGACGAATCCATGATATAGACCCGGTGACGTCATCCGGAACCCCACAAATTGCCCACTGCTATATCCCGTGAGCTTGTTACTCATCGGATGGAGCGGGTCTGCATCGGCTCGATCCAAAGCAGTTTGCCCGTCCTTGGGAGCCGGGCTAATGGGTCCGCGTTGTTGGCTCCCGTGCCTCGAGTCCTTGTCGTATTGATTGGGCGGTCGGCCACCGACTGGCGTCGGACGCCGGGGAGTAGGCGGCTCAGAAGGGTCGGATTTTTTGGGAGCGTCTGAAGGTCCTCGCCCCCCTGAGGAAGAGCCTGAGCCGTAGTCATCAAAACCGTTCCGCATATAGGTGTCGAAGTAGCCAGGAGTGGGCTCCCAGCGACTGTTGAGCGCATAGCTAGCCTTGGAGAGACCCCAATAGGTAGCAGCTGTAGCTGCAGCAATACCAAGTGTGCTCAAGGTTAGGAACGTGACCTCAGCCCCAATTGTCCAGGTAATCAATGGAACGGCGATCAGGGGAAGAAAATTGTGAGCCACTACTCCCTGGCTACCTACACACAACGTATGATGTGGTTCAACCATGAGGCCGATTGCGTCGATGGGGAGAGCTTCAAAGCTCAGCCCGGCTACTACATCAATCCTCCCATCCTCGCACAGCAGTTGGTCACCGGCAACTAGCTCGCTGGCAAAGACCCAGTCCCCATCCGATTTTAGGAAGAGTTGGTTCTCTGCACATCGTATTGGGCCGAGGTCTAGATGCAACTGCACAGCCGGCCAATCGTGATGAATGAATAGAGCGGAGACAGTACACGGCTCCAAGAAACCAGTCTCCGGGTCTACACCCAGAACGGAATAGCCGGGCTTCAGCGTCTCCGCGGTGACGTAGCCACCAGGAGTCAGTATGAGCTCCTCGGGGTGGAACCCATCCCCATAAAGCCTTCCCAGCAGACAAAACAGGGCGATGATGCGCTTGAGGGTCATACAATGAGCTCTCTATTTCAGCAGGCTGCCGATCCCGAGAGGCCGTTATACGCAGAATCCTATTGACCTTCAAACAATATCCTAATGTACGAAGTCATACGATCGACTCTGGAGCCGGGGATTTGGAGGCCGCGCCCGCGCTGTTTACCTGTCCTCATGTACAGGCCCATCTGAATCATCCGGGTCATCGTGACGTCTGGTATCAGTACCTCTCATCGGTGAAGAGAGGCGCTCAGCTCCAACTCGTTCAAGATCCCATTCTGTTTGCCAAGCTGGTGGCAAGGCCAGACTTGTGGCCAACGTTGCGAGAGATGCGACACGCTCCTCTGTCTGATCTAATTATAGTCTTGGAACAAGATCCACACTAATCAGTGAGTCTTTTGTAGGTATTTAGACGCTTGCAGTAAAAGATGTTAATAATATTCGCATATCTTTATTCTTTCTCACGGTGGTTAGGCTTTAAGTGGGAGATGGGATGTTTGTATTGGAGTGTTGCGCGGCGGCTGGGGTCGTGGGAGCTGGCGTGGTTGAGCTGACCTATGCCACGAGAATCAAGAACCTCAAACTGCACAATCTGGGTCATGAGGCGAGCAAACAGGAGCTGAAGGCGATGGAACTTCTGTTTGATGGCTACGAGGACATACATTCCAAATGTATACGAGAGAATGGCAAGCTCATCACACTCCTCGGCAAAGCCCATGGGAGCGCTCGCCTCGTAAGAGTGGGTGCTTCGGTCATTGTGTTGGCCGCCTATTGCCTCAAAAAGCCGGCCAGTACGCCCGACGCAACATAATGGTGGCGAGCCTCCCTAAACTGGGTCTCGTCGGATGAGCTGAGCCTGGTTGACCGGGCGCTTGTACTAGGCAAATCCGGCTTCATTGGAATCAGTTGCCGATGCTAAGCTATTGCTACTCTGGGTTCTAAATCGATTTTCATCCCCTTTTCTCCTCACGAACCCTTGATCCTCCGTATCCAAGGTGAGCCGTGCAGCCTATCCGCATCAGTCAGCCAAGCACCTCCACTCGATCTTCTTCTCAGGGCAGGGAGGGAGGCTCGTCTTCCGGGAACAACGAAATTGCAGAATTCGCCGCCGCCTGGCCAGTACTCACCGAAAACACACTGAACCACATCATGGTGAACCACCTTGGGCCTATGCTCGGTTGGGAGGATCTACAGCTGATCGGCCGAGCTCTTTTTCGTGGGGCGGGCAAGGGCCCCATCGCCAAGAGAGATCCCTGCCAGGCTCGAGTCTCCGCAGAGAATACGCAGCATCCAACGTCAGAAGGGCGATTGGATGCCGCTGCGCAGCGTGGCAAAATGATGGAGTGGCTCCACTGTCTGGTAGCGATCTTTGAGTCGCGCATGGATCTACCTGATGAGGAGGTCGGGGCGGGCAACAACCCGCATCCCACCTTGCGCTATGCCTGTGTGGTTCTTGCACCGGGACTACGACCACGCGCAGAGAGAAGAACAGAGACACCTTTTCGGGTGTTGGTCGGGCGCATCCATCGGCTAGCGCATCTCTACTTCGGCTGTCCGTTCTTGCGGAAGCCGGCATATAGGGGATATCCGTCTGACCTGGGTCAAACAATGTGGAAGGGTCTGCCCGGTCAAACCGTGTGGGGGGCCCTGTCGCGGTGCCGCGAGGACTATATCACAGCCTCCATGACGAGAGGGGGAGTAGAACCTCGCGATCGGGTGGCTGTTGCTGTGCGAACGGCATCTTGTTTAGAGGATGAAATCGCAAGCATCGTCTCAGCCGAATCAGTCGAAAAGGACCAAATCTGCTTCCCTCTCTCGCACCTCGCTAACTCTCTACTCAACATTGTCTCACAGCTCTGTCCTAGGGTGCCTCAGAAGCCCGTTGAAGATCTCCGGGCTTCCGATATCCCCGGAGATCTTCTTGTCACGTGCATGCCACCGCAGCCAGAGCGGTGGATGAGGCAGTTCTGGAAGCTAAGTTCGTCCAACATGGCTCTATCCCTGGCCCCAGTCCTCTTAGCGTATCCAGACTCGCTGCTTGCCTGTATCGGACAGGAGGATCTCACGTTTCCCGAATACGGCACGTACTTTATCCTCAAGGCTCTTTTGTCACGGGATTGGTTTCGTGATGAGATCAGTCAGAGAGGCAAGGACTATCTCAAGATGCGGTTGGTAAGCCTGTGTGTGGGGGATATGCTACACGGATTTCAGCGCATGAACTGCGGCCGGTTGATCGAGCTATTGAAGGAGTCCCATAAAGGGAAGACCGATCTGTTGCGTGCTTGGTTTGCGAACTCGGAGGAGTGGCAGAAGCTGATGCGAGATACGTGGACTCCCATGTGGAGGATGATCGAGCAGCATCTGGAAGCATATCCTGACACGCAACGCACTCTCGTCGATGATGTCTTGACCGCAGAACTGCTCGAAGCTCTGATGGTCAGTGGATTGTCACAGCCGGTGTCAGCGTTGTTGTCGTTGGAGCGATTGTTAGCCAGCACGCGGCCCGACCCTATAACACCGCTAGAGGACAGGCCCCACTGGATGGCTCTAGCCCTCAAAAATCCTCCGGTAGCCGTTGCCTTGATCGAGCATCCCGATCACTGGACCTACTTCGAGGAGCACATGCAGCCCGACTTCGTCGAGTTGTTGGTCTACCAACCAGAGTTACTGGTGGCATGCTTGCAGGAACCGCGAGCATGGGGTTTGCTGGCTGAATGCTGTCAGGCCAGGACGTCAGGTTCCGCCCGCCCACCTATGGATCTGTCCCTAATGGGCATGATTGTTGCTGTGCCCGGATTCATTCCGATGCTGTTGAATGATCAGATCGAACGGCCTCCCTTCGGTGAAATGCGTGGTTCCAACCACAAACTTTTTCACACGGCGCTGACAGCGCCCGGGATGTTGGACCAGATCGCCACGTTACCACGTGGTGCCCATAGGTCTGCCGGACCTGTCCTAAACCGCGCAGATGGGCCCCAACCGTCGATTATGTTGGATGTCATGAATCAGTCCGATGCATGGCGGAGCATGGCTCATCTGACCGCCCTGCAGGCACGCGCTCTGCATATTCCTGGGATGTTCGATCAGTGGGCCGTCCGCTCCAGTCTGTGGCAATGGATGGCCACGGTTCGGCCTGAGAAGAAAAAAGAATTTCAGTTTGATAGACAGATCTTTGCCTGCCCCCATGTCCAGGCTCACCTTCAGCAACCGAGACAGCGAGATGTCTGGCATGGCTACCTCTGTTCTATCCAAAATCAAGCTCAGCTTGACCTCGTTTTGGATCCACAGCGTTTTGCGCAACTCGTAGCTCAGCCAGATTTATGGCCTCTTCTGGCCTTCTTGCGGTGAACCACTCTCGACTAAAGCAGTGCGCGCATACTCGACAAATCCGGCTTTGTTGGGATCATTTGTCGATGCTAAGCCTTTGCTAATCTGGATTCTACATCGATTTCCCTCCTTTTTTAGCCAGCAGCTACTAGCCATGGCATCGCGATGCCTGCACGATGCCAGCTCCGCTGGCGTTGAGCTCATTGCATGGATTCTCCACCCTCTTTAGTCTGGGGCCTTTCTGAGGAAGAGAGATGCTGTCAGACGAACTGAAGAGTGAACTGCTCAAGATCGGCAATACCATTCGCGGACTGAGTTTGGATGCAATCCAGCGCGCTAACAGCGGGCACCCTGGATTGCCCCTAGGCTGCGCCGACATTGGGTCCTACCTCTATGGCGTAGCCCTGAGATATAACCCCCATAATCCATCCTGGATGAATCGAGACCGCTTTGTCCTCTCGGCCGGTCATGGATCGATGCTGCTCTACAGCTGCCTCTTTCTCTCTGGGTATGGCCTCACGATTGAGGACCTGAAGCAGTTCCGACAACTGCATAGTCGGACTCCTGGCCATCCTGAGGTCCACGTGACTCCTGGGGTCGAAGCGACGACCGGTCCTCTGGGTCAGGGGATGGGCAATGCGATCGGCATGGCCCTAGCTGGGAAGTGCCTGGCGGCTCGTTTCAATACCGCTCAGGACTCGCTCTTTGACTATAAGGTCTTCTGCCTCTGCAGTGATGGAGATCTCATGGAGGGTGTGAGCCATGAGGTCTGCTCTTTTGCAGGCCATCTGAAGCTCGACAACGTGATCTGCCTCTATGACAACAATGGCATCTCCCTCGATGGTCCTACCGCGGACAGTCTGAGTGATGATGCCAAGCTGCGCTTTGAAGCGTACGGTTGGGACGTCTTCCATATCTCTGGATATGATCTGGATGCATTGGATGCGATCATCTCGAAGGCGCGTACCCAGCAGATGCGCCCCATCATGATCATCTGCGACACGGTGATCGGGAAGGGAAGTCCCCATAAGGAGGGCTCGCATGAGGCACATGGAGCGCCCTTTGGTCCTGAGGAGACTCTAGAAACAAAGCGGGCTCTCGGCATCCCGGTAGAGGAGTTCTTTGTGCCTCCTTCGGTGGAGAAATTCTTTAGGGAACGTCTTCTAGAGGGAGAGGGCCTTGAGACGGCATGGAATCGTCGTCTACAGGCTTGGGAGAATCGCGAGCCGGAGAAGGCAACGCAGCTCAAGAACATGTTGGAGGGAAGGATCCCGTCTAATCTAGAACAGACCCTCCGAGCGATCCCTCTGCCTGACAGCGTGGCTGGCCGAGCGATGTCCGGTACGGTTCTGCAGACGCTAGCGGATCAGCTGCCCCAGCTCATTGGTGGCTCGGCTGACCTCTCTGGATCAGACCGCACCTTCCTGAAGAAATATGGGGTGATCGCTCCTGGTCAGTTTGATGGGCGTAACATCAAGTTTGGGGTCCGCGAGTTTGGTATGGCGACCATCTGCAATGGGCTCACGCTGAACGGAGGATTCCTGCCCTATTGCGGTACCTTCCTGACCTTCAGCGACTACATGCGCAATGCGATCCGTCTGGCTGCCCTTTCGCACGATCATGTGATCTACCAGTTCACCCACGATTCGATCTTCTTGGGAGAGGATGGTCCGACTCACCAGGCCATTGAACAGCTGGCCTCGCTACGTGCTATGCCCAACCTGCAGGTGATCCGCCCAGGTGATGCCCATGAGGTTGTAGGGGCTTGGCTAGCAGCATTGGCCTATGAGGGACCGACTGCGATCATCCTCACACGTCAGAATCTGCCCACACTCCCAGCCTGTGACCGCTCCTTTGCGGATGGCGTGGGACGCGGGGCCTACATCCTCCTCGATGCTAAAGACAAGGAGCTCGACTTCACGCTCTTTGCCACAGGCTCTGAGCTGCATCTAGCAGTGGATGTGGCGCGGGAATTGGAGCGCCGTGGCAAGGCCGTGCGTGTGGTCTCGATGCCCTGCTGGGAGCTCTTTAATCGGCAGCCGAAGGAGTACCGGGAACGGATCATCGGTGGCAACCTCGGGCAGCGTGTGTCGATCGAGGCTGGCTCTGAGCTAGGCTGGGAGCGTTACATCGGACGGGATGGTTTGGCCATCGGTATGGAGTCCTTTGGAGCCTCGGCTCCGGCAGAAGTCCTGGCGCATGAATTTGGATTCACCGTGGATGCGATCCTCGAAAGGCTTCTCTGATGGTGGTCTCCACGAGCGTCTCCTCTTCTCTCTTTCTCAAAGCGCTCGAGGGATCTACTACGGAGCGTCCGCCCATATGGTTCATGAGGCAGGCAGGGCGCTGCCTGCCAGCCTATCGGCAGATTCGTCAGACACATTCTCTGGATGAGTGCTTTCGCACGGTGGACCGAGCTGTGGCGATCACCCAGCTCCCGGAGAAGGAGCTGGCAGTGGATGCCCTGGTGCTCTTCTCCGACATCCTTCTTCCCCTAGAGGCTTTGGGTGCTCAGGTCCAGTTCCCTGAGGGGCAAGCCCCTCAAGTGCGCTGGACTCGACTGGAAGATCTCCTGGCACAGCCCATCAGCGACGAGTCTTTTGCCATCACGCAGGCGGTGGTGCGGGGAGTGATGCAAGAGAGTGCTCTCCCAGTCATTGGATTTGCGGGTTCTCCATGGACGCTCTTCTGCTATCTGCTGGGGGCGGGTCGTGATGGGATCGCCGCCAAGCGGCTCCTGCTTGAGGAGCCGCTTCTATCGAAGCAGCTCCTAGAACGTCTAAGTCAGCTGATTGTGGCCACAGCCCGAGCTCAGGTTACAGCGGGGGCTTCAGCCTTTCAGGTGTTTGACTCCTGCGCTCCTCAGATCGGACCCGATCTGGCATCCGCATCCGTTGAGCCCATCCATCGTCAGCTGGTACAGGAGCTGATGACGTTAGGGGTGCCCGTGATCTGGCTGGGTCGTGGTAGTGCTCAGCATCGACAGTCCCTCCTCAAACTCCCATGTGCTCTCTCCATCGACTGGGCTGATTCTCTTTCCTGGTGGGCTCATCACAGTCGCCATGTTCTGCAGGGCAATCTCGATCCAGCCATGGTAGCCATCGATCCCAGAGCTTGTGAAACGCAGATCAGAGAGATCGAGGAGTGGGCCAAGACCCGTGGAGGCATGATCCTCAATTTGGGTCATGGAGTCCTTCCAGACACACCGGTGGAGTCGTTGCAGAGGCTTTGTCATCGTGTGAGAGAGGGACGATGGAATGGCTAAGCGAGGGAGACTTAGAGGCGCTCGCCGCACTCGATCTGCCTGTCCCACGTTATACCAGCTATCCACCTGCGCCTTCCTGGCAGGCCACGCCCTCCATCGACGAGGTCATGGAGCCCTTTCGAAACGAGCTCGAGACCTATAGCAAGGCACCTTTTGCCTGCTACCTCCATATCCCATTCTGCCGCTCGATGTGTCTCTTCTGTGGATGCAGTGTCGTCCTCAACCGAAGAGAGGATCGTGCCGAGACCTATGTCGATCGAGTATTGCGCGAGGCGGAGCTCTATGTGCAGAGCTTTGGCTTTCGACCACGCCTGAGTCAGATCCACCTGGGAGGAGGCACGCCGACCTCGCTGTCGCTCGATCAGATGGAGCGTCTGATCCGCGGACTGCAGAGTCACTTTGATTGGTCGGCGATGCAGGAGCAGGCGATCGAGATTGACCCTCGCACCATCGAGGAGGAGGGGGCGGCTAAGCTGCGTCACCTGCGTGATCTCGGGTTCAATCGAGTGAGCTTCGGCGTGCAGGATAGCAATGAGCGGGTGCAGGAGGTGATCCGACGTCGGCAGAGCTGGGCCTGTTCACTGAGGACCCTGGAGCTCTCACGTAGCTTGGGTCTAGACCAGATCAACGTGGATCTGATCTATGGGCTTCCCTACCAGACGGTCGAGAGCTTCTCTCAGACGGCTCGTGATGTGGCGGGGGCTAGACCCTCTCGGATTGCCCTCTTCAGCTATGCCCATGTGCCGTGGGTGAAGGCTCATCAAAAGGCTCTTCCTGAACACGCCATGCCGATGGGCAAAGAGAAGCTGCAGTTGTACCGCGCAGCCCGTCAGATCCTGCTCCAGGCTGGGTATGTCTCCATCGGCATGGACCACTTTGCGCTACCAGAGGATGAGCTCGTGAAGGCCTTCCACGAGGGGACGCTGATTCGTAATTTCCAGGGCTATTCGATCCGCTATTCCGACCATCTCATTCCTCTGGGCATGAGCGCGATTGGCCAACTGGGCTCCTGGTATGTCCAGAACAGCAAGGAGTTAGAGGGCTATCAGAAGAACCTCGAAGAGGGGACTCTGCGCTATGTCCGAGGGCATCGAAAGAGCGCAGAGGATCAGATGCGCAGCCAACTCATCGAAGCGATCATGTGTCGCTTTGCGGTCGATCTAGCGCACTTTGCTCCAGATGATTGGCAAGAGCGCTTTGGTTCCGAGCTAGAAGCTCTGGAGAGCTGGAGTGCAGATGGGTGGGTAGAGCGCTTTGGGTCTCAGGTCCGCGTGACCGAGAGAGGGCGCTTTGTGGTGCGCCATATCGCGCGGCTCTTTGATGTGATGTCGCAAGAGGGCGCTGGGATCTTCTCCAGGGGATTGTGATGGAGGAGAACTCGCTTTGCCTCAGCACAGCTCCAGTGCGGGTAGAGACGCTCATCCTGGGTGGGGGAGTGAGTGGCCTAGCCGCTGCTTGGACTCGTCAGCAGCTCGGTGAAGAGGTCGTTCTCCTCGAGGCTCAGCCTCAATTAGGCGGCTGGCTGCGCTCCACGGTGTGGCATGGACGAGGCCTAGAGTTGGGTCCCCGTACCTTCAGCGCGAGCCGGACGCCACTGCTGCTTCACTGGTTGCAGACTCTAGGCCTTGGCTATCAGGTGCAGAAAGCAGATCCATCCGCTCATGTTCGTTATCTCTGGGATGGACAGAGACTGGTGCGCATCCCTCCCACTCTGAAGACTTTGCTGACCGTGCCTCTGCTGAGGGGAGCTTTGCGGGAGCTCCTTCGAGAACCTTGGGTGCGTAGAACGCCTCCCACCACCGAGTCGATCGCTTCCTTTGTGACCGCACGATGGGGACCTCATGTGGCTCAGATCTGTGCAGCGGTTGTACGAGGGATCTGGGCGGGAGCTACCGATGATCTAGAGGCAGCGGCCTGTTTGCCCCAGTGGGTGCATCGCGAACGTAGATATGGCTCGGTTCTCTCCATCGGGAAGAGATCTTCCCGATGGACACCACCTGCAGCCCTGCCACAAAAGGGTCTATGGCGTCTCGATGGAGGCTGCCAGCAGCTCGTTCAAGTGGTTGCCAAGCAGCTGACCGCTGGTGGAACACAGCTCGGACTAGAAGAGCGCGTCCTCGAAATCCGTCCCGTCTCCGGTCGCTGGTGGGTAAGGAGCGATCGGCGCACATTCCTGGCCGATCGGCTGATCAGTGCTCTGCCGACTCACGCTCTGCAGCAGATCCGAGCGCCATGGAGCACAGCACTGCCTTCCACACAGGCGAAGTCTTTGACGCTCCATCATCTCTATTGGAGGCGTCGTTTACCGCTGCCTCCCGGATTTGGCTATCTGGTGATGGGACCCACTGAACAAGGTCTCTTGGGCAGTGTCTTTGAGTCGCAGATCTTCCCTCAGACATGGGAACAGGGCACCCATGTCACGTTGTTCCAAGAGGACTCAGACTCCTCTCCAGTGGATCTCTTCTGCCGTCATACGCGCATGCCTCTGCCCGATGATCAGCGGGTGACCGCATGTCCACAGGCGGTGCCGCAGTACGAGGTGGGGTTCCTAGCGTCGTGCGCTCAGTTTCAAAAGGAGCTGGTGGGGCTGCCACCATGTCTCTTCTTAGGAGCGAGTTGGGGAGGTGTTTCTGTAGAGGACTGCGTGAGGCAGGGACTCATCCAGTCCAGAGAATGGGATGGGTGCGCTCCGAGAGTGTTTGTCCCACCGTGTAGCTCATCTGCTTGAGTCGATTCGGCTGTGGATCATAGGGAGCAGGGCGGTAACTGCCCTGGCGTCCGAACACCAGCACGCAATAGGCCACTTTCCCGACACCTCGGAAGAGATTGAGGGAGAGAGGTAAGTCGGCACGCACGATGACCGCAGAACCTGTGGGTCCGAACGGCGAGATGGGGAGCTCAGGCGTCACGCCTTGGAGTCCGCCTCCCTCGAGCGTGAAGAAGATGCCAGCCAGGAGTCCATCACAGCTTACGATCTGACTGAGGCTCATCCAAGGTAGGTCGACCTCAGCAAAGGGTATTTTGTTGATCGACCAGCGACCAGGACGCCAGGTCCAGAGCTGATCACCAGCGAGCCGCAGCTGCCGCACGCTGAGGAGCTGTCCCATGAGCTGAGCCCAGTCGTGGTCTCCCGCAAGAGCGCGCACTTCGGGGCTAATTCGCCAGAGGTCGGTGCCCGCTTCATAGAGAGCAAGAGGGGACTTCTCTCCCAATCGTGCGGTGGTGGTATGGAGTCTCTCTGCCTGAGCGCCCAACAGGCGATCGAGCATCAGAGCTCCACGGTCATTGGAGAAGGCATCTTCGAAGGCGATCCACCCATTAGAGGCAAAGAACGCTTGATGATCACGGGTAATGGCTGGACGCATAGAACTTAACGCAAAGAACACAGTATCTAGGGAGTGCACCATTTATGGGAAATCGGTCGGCTTGCCCAGCTGACCGGCAGCCCTCGGTTTAGAAGTAGTAGGCCAGTCCGACCGAGGCCATGGGAAGGGGAATCACAAACGGGCTGTTTGAAAACGGAACAGGAATAACATAGAGGCCGCCTGTCAGACACAGACCTTGGTCGAGACAAAACACGGCCCTGACGCCAACATCCAAATAGGGCGTCATAGGCCGAGGAAGCCTGCATTCACCACCAAGCATGATCCCTACATTCAATTCAGGACCGATGGAAAATCTCGACCAAGAGCGTCTCCAGGAGTTGGAAAGCGACAGCGAATTCGTGCGAAAGGTGCAGTTGCCTGCGATGTCCCAGATGGAGTTAGGTCCCATTGGAACCACGTACCCTGCTCTGAGATAGGGCGCACAAATGAGCGGAGCCACCATGCCGCCCTCCACATAGCGACCTGTCTGCCGGTAGTCTCTGGGAAGGGGCTCAGCACTGCCCGAGCACTCGGCAACGGATGCCAAGGAGATGAGAAACAGAGGCCATAGGAAAAGCCTATTACGCATTGAGACGTCTACTTTGTGGATATCTTACGACTTGTGATTCGGAGATTATAAATTTATAGGTCGAGAGAATCAAACAATAAAGAAACTAATGCAATGTGTTGGCGACAGACCATTCATAGAATGGACGCGGCAGGAAAGCCGCGCCAAACGTGGGCTAGGCACTGCCACGGCATCGTCTGGAGGTGATCTTTGAGCAAAAGTCAAAGCAACCTGGCCGAAGCGACCTGGCTCAAGACCGCTTTGGATGTGTGGGTAATAGGTCACACAGTGATTGCTGGTTTATGCAAGGGCCATGAGTCGAGAGTTGTTTGACGGCAATGATTGAGGGGTCCTAGCCTGTGCCAATTGCCTCTACTAGAGGTTCCTATGCAGCTGTTTGGCAAGCTTCTCTTCTCCTACATGATCTTGATCACAGGCATGACGCCGTTGCAAGCCCGTGCGGATATTGGTCCACGAAACGATGAGTCTGAGTATCCGCAGGATGAAATCGATAAACGCCGGAGTGATCGTAACGAATCTGTCGGCTATGCAGCCCTAGGGCTGGTAACAGCCATGGTCAGCGTCGCCAAACGCAATCCCAAGGGGGTAATAGCGAGTGTTTCGGCCGCGTCGATACAGACTGCCGCCGCCTGGGAGGCGCAAAAGGATGTAAGCGCGATGGAGGATCACAATACCCAGGCTAGGGCTCGTCGACGGGACCGCAGGGATCGCGAACGACCAGATCCATTTTTGGAGCGGTCTATGAAGCAGAAACAGGGCCGTAGAACTTATGGCTGTCGTCTGCAAGGAAAGAAAGGTCTAAAAGGGTAGGTGCTGTGTGAAGGTGTTCATTATTCTCGGTGTTGCTCTATTGGGAGCCATAGGACTTATCCAGTTACCGGCCTCGCGTCAGGCGGTAACTGAAAAGTGGTGGCTTCGGGGGGCCATGTTATGGGTGATTTTGGCATCCATAGGCTTGTATATTTCATCCCGCCAGCGAGATTTGGACATGTTCGGCGGAACCGACTTGTTGGCATGGGCGGGTTTTTTTGCTACTACCTATCTCGTCAGTATGGTTTCGGTTATGGTCATCTGGCCGCAAGGATCTAAGAGTACGTCAAAGTGGCGGTTAGAGCTCGGCATGTTTCTAGCTGTACTTTCAGGGAGGCTGGCATGGGTTCTCTGGTAACTCGAGCGCTTTGATGCGATCGCTAATCAGCGCTATCCAAACTATATGTCCCTTGCAAGCTGCGATCCAATGACGCCGCCCTACCGGCGAAGCACTCCGGTATGAGGAATGGTCGAGATCTTGGTATACTGAGCGGTATGAGCGAAGAGATAGAAAAGATTTTAAGCTACACCTTCCAGGATCGGAAGTGGATCGAGCAAGCGTGTACCCATTGCAGCTGGTGCAATGAGCAGCGCGGGATGGGGCTCATCTCTAACGAGCGTCTTGAATTTCTCGGGGATAGCGTCTTGGGTGTCTTGATCTCGGAGTGGCTCTTTCGGGAAAAGGAAGACCTTCCGGAAGGAGAACTTAGTCGTCTACGTGCCCATTTAGTGGAGGCTCCAGCCTGCGCGGCCTATGCTCGTTCCTTGGGCCTCGAGCCCTTCTTGAAGATGGGCCGAGGAGAGCAGAGGAACGTGGGCCGTGGCCGAGATTCCGTATTGGCGGACTTCTTTGAGGCGACACTGGGAGCTATTTACCTCGATGGTGGTCTTGAGGCCGCAAGGACCTTTCTCTTTGGTCGCTGTGGTGATCTTCTGAAAGAACGACTGCTAGTGCCCGAGGCCAACTACAAGGCTCTCCTACAAGATTTCACACAGAGTCGTTCCAATGAGGTCCCTGTGTACACTGTGGTGAGTGAGGGCGGCCCCGCCCATGCTCGGCAGTTTGTCGTTGCCGTGCATTGGCGTGGTCAGCTCCTAGCGCAGGGGGAGGGGTCCTCCAAGCGCGAAGCTCAACAGGTGGCCGCACGGTCGGCTATGAATGAGCTTTCGGCCAAATGACATCGGCCAAGAGTATTCATCGAGCGGGGGCGCCCGCTACAACATGACCACACCACTCTGCCACCAAACCATATAGTCTGGCCGCCGCTCCAAAGAGAGTCGCAGCCAGCACGGCGATTGCGGCCGTGGGGAGCGCCCCTGTTCTAGTGATGGCACACGCGCCCACTGTGACGACGGCGCCTCCAACAGCCCATGCCATCTCACTCGAAGATATGTGCGGCAGGCGATTTGGGATGGACATAGACAACCTCTCCAGAAGACTAAGATCAGGATCAAGTAGTTTAGTCTGACATCTGATTCTGTAGGCGAGTTTGTACGGAGCTTGGTCCTCGCTTAGAACCTGGCATGTATAGTCGGAAACTCTGAGGGGATGGTGCGCAATCATGGCGGGCCCATGTGCTCTCATGCCAATCGAACTGCTGTGTATACTCGGGCTAGCTTCTTTGTAGGTTGGAAAGGTCCTCCAAGCGCAAAGTTCAACAGGTGGCCGCACGTCATGCCCTCAGCCAGCTCTCCATCGAATTCAAGTAAGATCAAAGCCACCTGGAACTGCCAGGAGTGTGGTCATGAGCAGCCCAAGTGGACTGGCCAGTGTCCAGCGTGCAGAAACTGGAACACGCTTCAGCAGGAGCGTACGCATGCAGTGCCGCAGAGATTTCACGGGGCACAGACGCGAGCTCCCACACGTCCCATTCCCATCACAGAGGTCTGTCCGCAGCCTCGTCCCAGATTAGCAACGGGACTGAGCGAGCTCGACCGCCTTCTTGGCGGTGGTGCTGTGCCAGGGTCCTTGACCTTAGTGGGAGGGGAGCCGGGGATTGGAAAGTCCACGCTGATGTTACAGGCCTCTGCCGCCCTGGCTGCCCGTGGAGAGAAAGTACTCTATATATGTGGTGAAGAGTCGGTCGAACAGACCTCTCTCCGAGCTCAACGGTTGGGGCTAATGGAGCCTAACCTCTATCTGATCAGTGAGACCCAATTCGAGGCGATTCAGCTTCACCTAGACGCGCTGCAGCCTACCGTCCTCATTGTGGACTCCATTCAGATTCTCTATCGCGCAGACATCCCCTCATCTCCTGGTTCGGTGGTGCAGGTGCGGGAACTGGCGACCGAATTCATGCACCTGGCAAAGGGTCGCTGCATAACGACCTTCTTGATTGGCCATGTCACGAAGTCCGGAGAGATCGCGGGTCCCCGCGTTCTCGAGCACATCGTCGATACCGTGCTTTATTTTGAGGGAGAGAAGCAGCATCAGTTGCGCATCCTCCGCGTTGTGAAGAACCGTTTCGGCAGCACCGATGAGATCGCGGTATTCACGATGGAAGGGCACGGTCTTCGCGATGTGCTGAATCCCTCTGAGCTCTTCTTAGAAGAGCGGGTGAGATCTGTGCCAGGTGCGGTGATCGTGCCCACTCTAGAGGGTACGCGCCCTCTCCTGGTGGAAGTGCAAGCTCTGGTGACGGCGTCTCCCTACGCCTCTCCCAGTCGTCGTAGCACGGGATTTGATCAGAACCGTGTGGCGCTACTGCTTGCTGTTCTGGAGAAGCGTGTGGGGTATCCATTGGCGTCTCAGGATGTCTTTGTGGCGGCTGCGGGTGGATTGAAGTTGCAGGAGCCGGCAGCCGATCTAGGCCTGCTCTGTGCGATCGCTTCTTCGCTGACGGGACGACTGATCCCTCAGGACGTCGTGGTCGTCGGTGAGGTGGGTCTTGGAGGAGAGGTGCGTGCGGTATCACGCATCGAGTCAAGACTCAAAGAGGCAGTGCAATTGGGATTCCGGGTAGCGCTGATTCCGCAGCGTAACCTGAAGAGCGTCTCAGCAGACTTGCGTGCTCAGATCGAATGTGTTCCTATTTCGCTCGTTGAAGAGGCAATTGAGGCGCTGTTGTCATGCGATCCTACACAGTCGCGGCACGCACGAGCCCACTAAGTCGAGCGCAAGTCGATGAGGTGGAGCGAGAGCTAAGGAGAACATACGGGGCGTATGCTCTCCAACGCATCCTCGTTACCTCCCATGGGGACTTGGACCGCACGCGCAGCCTGCGTGACTTGCCACCTTCCGATTTTTTCACACGTGAAGTCGATCGTCTTGTCCAAGAAGGCCTAGCTGACTTCTCTGTTCACTCAGCCAAAGATCTTCCGCCAGAGCCGATGGAGGGGATCTGCGTGGTGGGTCTGACTCAAGGTTTAGATTCTCGTGATGCGATCGTGCTGCGTCCAGGACTGGCACATCTTCAGCCAGGAGCGGTCATAGGAACATCCTCCGCAAGACGTGATCAGGCCGTGCGCCAGCTACAATCAGGCATCACGATCGTGGACCTCCGAGGGACGATCGAAGAGAGATTGGCCCGACTGTCTATCGATTGTGACGGTGTCGTCATTGCCGAATGTGCTCTCCAGCGACTGGGACTAGGTCATTTACCGCGGCTGTTTTTGTCAGGCCCATCAGCGTGTGGTCAGGGGCAGCTAGCGCTCTGTGCGTTGGAAACGAGAAACGACGTACGGGAGTTTTTGGAGCCTATTGTCTACGAGGCATGGCTCCCAGCCGCTGAGGTCATGTTGTGAGGACGATCTGGCTGGGGTTGGAACCCTCTCAGATGCGTCCCGGCGATCTACACTGGCCATTGATCGAGTGTTCACCCAGACCTTTCTGCCCGCAGGCTGAAGCTGCATGGCACTCCTGCACCGATGCGCTGTGGACCAGTCGACAGGCTGTGACGATCACGCATGAGTTATATAGTCACTCTGCATCGGATCGATTCTGCTCGATTCGGCACTGGTGTGTAGGCGAGGGGACAGCAGAGCGTGTGAGGCAGTTTGGAGGGCTAAATCCGCATGTTGCGGAGATCGCTACTGCTGAAGGGCTGGTCGCTCTGTTGCAGGACCAGCTCCCTCAAGAGGCACGAAGTGTCTGGTTCCACTCCGCACAAGCCAGACCCATCGTCTCGTCATGGGCTCGAGACAATCAGCGAGCCCTCATTGCACATGCTCTCTATGACACCACCTCACGAAAAGGCTCACTGCCTCCGCTTGAGGTAGGTGATTGCCTTATGTTCACGAGTCCGAGTTGTGTCGCTGCTTGGGTTACCCACGGTTGGATGATACCGACAGGGGTAACCATCAAGGCCATTGGTCCTGTGACCAGATATGCTCTTGAAGGGCTTCTCCGCAAGGATCAACGATGCAATACTCCAGGAGCATCGATCGTCTCTATAGGATGACCTGAGTGCGGCGTGAGCAGCTACGATCGAGATCATCCCATTCCTGCTGGTGCCGCCCACTCGGGGACCACTGGTAGCTCCCAAGTGACAATATACCTCTTATCGATCCCGCGAGCCCGGATGCTTTGAATATCCCAAAAACTCCCTTGTGGCGCCCATTCAAGAGTGAAGTGCAACGACTGGAGGAAAAATAAGAGTATGGGACCCGGGGCGAAACTTGGGGCCCAGGCTACCCAGCCGAGAGGCGGGACGGATGGCGCGGATCTTAACAGAACTGGCCGCCCGCGCCATCCTTCCGGCTGGGTATAGCCCGCCCAAGATTTCGCCCCTCAAACAGTTTGCCTGAACAAGGTCGGTCGCCAATCGGCGACAAATTGGTGGCCAGGGATGGCCAGATCTCTATAGTGATTTTTGTAAAGAAAACACTTAACAGAGGTCCGTATGCCGAATGGCTACCATCACCTGACCTATGAGCAACGCTGCCAGATCAATGCATTACTTCAAACAGGAGCTTCCTACGAGGAGATAGCAGCTCAGACGGGGCGGAACAAATCGACGATATCTCGAGAGATCGCCAGGAACCATGGCAGGGAGAGGTATCGACCCGACCTAGCGGCCATGTGCGCGAGGAATCGTCGTAAGCTGGCTAGCAGCGCCCCAAGAAGATGACTGAGGAGACCATCAAGATCATTGAAGCGAAATTGGCCCTACAATGGAGTCCGGAGCAGATAGCTGGATGGCTAAAGCAAAACCAACCAGAGCATTCCGTCAGCTACGAAACAATCTACATAACCCAAGTTGCTAGTTGACCACTCGCATGGGAATCGCAACGTCAGGATGTGAT
>JBMOFD010000025.1:0-24087 GCA_049314435.1 Chlamydiia bacterium | reverse complement strand
AGAGCCTATCTACTTAGATGGAAGCTCTTCTACGATCAGCAGAGCCCTTAGGCAGTAGTGGACACAGGTCGCTGCAGCCGTCTTTGTCACCATGTTTTCGGTCTCGGGCATATTCAAACGTTCCATCCGACCTTATATGGCATGCGCAGGTAACGGTCCGGTGCCCGCCATCAGAATGAGCGGCCGAGGTGCCCGGTCGACTGCAACCGTCTGAATACATACGAGTCATTTTCCCATCAGCGTTGACAAGGGGCTTGCCTTCAGAAAAATCGGCACATACTACGTCTTTCCCGCAGCAAGCGTAGCCCGTTGTTCCCAAAATGCACAGCACACCCAATATCATGACCTTAGCTTTCATCGTTTTGCTCCGACTAGGTTTTAGATTCTAACCCACTGTTATTCCGTTGTTTAGGCGAAGTCAATAGGCGCGACAAAGGGCCTTCATGGGGTTGTGGCAAAAGAAACCATGACCCGAGGCGGTTCCCAACTAGAAAGCTGGGATCACGGCGCCCTGATAGCGATCCTTGATGAAGGAGCGCATGGCATCGGAGGTTAGAGCATCCTTGAGAGCTTGAAGCTGAGGGTCATTTTCTGTGCCGCTTTGGACGACCAAGATATTGGCGTAGGGAGAGTCGGGACCCTCCAGGACCAGGGCATTTTTGGTAGGGGAGAGCCCCGCTTCTAGGGCGTAGTTCGTGTTGATGACCGCGATGGAGACATCCTGCAAGGTCCGAGGGAGCATGGCCGCGTCGATCTCCACAAAGCGTAGATGACGAGGGTTGTGGGAAACATCGTTCACCGTGGCAAAGAGCCCAGATCCTCGCCTGAGACCAAGCAATCCCTGATGCTGCAACAGAAGAAGGGCCCTTCCTTCATTAGAGGGGTCATTTGGAATCGCCACCAGGGATCCATCGGGCATTGAATGAAGATCTGTCAGCGTCGCCGAGTAAATACCCATCGGCTCGAGTTCGATCGTGGCGAAGTTCACCAAAGGGTAGTGGAATTCTTTGACCTGAGCTTCTAAGAACGGCGCATGCTGGAAGAAGTTGGCACGGACCTCGCCCTCGGCCAGAGCGCGGTTGGGCGTGTTGTAATCATCTGTGATGATCACCGTGAGGGGGATGCCTTGGGCCTCTAGTGTCGGCCGTACCGCCTCTAGGAGCTCAGCATGAGGCACCGAACTGGCGGCTACTTTCAGGCCTGGTGGAGACGAGCTACAACCGTGAAAAATGGCGCAGGCGCACCAGAAGAGTAGGGGAGCGATGCAGGTGGTGCGCTTAGCCATGACGAAGGCCTCTCTTTACAAGGATGGAAGTAGCTAAACGATGTCCGATCCACTGGATGCCTTGTACGATGATCACAAGTAGGATCACTGTGAGAATCATGATGGGGGTGTTGAAGCGGTGGTACCCATATTGGATGGCCACCTGACCCAGGCCACCGCCACCGATTAGGCCGGCCATCGCACTATAGCCAACCAGGTTCACAAGGGTGAGAGTGATGTCGGCCACAAGAGCAGGCAATGCCTCTGGCAGAAACACCTTCAGGACCATTTGGGGAACAGTGGAGCCCATCACCATAGAGGCCTCGACCATATGCCGATCGACCTTACTGAGACTGGTCTCCACAAGACGGGCCACAAAGGGCGCGGCTGCAATCGTCAGCGGTATGATAGCCGCTGTTGTGCCCAAGCTCGTGCCCACGATCCAGCGTGTAATAGGAATGAGGGCAACCATCAGGATCGCAAAGGGAAAGGAGCGCCCCACGTTCACGATGGCTTCCAGGGTCCTATAGAAGGGAGGACATGCTAACAGATGACCTCTTCTGGTCAACATGAGCACAATACCCATAGGAAGACCCAGCAGTGTGGCGAAGAGCCCAGAGAAAAAGGTCATATAGAGTGTCTCTAAGCACGCCTTAGGGAGGAGTGCCCATGCAAGAGCGAGGGAGTCATTGTCCATGATGATGAATCTCCCGGCACGAGATGCCCTGCTGTTGAAGGTAACACAGGGCATCCGAAACGTTTTCTGGAGTCCCTGTCAGCTCGATCGTTAGCATGCCAACCATCGAGGATTGAACACGGTCGATCCAGCCCATGAGGATGTTTGCAGAGACATGATAGCGCGTGATGATCTCAGAGATGATGGGAGCCTCGGCAGCATGTCCAGTGAAGCGCAGCTCCAGGAGTTTGCATCCTGGAGAGGAGCGTTCTGTGACTTCAATGGGGAGTTCATGACTGGTGTGCTGGAGGAAGGCGCGTGTGACTGCATGCTGCGGGTGCGCAAACGTCTCCAGCGTCGAGCCCATTTCGATGATGCGCCCATGTTCTAAGACGGCCACTCGATGACAGATCTGCCGGACGACATCCATTTCATGGGTGATCAAGATGATCGTGACGCCCATGGAGCGATTGATCTCTTTGAGCAGGGCTAGGATCTCGCGAGTGGTCGTTGGATCGAGAGCGGAGGTGGCCTCATCGCAGAGGAGGAGATCGGGTTGGGCGGCTAGGGCACGGGCAATGCCCACGCGCTGCTTCTCTCCGCCGCTTAGTTCGGCTGGGTAGGCATCTCGTTTGTGATAGAGACCGACCAGCCTGAGAAGATCATCAACGCGATCTTGAGGCAGTTCAGCGATCTCGAGCGGATAGGCTACGTTTTGCGAAACGGTTCTGGAAGAGAGGAGGTTGAAGTGCTGGAAGACCATGCCAATCTGACGGCGATAGGCGCGGAGCTTCTCCCCTGATAGTCCTATGATCTCTTCCCCTCGATAGAGGATCCGGCCCATCTCCGGTTGCAATAGACTGGCCAGACAGCGAACCAAGGTCGACTTGCCAGCGCCGCTCTGTCCAATGATGCCGCAGATCTCCCCGGGAAAGATGGAGAGAGAGACGTTGTCGAGAGCGAAGGGTGCCTTGGAGGGTGCGCCTGGATAGCGGACAGAGAGCGATTGAATGTCGACGAGTGGGGCAGGCATGGGCTCCTAAGCACCGACCGGGATCCAAGGAGTGATCGAGGTGCCGGGCCACAGCATAGCACATGGAGCGGGACAAAGAAAAACAGGGCGTAGGCCCGGGCAGCCTACGCCCTGTTATCCGACTTTGTGGTCGGTTAGAACCGGCCAATCCCCGCCGCTTCCGATGCCACAGAGTCAGCATCGCTGCCCGCAGCAGCATCCGGCTCATCGACGGACGACGCATCGGATTCAACGACCGCAGCTTGCCCAGCAACGCTCGCTGAGTTCTCAGCCTCCTCGGGCAGTGACGGCCTTGCCTCGTTCAATTCCCCCGAACCAACTACATCGTCCACAGCAGAGGGGAGTTGTGCCGATTCAGCGGGAACTGCTGCATCTTGCCCAGCGTCCTCGGCTTCGACATCCAGTTCGTCGGTCCCGGCAGCCGGTTCGTAGATGTACCCATCCTCAATGATGGGGAGAGTACCGCGACGATGTTGAGCAAAGAGGGTGACTCCCAGGTCGAAGACGGAGCGCAGGAGAGTCTGGTCCCCGAGGATCTGCAGCACGGGCTTGAGTCTTTGTTGGCCATAGACCGATACGCCGCCCTCTGTGCAGAGCTCAAGGACCTTACGGATCTGGCGGAGGCTATAGGCGTCAGGATCCTCGCCTTTGGGGCAGGGTCCGCCGACGCCTGGTAGTTCCAGATGCGGTAGCGTCTTGGTCACGAGATCATTCAAGATAGTTTGCAAGTGAGGGTGCAGAGGTTTCTGAGCAATCCACTTCTCGTCTTCGTATCGCACAGGCGGAGGGAGAAGACGGAAGGCCTCTTCGGAGGTTGCACTCACCGTGTCCATCCGATCTAAGATAAGGCGAAGGATGGAGTTGCCATGACCCACGATCGTGACCCCAGCCATGTCTGCCTCTGGAGCAATAGCCGCCCATGACTGCCGGAGTTGTCCAGCTAATGAGGTAGCATGTTGTTCAACTGCTGTTGCGGATCCAACAAGAGCTCTTTGCTGAGAAACTAGTTGGTGAAACTGATCACTCCAGGCGGCGTCAAAGCTCTTACGGTACTGGGCAAGGTTCAGAAGGGCAGATCCGATTTGACGGGCTGTAAGGAACTTGGAGTCGGCCAAGATCTTGAGTAGTTGTTTGCGAAGATCAGGTGGGCCGACCTTCTTGGACATGAGCTTCTTCAAGTCCTCACGCGCCTTAGACACATCAGCCAGGTGGGTGGGGGATTCGATGGTGGCGATCTGCGTTTTGATCCTCTGAAGACGGCTGCCAAAGGCTGCGTGGCTCCGGCTCGAAAACGCGCTAAGTATCATGGGGTCTGTGAACCATTGCGCAACCACAGCATCATAGGTCGTGAGAATCAGATCGGCCGTGGCATGGCGACTAGAGAGCAAGTCTTGCAACGCTTTCCAGGGGGCAAAGCCCATGAGGGTATCGCGCTGTTCCTTGCTGACGGAGAGCTTGCGTAGCTGACGTCGTAGGTAAGCCTCTTTTCCTATTTTCGTCAGAGCGGACCGCTCGGTATCAGTATCAGAACAGCCTCGGCTTAGATTCAGTAAGGTATCTTCGAGCTGGTCCAGCCCCTCACGTATTGCTTTTTGCTCTACGGAGGGAGCGGTCCTCTGGAGCTGGCGGATCTGTTCGGCAAGCTCTCGGATGCGGTCACGTTCGCTTTCGACTTCGGCTTGAGAGATGAGTTGGCGTGGCTGCGGGTCGGTCAGGGCCGCTATCGACGCCACCGCGTCCCAGTGCTCACCAATGGTCTCTAGTTCTCGGTCTGTTTCGGTCAGTTCTGCCAACAGGGCGGCGAGCTGCTCTTGATACCTCTGAGAGAGTCCATTCGTAAGAAGCGTTCCCTCGTGTGACAGCTGCGCGATCTTTTCGGCGGTAGCTTCCAAGTGAGCAAGCGTATGATCCAGACTCGCCTGTATGTGGGCGGCCTTGTTCATGGTCTCCACCAGAGCAGCTTGCTCAGTCGTGGAGCCGCGCAGGATGTTGAGCAGGTGCTGAGTGCCCTCGGTGATGGTTGCAGCGGACTCAGGTGTCACACTGTGCTCCAGCTTCTTCAACCGGGCGATGCAGGCTTTCGACCGTTGTAGCAACAGCTCGGCCTCTTCAGGGGTTGCTGGATCAGGGACGTTCTCGATGGCTAGAGCCTGTTCGAGCTCGATGGAGAGCTTGCGAAGGAGCAGGAGAGGGGGAAGGATAACGGGAGCCTCTGCAGAAGCTTGCATGTCGGCCACGCTCTCTAAGCGCTCCAGAATGTTGAGAAGGGGTGCGGGGAGGATACGGCCTTCTTTCTGCATCTTGTAGAGTTGAGCCGTCAATTCTCGGCTTGTGCGTAGGTAGACAGCCTCAGGTGCGGCGAGCTGCCTTTCGCAGAGATCCGCAAGGTTGGTGGACATGCCCTGAAGGTTGTACCTAGAGTGGAATCCGTGGAAATGTTGCACTAGCTCGAACGGCTCTCGACCAATTTCTGGTGCGGGCTGAGATTGTCCATACAGAGCGGTCTTGATCTGCTGCAAGGATTGGCGCGCTTCGTCACTGAGTTCCACTCCAGGAGGTCCCGGGTTGAGATGAGCTCGTAGAATGGACGAGGAGTCTACGTAGAACTTCTGGATATCACGTAGTTCCTGACGTTTTTCAAGGTCGGAAGTTTGCAGCACGAGTTGGCTTACGAATCGCCCTGCTTGCTGGAGCATCGCTTCCCAAGCTCTTTCGTATTTCTGGATGCTCGCATTTAGGACCTGAGGAGCAGCGGCATTCGCCTGGGCTGGTTGAGGATCCTGGACGACAGGTGGTGGTTCGGGGTCCTTGAAGTCGGTGGCATACATCTTGTTCACGCTCTCCAGAACGGCAACCACGGGATTCAGGCGGAAGCGCTCATTGTGGAGGATGCGTTGTAGAATGGCGCGCAGGATCACATCCATGTTCGGCATCACAAGGCCGTCCACGATCTTGGAGTCGATGGAAATGTCCATGAGGGTACGAATGTTCTCAGCGAACCGACCCAGGGATTCAGACTGATCCCCTAAGGCTGCTTGCACTTCAGCCGGAGATTCGTGTCCATTGACTCGGCTAAGGTTCAGTAGATGGGAGACAATCTCTCGAGATTCGTGGGTCAGCTGGTCGGAGACGACCAGAGGAACGTCTCCCTTGTCACGAAGGCGGTCGAGCGAAGCTTTGATCCCGACGACACCATTGGGTCCCTCAACAGAATTTTCCTCCGCCATCTCATGCAGTGTGACGGCGGCCGTTTCCCAGGCAGTGGTCAATCCATCCAATAGAGCGGAGCCGATGTTGCCAAGACCGGGTAGCTTAGCTAAGCAGGAGAGTTCATGCGCGCCGTTGGTTCCAGTGGGAGAACCCAGCATGCCGACGACCTGTTCGCGGACAGTTGTAAGTAACCCGAACCATTTGAATATGGACCTAAAGAGGGATCTGGCTAGCGGGTTAAGGACCTGTTCAAGCAACCACAGGGCCCCAAAGCTTACACTCGCGGGAACCACTAGAAGAGCATACTTGATGCGACTGCCCACGGAGTCGCCAGCAGGCGACTTCACAAAGGCGAGGCAGCGAGTAGAGAGATTAAGGAGTTTAGGACAGAACAGATCCACAAGGCTATTCGTGAGTTCCGCCTGTCGTTCACTTTCGGACATGCCGCCGTTGAGTTCATCGGAACTCAGAATCTGGTTGAGGAAAGTCGAAAGCCTATTTTCGGTCGCATTAGCGGCGTCCCCAGCATGAGCCTGGTTCGTTCGAGCAAAGTCTCCGATCGCATTCTCATGTTGATGCAGTTTGCCTTGAAGAGCGTGAACGACTAACTGCAGGGCTTCAACAAGTTTTTTGGCGCCATCGTGCGAAGTGCCCTTTTGAAGCATATCGGTGAGCTTCCCACCGACTTCTCGAAGGTTCCCCTCAAGTAGGAGATGAAGGACGGTGAACATGCGCTTGGCGATACGTCGCTTGATCCATCCAAGCTGGTACTTTTCCTTTAGCATCTGGAGCATGAAGGTTTCACAGCGCCCTTTAACGGCTGCAGGACTTAGATCCACGCCCTCGGGTACACGCAGGTCCTCCTCAAGGGCCACATCGTCCCTGCGATGTCCTAGCAGCACGAGCCTTTGTGCTTCATGCCAGCTGTTCCAACGTGGGTAACCAGCCTGTGCTGCTTTGAAGCAGTCCAGTACGTCATCCATAGTGGATGCTTCTGCTGGTGCGGCGGCTCCATCGGCGGCCTTTGGCTTCAATGTAAATACCGCGGCGGCCATAGCCCCGAAGAGCGCTGTGCAATCCTGGAACCGGCTGAGAGCCTCGGTCTGCTTGACTCGCAGCTCTTCTACTGTAGCTTCTCGCTCTTGCCTGGAGAGGATCTCCTCAATGGGACCTGCTTTGGGAATCGCCCCAATGATCTGGGCTCCGAGCTCCGGCCCTGTCTTGCCTAGGAGTTCACGAATGGCTGGGCCCTTAGTAGGGTGGTCCCAATAGGCTGTTCGGTATTCGTTAAAGGTGACGATGGGCCTGCCAATAGCGACCACAGCTTGTTCAGCCAGATCCTTGCCCTTTTGGACGAGCCTCTTGCCCATCCTGTAACTCTCTTCGGCGATCATGCCTCCAGCTAAGATCCCGCTGACTGTAGGGCCTCCGCTGATCATGCCTCCAGTTACGATCCCAGCAACTGTAGGGCCTCCGGTGATGACGCCAATCGAATTCCCGATGGCATCGGCGGCCATACCTACCGATGTGCTGATTGCACTGGCCGTCGAAGTGATGCCAGTTTGAATGGTGGCATTGCCAATCGCTTGGGCGGCCAACGGCACACCAACTGATACTACCGCAGAGACGAGAGAACCCGCAGCGGCTTGGACGACGGCCATTCCGCCGTGTTGAACGGCTTCTTCATGGTGATCGTCGGCAGCAGCGTGGACAAAACGCATGAGAGGGATAAGCCCGCCGCCCCAAAGAGGGCCGGCCACGGTCATGCCGACTGCCGTTCCCAAGAGGGCTTGTGTCGTGGGGGATAGCTGTTCGAATTCAGTTTTCAGAGCCTGCGCTCCGACTACGGTAGCACATCCACCAAGCTTTATGGTGGTCTGGACGTAGTCAGGCAGCGTGTGATCAAGAATTTGTTTGGTCCCCTCTCCAACTGCTTGACCTATGAGGGAAATCGTGGCAGTCCCGCCGGCAACCTCACCACCGCCCACTCCTACCGCCCCCGTCATGACGCCATACAAGGCTTCTCTTCCGGCTTGAGTCGGATTGGCGTGTAAAAGCGCATCGACAACTCGACTCACTGTGGGAACGACAACGCCGGCCACCGGACCCAGAACTGCGGTGGCCGCGGTGATCTCTATGCCCCTCTGGATGAAGCCAGGTAGATGCCTGTACCCCCGGACGACCGAACCGCCTACCTGTGATGTTTTAAGAGCAACCTGATATCCAACACGTCCGCCCTTGGAAAGCATGTCCTTCCCCCAGGCATACCACCCCTGTTTTGGAGGAGGGGATACAGGTTGCGAGGGGTCACCATTGGCGCCATTTGGAATAACGGCGGATTCAACAGGGACTGGAGGCGCAGAAACGGGTGGCGGAGCTATGAGATCCACATGAGAAAGCCCAGACGATGGGTTGCTTCCCGCAGGTAAGATGGGTGATGACATAGCGTCTCCAAATACAATATGCCTCTATTGTAACTGGAGTTTGTTAATGTTACGTTAATGTTGAAGTTTTTGTTTGTATAATGGGATTTTTATAATCTATCGGAAGGGATGAGCTCGATGGAGCCTCATCCCTTCCGATAGGTGACGAATCACGGGATCGTGACGACGAGTCCCGTGGCCGGCTCGTTCTGACCCTCAAGGAGGCGGACGTTAGCAGCCCGGACTTTATCTGCTTCTTTCGTGTCCCCGTAGTATTGCTGCGCGATATCCCGGAAGGTTTCACCCTGTTTGACAAGGTGGAGTCGTCTTCGTTCGGAAGCAGATTTATTGTAAGAGCTGTCGAAATTGCGGCTCTGAGGGTCACCATACTGCACGAGGCTGGGGTGTAAGGATGGGGCATTACCGGAGCGATCCGCCGTGAGAGGCAGAGGCACTGGTTGGAGAGGGGTAGACACGGCTCCCAGTCGAGCCTCCAAGAGAGTCACCTGGCTACGTTCACGGACTAGGGCCTGTTCTAGAACACGGCGTTGTCGGTCATCCTCCTCGAGGATTTGTTGACGTGCGGCGAGTTCTCTGGCGAGTTCAGAGACCTTTTGATGGAGGCTTTGCTGCTCTTGAGCCGCTTCATGAGCTGTTCTTTGCCAGTGCTCACCCTGTTGTGCTAGGGCTTCCTGTTGATGAACGGCATCTTGGAGCTGGGCCTGCATAGCGCGGCGCTGCTCCGCCAGGCGATAGAGTTGTTCCTGAGCAGCGATCAGCTCGCTACGCAGGGTGGTCCGATCTCCCTCGAGATCTTGAGTCTGATGCTGGACGTACTCAAGCTGGTTGCGTAGCTTGGCAATCTCCGTCAGTCGGGAGCTCTCTTCCTGTGCGGCTCGGCGCTCGCGTTCCTGCAAGAGCGTTTTTAGCTGGTCCAGTTGACCCACGACTTCTGCATGGCGGAGTTCGAGCTGGGCGTAGGAGGGACCTGCAGAGGGCTCATGCAGATTCTTCTTCAGACGCTGGATCTCCAGGTCCTGTTGAGCAAATTTCTCACTGTATTCAAGAGACTGCTCATAGGCTAGATGCAGCTTATTCTGTTGATCGGCCAGCTGCCTCTTGGCAGTTTCGAGATCACTTGCCTTTTGGGAGTCCCTCTCGATCAACTCCTGAAGCTGGTCATGTAGTGTCTCTAAGCTGGCCCGATATTGCTGGATCTGCGCTAGGTAGGACTGAGTCTGTTGATCGGAGGACTGCAGCCGTTGCTTGGCTTGACCGAGCTGGAGACTAAGATCAGAGACTGACACAGCCAGAGAATCACGTTCGGAGTTCAACCCCGCTAGCATCTGTTGGTACTGCGTCTCCATCTCACGAGTGCGGGTGGCAATGCCCTGCGACTCTTCATGAAGGAGGCGATCCAGTTTCGCCTGCTCCTCGTCTAATACTTGAACCCGGGCCTGGGCCAGCGTGAGCTCAGCCGCAAGTTGGGATGCAACGGCTTCCCGTTCTTGACGCTCTTGCTGAGTTTGCACAAGGGCCATTTGGAGTCGTGCGAGCTCCTGTTGGAAGTCGGCACGGTCTTGGGCCATGGCGGCATGCAGCTCTTTCTCTCGCTCCTGTTGGGTCTGCTCAGTCTGCAAGACGCTATTTTGAATCCGAGCTAATTCCTGGTGGAGTTCCTTCTCGCGATGGGCCATCTGTCGATCCCAGTCTTCCCGCGCTTGGATCATCTGAGTTTGGGCCATAGCCAACTGCTCTTCCAGTTGCTTCACCTGAGATTCCTTCTGGAGATAGGAGGCTTGCACGTTACTTAAACTACGCTGCATGTCCATGAGTTCGTTTTGGACATGCTCAAGAGACGCAAGTCGTTCCAGGTCGGTCGCACGGACAGCTGCTAGGGTGGCGCACTGCTGCTCACGAGCGGCAAGTTCCTCCCCCTTCGATTGGAGTAGGGCAGAGAGCTCAGCAAGCTGCTCTTCATGCAGAGCCTGCTCCGCTTTAGCCTTTTGCTGAGCATGAGCGAGCTCTGCACCTAGAGGGGCGAGCACGCGGGATGTTTCGCGCTGAGTGTGAGCAAGCAGTTCGCGGGTTTTGGCCAGGTCCTCCCGCAGAGCAACAGCCTGCTGCGTACTCAGCTTGTGCGCCTCGGCAAAATGCTGACGCTCTGCGGAGACTAACTGTAGCTGCTCTTGGAGCTGAGCGAGTTGTGCTGGAAGGTTTTGCGACTGCACCAGCGCCAACTCCTGTCGGAGGCGCTGCTCTTCTCGGTGGAGACTGTCTAGCTCCGCCGCTTGTCCAGAGAGCTGACCCTGTACAGCGCTTAGCTGAGCCTGTATGGCGGCTCGATCTGCCGTCAGGCGGCTTGTAAGAGAGGCGGCATCGCGACGTGCTTCCCCCAACTCCTGCACCTTAGTGGTGAGCTGCAGCTGCAGTGTTTCGATCTGGGCCTGATCGGTCGCATGCTGCTGTTCTTTCAAGGCGTGGAGGCGTCGGCTCTCGGCTTGTTCGCGCTCGAGCTGCTCCTGTAGTGTGGAGACCTTCCCGTTCCAGGCTCCAACTCGCTCCTGCTCTAGAGCCACGAGGGTCTGGTTCTGCTCTTGGAGGGCGCTATACTGAGCGAGTTGAATGTCTAAAGCATCCTTGAGCCGTTGAGCTAATGCCGCCTGTGAGGCGCACTCGGTGCTCAGGCTCTCAATCCGCTCTTGGGCCACACGACGCGCTTCTTCTAATTGAGCTGACGCAGCCGCGAGATTGGCCTGGAGCTCTCTGGCTCCACGCCGCGCTTCGGTTTGTGCCTGTTCAGAGAGCATGAGCGCCTTGTGGGTGGCCTCAAGACGCTCTTCTAAATGTTGCACGATCGAGGGCAGATTAGGAGTTTTCAGGCCGGTCAGCCCTTCGTGTAGAGACCGATACCTTTCTTCAACATCCTGAAGCCGCTCCATCTGCAATGCGGTTTGCCTCTGCAGAGTCGCAATTTGCTGATGCTTGCCTTCGAGCTCTTGAGTGAGCTGAGCCACTTGTGCCCCAGCTGTCTGCTGGGTCTGTTCCAGCCTAGTCGATAGCTCCTGCACGCGCTCGTGGGCTTGTTGAGCAAGGGCTTGCTGCTGGGTGATTTCCTGGCGCAGCTCCTGCTCTTTAGCAGCCAGCATACTGTCTATATTGGCTCCTGCATGCTGCGCGGCGGCCAACTCGACTTGGAGGCGAGAGGCTTCTTTCTGCGCTTCTTGTAGACGCTCCTCCCAGTGCTGCTCTTCCCATAGGGCTAGCTGCTGCTTGAGATCCTGCTGTTCTTGGACGAGCTGCTGGGCAGTTTCCTGAGCGCGAGTCAGATGAGTCCGAAGGGTCCCCACCTCAGCATGCTCCTGGCCATAGCGCGCCACCGCAGAGGCTAGGTTCTCCGTGAGGGTCTGGATTCGAGCCGCTTTCTGTTCAGAATCGGTCGACAGTTGCTCCATGGATAGTTGTAGAGCTCTAGACGTGCTGCGTGCGTGCTCTAAAGCGATTTCCATAGAACGCATGCGTTCATTCGTTGCTTCGATCTCTTCTCGTGTAGGCTTATTGCTGAGAGGAGGTTCCCCATGATGAAACGATGGATCCGCCGCAGTAGAGCCCAAAAGACTCTGGAGGCGTATAGTCTGAGCTGCGTCGGCTGAGCGTTGCTCATGTAACGATGCTAGACGACACCAGAGCTCATCGGATTGAGACAAGGCTGCTCGATAGGCAGTCCGAACGGCTTCGTATGTGGCTCGTAGCTCGGAGAGCTGCGAAGAGAGCTGAGAGATCTTGTTGGAACGATCGGTCAGTTCCCCATGCTCGCTTCTTTGTGCCGCCTCTTGGAACTCCTGGAAAGCGACTCGCTGCTCCTCTACGGTGCGATCGAGTATTTCAATGCCAGATCTAGCGATGGCGGTTGCTTGTTTTTGAGACTCTAACTGCCTAGCAAGTTCCTGCAGCATCGAGCCCTTGGCTTGCAACTCAAACCGAAGCCGATCGCCCAAGGCCAATAGCCGATCCTTCTCGATACGCTCTGCAGAGAGAGTCTCCTCTAGAGCGGCGATCTGTGCAGATAGCTCCTTGTGATGGACATCTCGCGCAGCGAGCTCTCCGCGGAAGTCCTCAGCAATGCGAGAGAAAGCCTGAATGGACTCAGCCTTGGCGTCCAGCATGGCCTGGAGCTCATGGATCCGTTCATCTCTGGCTAGCTCCATCGACACAGCATCCCCGACAGATCGATTCAGGGCTGATTCACGGGCAACGGCTTTGGCGACGTCTTGGTGAGCTTGCTGCAGGTATTGAGACATCTGCTGAACGGCCGCCTGATAAGCAAGGTCACCTTCCTCTAAGGAGGCCTGACGATCTGCTATCGTCTGGTTCAGGCTTTTGAGGTGGTCGATCGTCGAGGTCAGGTTAGAGGCGACCTGAGAGGTCACATACGAGCAGATTTGAGCAGCGTGATGCATGCGGAGGTTCAATCCGCCCAATTGAGCCTTGGCGGAGTCATCCACATTCTGCGCTTCCACGCAGGAGGCTAGCTCCTTTTCAATGGAGGAAAGGAGAGACTCAAGTTCAGGAAGGAGGCTGCCGCGTAGAACCTGCTGGAGTTCACTCGAGATGTCATTGCAGGCATGCTGAAGTTCGCTAAATTCTGATCTCTCCGTCGGAACGGCTGGCAGAGCGGCCAACAGAGACTCGATCGGATGGAGGGACCATTCATGTGCCTTAGGGGCCTTTTGCACCAGGCTCTGCCACGGGGTCGGGCCTGCTCTTGGAGGCACATATCCTTCTGCCCGAGTGGATGAAGGGGGTTGGAGCCCAAGCGAGAGCGCAATAGCGGCCTGATCGGAGCCATGGCTTGAAACGGAAGAAGCGCCACTCTGACTCTTTGAGATAAAGCCGGGTAGGTGAGCCCCCGAACCACTTCCAAAGAGGCCCTTTGCGAGTAGATCCTGGGTCGACGAGAGGAACGCCTTTGATTCGGATAGCTCTCGCTCAAGCATGCCTGCATGAGCATGCGAATACGCGGAATCTCCAGCCAGTCGGATATGCTGCTGAGCGAGATCCGCAAGACGCCCACGCAATTCTGTGAGGTGTGCGACCTGAGTTTCTGCGATCTTCAGCTTCTGAGCGGTCTCAGACAGTGCTTGCTGGGCCGCTAGTTTATCTGCCAGGGCCTCTTGAGAGCGGGCATGGCTGTCACGTGCGGCTACAAGAGCGAGGGTAAGGGCTTCTTGCGCATGTTGGACGATGGGACTCTCTTCTTGTGAGAGAGCCCCGCTGGCTAGGGTCACACGATGTGCGGCAAGCCGCTCCAACATGGGGAGCACCGAGGTCTCTTGAAGGGGCAATTTGGAGATCGCGAGCGCTGTTTGTTGCGCGGCCTCAGCGAGGTCGGCTCGCCGTTGATGAGTGGCGCGCTCGGCAATGGCCTCATTTAGAGAACTCTGCAGTTCTTGCAGCTCCTGAGCTTTTTGGAGCGAATCCTTCCGGACCTGAGCCAGGTCGGTCTGCAATTGCTCACGTTCAGCCTCGAGTCCAGCACGATTTTCCTGTAGAGCCGCTAAGGAGAGCTGTAGGTTCGTTCTCTGCTGCTCCAGCTCCCGCATCTTACCGGCCAAGCGATCGTTTTGGTCGAGACTCGTACGATGTTGCTTCGCCAGCTGCACAATCTTCTCATGCAGGGCGGAGATCGTCTCTGTCTGCGTTTGTTGCTGGCTCTGCACCGTAGCCAGAGCCGTGGTCAACTGAGCTACCTTATCGCGGAGACTGCTCGCTTCGGCGTCGAGTTGGCTATTCTGCATCTGATGCTTGCGTATGACGCTGAGGAGGGAATCTTCCTTGAACTGCCCAGAGAACTGAAGATCACTTAGCTCACGAGAACGGTCCGCAATCTGCTGATTGAGGAGGCTGATCATGCGCTCGAGCTGTTCAATCCGGTTCTGTCGCTCAATCTTCTCGTTGCCCAGAACCTGATACTCGGAGCGGAGCTGCTGGATCAAAGCTCGATGTTGCTTCTCCATGCGAGCCGCCTGCTCGCGAGTCTGACAGAGGTCTTGTCGGAGGGCGTCCACCTCTTTCCAGGCCAGCTGTTCGGGATGGGTATCCTCAAGGGCATCGAGGATCTGACGAACCAGAGCCTGTCTTTGAGTGTCTCCGCGCGGTTGGGTGACATGCTGCGCAGTCTGCGCACGCTCGTCTTCCGTGCGGGGATCAAGGAGGACATGCTCCTGTGGTCGCCCTGTCCAACCTGCAGTGATGGCCGTAAGAGCCGAAGCCCCTAAAGAAAACCCAATCGAGAGCAGTAGCTTCTTCCGCATCGTGACCTCAGCCGCGCGACGGATTTTCCGCCCAGCGCAAAGCATCCCTGTATAAGAAAATGTCTGCTTTAAGGGAAGCATGCATTCCCGCCGATGGAGCGCCATGACCATCCGCGCGATGTGATTTCTCTTTCTTTGAGTGCCGAAGTGGCCTCGGTCGTGCACGGTCTCGACACACATCCGCCAAGTCGACGATAAAGTATTTCATGCAACATCAAGGCGGGTGGTTTTTTATTGTTTAATATGAAATTAATAATCGTGGTAGAATGGCGTATTAATTAATCAAAGCTCTTATGAGGCTTATGAGAACAGGCGCTTCTTGCTCAACAGACCGAAGACTTGTGGCTTCGAGCCATTGGGAGCCCATGGATCAAGAGGCCACTTCAACACGCAACATCCTAGCCATGATCGGACTGGCAGGAGGTGCGGTTCTTTTCCTAGCTCTGTTCTGTGGGGCGAGCGCGGGGACACCTGCTCTGATCGGCGGAGCCCTTCTTCTATATCAAGCTCTGACAGCGGGAGGCGCCCTAGTCTGTGCAGGGCTGCTGTTCGCTGCAGGGCTCCGAGAAGAGCCAGATCAACAGCCGACGGATGAGCTGGAGCTCGATGCACCAGATGAGCGTCCTCCTTCGACGCCAGTCTCGTTCGTAAGACCGGCCGCGCGGACGCATAGAGATCGGACGCATACAGAGAGGGCTGACGTGATAGCAGAGGGGAGTCTGATGCTGGCTGAGCCTGACCGATTCTTCTCCAGATCAGTGAATGATGCCTCGTCTTCACGCTTGGTTAGAGAAGCCTCAGGGAGTCCCCGTGACGTCCCTGTCGTTGTGACGACGACAGTTCATACAGCCGTGCGTTGGCAAAGTAAGAGTTTTGTCTCCTCAGATGGAGAAGTCTTTGCACAATGATTTTCAAATGGAGCCGTGTGCTGAGCATGTGGTATTCTCCTCTGGGTTTTTAGGAGGAATGTGCGGCCACAACAGGTAACTCCCCCAGAGGGCTGGAGAGAAGCGCTCGCTTTAGAGCATGGATGCTTGGCGATGGCCAGACATCTAGGGTGCTGGAGCCAGCAATTGCTTCCCGACTGGAGCGGCCTGGACGGGCGGCTTCTGGCGGCCTTCCCCAAGAAACAACCTCTCCATGTGGAATTTTGCAGTGGCAATGGTATCTGGATTGCCGAGCGCGCTGCGACCCATCCCGATATCAACTGGATTGCAGTAGAACGCAGATTCGATCGTGTTCGTCAGATCTGTGCCAAACGAGCTAACCAGAAACTGGACAACCTTCTCGTTGTCTGGGGAGAGGCCGAGCTCTTTTCACCCCACTTCCTGACCGACGGGTGCGTGGACCACATCTTCATCAACTTCCCCGATCCGTGGCCCAAAAACAAGCATGCCCACAAACGCATCATGCGCGCGGACTTCATCGCTGAGCTGATTCGGATCCTCCGTCCAGAGGGGAAACTGGCCTTTGTCACGGACGAAGAACCTTTTGCCGTGGGCACCCGTGCTCTCTTGGACATCGAACCACGCTTGCGCAACTGCTTTGCTCCAGACGGAGTCAGGCATGAATGGGCCGAGTATGGAGACAGTACGTTTGAGCAGCTCTGGAGACAGAAGGGACTTCAGATCCATTATCAGCTGTACGAACGCCGATAGGACCGATCCTCACCTCCCTGACCAGAAGCCCTTTCCCTCCAGATCTAAGAGGGAGTTGTTGAGCGGATTTGGAGCGTATGGCAATAGGGGAGGTGGGAAGGGGTGAGGATCATGACACAGTTTCGACAAGTGCCGGCATACGGGAGGCTGGCCCGTCTGGCCCAGCGTCCTATCGATCTCACAGAGGAGGGGGTGTTCACACCCGAGCGTATTCAAGAGATGAAGCGGCACGCCTGTGGCTTGCGGCTCTTCTTTGCAGGTCAGCGAGTCGACGAAGCTGTGCTGCACGCCCTCCACGATCTAGCTCGTGAGCGAGAAGCTCTCCATCAGATGCATGCGATGCAAGACGGTGCGATCGTCAACTTCGTCCATGGCGTTACGAGTGAGCATCGACCTGCTCTGCACACGGCAATGCGGGACATTTTTGATGATCCGAATCCCCATCCCGAAGCTCTGCATGCGGCGAACCTGGCTAGAGAGGAGAACGATCGCCTCGATCAGTTCATCCACCAACTTGCCCAGGAAAAGCACTGGACCGACCTGGTGATGATCGGGATTGGGGGGAGCGAGCTGGGTCCTAAGGCCCTTTATGTGGCGCTAGAGCACCAACTCCTGCCAGGGCGGCGTGTTCACTTTGTCAGCAACGTAGACCCCGACGAGGCTGCCGCTGTTGTGCGGCAGATTCCTCTTCCGGATACGCTCGTAGTGGTTGTCTCGAAGTCAGGAACTACTCTTGAGACGCTTACCAATGAGGCTCTCTTGCGTGCTGCCTTCGAGCGCAAGGGCCTTCTCTCAAGCGATCACTTCATTGCTGTCACGGGTGACCATTCTCCCATGAGGAATCCTGAGCGTTATCGCATCTGCTTTACGATGTGGGATTACGTGGGCGGACGTTATTCGGCCACGAGCATGGTAGGTGGGGTAGCACTGGCCTTTGCCTTTGGGTATGAGGTCTTCCAGTTGGTTCTGAAGGGGGCCCATGAGATGGACCGCCATGCTCTCACCGGGGACCCTCTGGATAACCTTCCTCTTTTGGCCGCTCTACTTGGGATATGGAACAGGAACTTCTTGCTGCACGAGACAGTTGCGGTGCTTCCATATAGTCGGGCTCTGAGTCGCTTCTCGGCGCACCTTGAGCAGCTAGACATGGAGTCAAATGGGAAACACATCGAGAAGATGACCGCCAAGTCAGTGGACTTTGAGACAGCTCCGATTGTTTGGGGAGAGCCAGGGACCAATGGGCAGCACTCTTTCTATCAGATGCTGCATCAAGGGACCACAGTGGTGCCTCTGGAGTTCATTGCCTTTACAGACAGCCAGTATCAAGAGGATCTTCTGGTTGAGGGGACGACCAGCCAGGAGAAGCTCAATGCCAATGTCATTGCTCAGATGATCGCGTTCGCTACAGGTAAGCATTCCGATAATATCAACAAGGAATGTCGAGGCAATCGGCCTAGCAGCCTGCTCTTTGCTCATCAGTTGGATGCCCAAACACTCGGAAAGATCCTCGCTTTCTATGAGCACAAGGTGGCTTTCCAGGGGTTTCTTTGGGGTATCAATAGCTTTGACCAAGAAGGTGTTCAGCTAGGCAAGCAGCTCGCGACCTCGACACTAGATCTCCTAGCAGCTCAGCGCGGTGGCCCTAAAGCAGAGCCCTTCCCACTGGCCGAGGCCTACCTAGAGCTCATGGGCTTGCGAAGGAAGAATTGACCTATTGGGTATGCTCACTGGCCTGCACCGTTCCCCCATCCACCCAGTAGATTCTGTCAGGTCTCAGTGCAGGATCGATGGCTTCCAAATGGGGAGCGGTGCAGATCACCTGGGGGATGTCTCGTAGAAGAGACCAGAGTCTCCGACAGCGCTCGGCATCTAGGCTGAGCCCGATATCATCCACACAGAGAATAGGCGCCTTGCCACTACGTTCTTTCAAGAGGCCCCATTCGGCAAGACGAAGCGCTGCGGCTATAGAGCGTGCCTGGCCCTCACTGGCGTAGGAACGAGCCTCACGACCCTGCAGAAAGAGGGTAAAATCCTCACGATGGGGTCCTGTGAGCGTTTGGCCTATCTCCATCTCTCGCAATCGTTGACGCTTCCAAGCAGATCGCAACGCCTCCTGGATGTTCTCAGAAGTAGAGACGCAGCTCCGCAGGGTGCAAGTGAACGACTCTTGGCATCCTGTCATCTGGACGAGGAGCTGGGCTGTAGCCTGTTGGATCTGTTCGAGAAGCTGTAGGCGATGTTGGATCAGGTACTCACCAGAACGGCCCATCTCCGCTTCCCAGATTTCGCAGGTCTCTAGCTGTCGCATCTTCAAGAGGTGGTTGCGCTGCTTGAGCGATCGACGATAACGAGCTAGATGATGACCGTAGAGGGGATCCGACTGCGTCAGAAGCAGATCCATGAAGTGACGTCGCGTTTGGGGATCACCACGGACGAGGTCAAGATCCTGAGGCTGGACGACAACACAGGGGAGAATCCCCAGCAATTGCTGAAGGCTTGCAGCCTTAGTTTGGTTGAGCCAGGCGCTCTTCTGTACGGGCTCGATCAGAATACGCGTGGTCTGCTCGATTGAGGCCTGTGTGTAATGGAGCTCGATCCAGGCTCGTTCCGCCTGCTCACGAATGAGGTCTTGAAGGTGGTGGCTACGAAACGAAGCGCCAGTGAGACAGACGGCGAGCGCCTCTAGGAGGTTAGTTTTCCCTTGAGCATTCCTTCCTATGAAGGCATGAAGACCCTCTCCAAACTCGACATGAGCATGGGTATAGTTGCGGGTGTCCAGTAGCTGAAGAGAACGGAGCGTCATGGGGTCATTGTATCGAATAGGGACAAAAGAGGCTTCTCGTGGAGGATCTCCTCATGCCTCACGCGTTTTGGGCTGATCCCGGGGATGGGTTTTGTTTTTTGAGGGGAGGGGTGAGAAGGAAAGGGCATATCAAAAACTGGGAGTTTCACTATGGCAGGCCCTAGCAAAGGCATCTCTCCAACCGGCGGAACCCCTGCTGAACCGGATAAACAGGCGACTCGCTCTAACGTGAGTGGCCGCAACTATTCGACTGACCCTGAGGACAGGGTTCGTAAATCGGGCATTGGCTTTCATGCTCGATTCGAGGACGAGGCTTTGGAAACGCAACCGCTTGGCAGCCGCCAATGGAAGCGCTCTCCTCCGCCATCTCCGATCGATATGCAGCTTATCGAAGAGAAGAGGACCGAGGACATGAATAAGCCGAGTGAGCAAGCTGCATTGGCGCGACATGAGGTAAATCAGGCGAGGGCCAAGGACATCGAGGCCCAGAAGCTGCGTATGCAAGATGAGCGTGCTCAACGTCAGCCACCGCAGGCTGGCGGCCCTCAATCTTTCGTGGCAGGTTCTTTTCTGGATCCTCCCAAAGGGTATGTTGCACCAGAAAAGCTCAGATGGGAGCCAAGGTTCTTTCATGAGAAATAGTTACGATGACCGCCGTTATAGATGACCGGAGCTCTCCTCCGGTCTCACGAGTTTTGGGGTGATCCCGGGGATGGGTTTTGTTTTTCGAGAGGAGGGGGGAGAAGGGAGGGTACATCAAAACTGGGAGGTTCATCATGACAGGACCTAGCAAAGGCATATTCCCGAACGGCGGCGCTCCTATTGACCCGGAGAAACCAGGGGTGACTCGCTCCAATGTGAGCGGTCGCAACTACTCCACTGACCCTGAGGACAGGGTTCGTAAATCGGGTGTGGGCTTTCGCGCTCGATTCGAGGACGAAGCTTCAGAAGCTCAACCGCTTGGCAGCCGCCAATGGAAGCGCTCTCCTCCGCCATCTCCGATCGATATGGAGCTTGTGGAGGAGAAGAAGGCTGAGGACATGAATAGGCAGGGTGAGCGAGATCAATTGGCGAAGCATGAGCCAGCTCAGAGCTACGCCAAGTTCAGAGAGGCCCTGCAGCAGAATATTCAAGATAAGCATGCGCAACGTCAGCCACCTCGGGAGGGCGCGTCTCAATCTTCTGTGGCGAGCTCTTCCCGGGCTCCCACTCATGATCAGGATCGTTCTGCACAACGAATGCGCGAAGTAAATTACAACACGTTTCCAGCGCCTAGGGCTGAACAAAAGAGCTCATTGATGGTGGCGGTCCATAAGGCTGGGGCGGCTTTACAAGCGCTTGGTCGTGGCATCGCTCGCCTTTTGCAGGGGCCTCGATGACCTAAAGCTGGGAGTTTCCCGGGAGGACTCAGTCGTGGCTGTAAGGCAGGAGGGGATGCCTGTGGGAGGCGTTGGAACGCGCTCCCTTTACTCGCTTCTGCCGATTGCGAGCGGCCTGTTTCTGGACCGCATCGGCTGCATCTGTTCTGATGGGGGGGGGTGCTTTGATCGCCGGGACTTGAGGCTGAGACTCCGGCACAGGAGTCATAGTTTCTTGAGAGAGTTCTTCGGTGAGCGGTTCAGGGAGGAGATTGGGTTCGCTACCAAGCGGGAACATCAGACCCAGGCCCCCTGCTAGAAGAGCCATACCACAGCATTGCCAACAGATTTTAGCCATGGCTGGAAGCTACCTAAGATGGGTATTTTTGAGAGCTCGGCTGTGCAGCGAGAGTCGGCTAGCGGCAATACACCCGTTTCTTCCAGAGGTAATCCCAATGAATAGGGTGTGCGACTAGCTCGGCAAACTGCACAGCATCTGTGATGGGACCCAATTGGTCCGTTCGCTCCAGCCTACACAAGCATTGATACCAAATGTCTTGCTTAAGCGGCTGGTCGAGCAGAGCCTGTACGTGAGGTGGGCTGAGAATTTGGAGATAGCAGTCCATCTGTCGTTGCGAGCTGGGCTGCATGGTGTCGATCAACTTCCAGAGTTCAGAGTCTCGCTCCCAGTGATCCACCACGCCGGGAATATGCAGGGCATGGGCTTGAAAGTAGCCGATGCCCAGCAACTCCTGCCATAACTCACCCTGGAGGATCTCGTGGTCTCTCCAGGGCGCATTGCGGGCATCGCCTCCTACCCAGTCGACGGGTTGTCCTTGGTGGCGAGGAAATCTTCCGATGCGATCTAGTAAGCCAGGTGCTTCCAATGCCTTGCATACAGAAAAGTGTCCATCGGGTGGTGTGATGAGCTCTGCAACAGGAAGATGCTCAAGTACGTCATTCAGGAGCTTCGGTATGAGCCCAGGTGTGCTGAGAATCAGTCCGATCAGTTTGGGATTGGATACTGGGCGCTCATCGTCCTCCTCATCCATCGCGTCCAGGTCCGCTGCGTATTTTGCGACTAACTCCCAAGCGCGAGGGTCTTCCAGGCAGATATCGAGTAGAGCAGGGGCGTTGCACAGCAACCTAATGAACATGATGCTGTTTACGTGTGTTAGGAAGTGCTCCCAGTGGTCTGGATGCTCAATCAGCGCCCTCAGCACCGGAGGATCGTTGAGTAGGAGTGCCTCGCTTTGGAATGACTGCAAGCGGTCGTCTTCGGCTGGCTGTGCCGCAACATCTAGCAGTTGCTGCAGTAATGGCCTGGTTGGAAGATCCTCCGATTGCGCCTCTCTGAGCAGTGTCTCCATTACACCATCTACGCGCAAGATGCCTTGTAGGGCCACCCTGCTTTCGTGCTCCCGCTGCAGGTGCCGGCGGAGGGTTTGCCAAAGAGTTGAATTATTGAACCACTCTCGGAGTAGTCCAGGGACTCCCTTGCGATACAATTTAGTTAAATAGATGGTCAGCCGATCTTCGGGATCGTTGCCCACCAAGAGTATGGCCAAATCCTTACACCCGCTGGCAGCAGCGTCTGTACGTATCTCCACCAGGTACGGGGGCGTGGGCTGCATATCAAATGGGCTCAGCTCATCAAGGCGCGCACGCAGATAATCCCTATCGAGCTCCTTGGTTTCTGCGACACATTTGTTCCCCAGTTCTTCCTGAAACCAAGGTTGAAGCAGCAGGGCATTGAGCACCCGACCGAGGCGTCCAGGTTGGCAGAGCGGGTCATTCTGACCTATGCAGGCGAGTAAAGAGCTTGGCTGGACCAGCAAGCTCTTGATGATAGAGAACCACTGCTCTTCATCGCTTCGAACGCGCTGCGAGTTCCGAAGCTTTCTGGGATCTTCCTGGTTGAGCATGTCCAGAAGGAAATCGACAGGGACTTGGGAGGGATTCAGTTGTTCTGGAGGTCGCTGAGGCATGTCGGGGCAAGAGTGCTGCCCAAGGGTGAGGAGTCGTTGTGCCAGGGAAGGTAGTGGAATAAAGGGTGAGGTACTGTCTGGCACCAAGATGGCCGCCACTTCCTCCGATAGAGTTGGCATACGCTCTGCTGATGCAGAATCAGGAGTGACTTGGAGGGGCGCCACTCGGCGGCACATGAGTCCGTTCCACACCTCTCCTCCCAGACGGCACGTATCGGTCCAGTACGTAGCCCTACGAAGGAACCCACAGCTGTAGACCTCCGCCAATCGATGCACACGCTGCACCACTTCTATATGGGGCGAGAGTATCTCTGCGTGTGGCAATGGTTCTTCTGGAGATGACGTTGCTCGTTGGGGAGTCTCAGCGGGGTTGGTTGATGCAGAAGCTTGAGTGCGCTCGGCCGACGGATGGAGAATGGTGTAGGCATATGTCAGTGCTGGGTGTGGATTTGGGTCTATCCCAGAGGCCTGAGGAAGAACCATGCGCTGAGCAAAGATCTGGTTTAAACAGGCAAACCAATTAGATCGAAGTTGATTCGGTATGCTTTCTCGTGTGTGTGCGGTCCAATTGTCTCGTCTTCCAAACAGAGCTCGACCTATGTCTTGCAGAGCCTGTCGATCCAAAAAAGGTCCTACCCAGTTGACCAACCACTCCTTTAGGTTCGCCTGACCAGAGGTTTCGCGCCAACTCTGAGCAAACAGACGGATCTCTCTAGCACGACTCTCTCTGGAGACCTCATCTCTATCAAGAGGAGTGGAGCTGTCAAGGTCATCATGAAAGCCGGGCGTGGGTGAACAAAAGGGAAGAGGGTGAAACCCGGTTCGCATGCGATGCCTACCAATAAAGACAGCTGAAAGGTTCCGGAAATCACGAGCTAGTGAGCGAGTTGTTGGTTTTGGAACCCAAGGGAGGAAGATTGTACTCTAGAACCGCAAATTCTAGGAGACTCAAGGAAGGAATTTAGAAGAGGTCGCAGCCCGGCTGAAGTCCTGGCTGGAAGATCCTTACCGCTTTGGCTTGAAACTCTTGGCCTGTCTACAGGACGGGCTGCCTAGCCAACCCATGCGCTCTGATCAATATCTAGTGCCAGCTGCCACGCAGCTGGCCGTTCCCGCACGGCCTGTGTAACCTGAAAATGGCCTATTTTGAACCAGGCCCATAGAGGCTTGGTTCAACCCAGGGTTACACCTTGGAACCGATCGGGCCATCCTTAAAAATTGTCTCTATGCATGCTTGGACAGCTTTTCTGATAGTCCTAGGTCTCTAGCTGGTGTAACCCTCCCAGGTCTGCTTTTGAACCAGGCCCATAGATTGAATAGGCTTGATCAGATATGCGCGCGCCATTTCATCCAGCAGTTC
>JBMOFD010000024.1:0-24829 GCA_049314435.1 Chlamydiia bacterium | reverse complement strand
AAGCCGCGAAGGATAAAATCAAAGGCCGTGCCAAAAGGCGGATACGCGACCTCCGTCATAAGGGGACGTCGCAAATCGTCCAGCGCTGCGTTGATGCAAAGGTAACCGATATCTATGTAGGAGACCCTACTGGAGCGCGCTACAACAACCGTGGCCGGTATCATAATCAGAGAATGAGTCTCTGGGAGGCTGGGAAGGACCTGGCCTATCTAGAACACAAAGCAGAAAAAGCGGGCATTTCGTTCACCAGTGGCACGGAGAGGGGAACCTCCAGCTGCTGCCCCGAATGTGGCTTCAAGAAGAAAGTAAAAGGACGGGTGTGGGCGTGCCCACGCTGTCCATTCAAGGAACACCGCGATGTCGTTGGTGGAATGAATATGTTTCCCATTGGGTTTGGTCGACGCGTGTCGAAGCCAACCCGAATCACGTATCTACGGCCTGGGCCGCTCCGGCGGACAGAAAGTAGTAGTAGCCTGGACACGGGCCAAAGTTGTTTAGCGGAGTCTGACACCCACAACCAGCGAGCTTCCGCTCGCGTCCCTCTCGGGACTGGCCAGGGTGTCGGGAGTCCGTTAGAAGCCCTCTCGCTTTAGCGAGTGGGAGTGTCACGATAATCTGTCAAAAAATAGCGATCAAGCGCGCCTGCTCCTGCCGTGGCGAAGGCCTGAACAAAAGACTATGGATGTGAGAGAGCTAACTGGGAAAGTGCTCCCATCCAGTGCAGGAACTGGCGGATGAGAGCCTTCAAGGAACGTGGCTGAGGATCGAGTGGCTAGCTCGAGGCGCCGCAGGGTTGGAACGGCTCGCAGACGGGCATGCCTTGAGCATCGAGGGCGAGGTCGCCTTGGCGTGTCTTGGTCAAGACTTCGATCCTCTGTTCAGCTTCGACGAGGCGCCGATTGGAGGCGACAAGGAGCTGGTTAGCTTCTTCATAGAGCTTCAATGCCTGCTCAAGGGGAACAGATTCCGCATTCAAAAGCTCGAGGATCTGCTCAAGCCGAGCGAACGCTTGCTCGAAGGAAGGGTTGGATCCTTCCGTAGGTGGGGGAGTGGCATCCATAGTTAGGATTCCTGGGTGATGGTTTCAATGATCGCTTGGGCTTGGCCGTTGGCCAGCTGCAGCGCGATGCGATCACCGATGGCGAGCTGCTCGACGGAGAGGATCACACTGCCTGTCTTCGCATTGAAGACGAGGCTGTATCCTTTGCGGAGCAGATGCCGAGGGTCGATGTCGCTAAGGCGCTGGGAAAGGGTTTGTAGAGCGAGCCGATGGGCGTGTAGCCGTTGACTCCAGTTCGCTGCTAGGGTCTCAATGCAGGCTTTTAGATGCTGTTGAGGGGCGTCTAGACGACGCTGTATGGCGTCTTCAAGTAGGCCGTCGAGCTGTTGAAGCCGTCGGCGTGCATCTAGAAGTCGTCTCGATGGGTTGAGTGCGAGGAGCTGTTGCTGACGTCCATGGAGCCGCAGCTGCCAGCGGACGACGTGTTGACGGAGATCTTGTTCGATCGCCTCGGCTAGGGTGTCTAGCTCTTCAGCTAAATGGATCAGCCGTCTGCTGGGTGCCGTGAGTGCTGGATGTCGCTCGAGCGAGGACAGCCGTTGACGGGCTCGAGTCAGGAGGTTGCGTAGCCCATGACGTAGCTGCTGCTGTTGCGTTTGTAGACGCTGAAGGAGCTCCTCTTGAGAAGCCATCACCAGCTCGGCTGCCGCTGAGGGGGTGGGTGCTCGAACGTCGGCTACAAAGTCGGCTAGAGTCACATCGGTCTCATGCCCAACAGCGGAAATGACCGGGATGGCGCTCCGATGGATCGCCTCGATGACGGGGAGCTCATTGAAGGCCCATAGATCCTCGAGGCTTCCACCACCACGGCCGACAATGAGGACATCGGCCATGCCATATTGGTTCATCTGGTCGATCGCTTGAGCGATCTCAAGGGCCGCGCCCTCGCCTTGCACGCGAACCGGATAGAGTACGAGGGAAAATCCCTTAAAGCGACGACTCAGTACGTGGAGGATATCCTGGATGACCGCGCCCGTGGGGCTGGTGATCACACCGATGCGGCGGGGGAGGAATGGGAGGGGGCGTTTGCGAGCCGCATCGAACCAGCCCATCGCGCGCAGCTGTTCTTTGAGGGCTTGCAACTGAGCCAGAAGTTGGCCGAGTCCCACATAGTGGATCTCTTTGACGTACAGCTGGTAGTTGCCGCGGGCTGGATAGACCGAGAGCTGAGCTCGGGCAATCACCTTGTCTCCGTTCTCGGGGCGGCGGACGAGAGTACGTGCGTTGCCAGCGAACATCACCGCTGAGATCTGGGCCTCCTCATCTTTCAGAGAGAAGTAGAGGTGTCCGGAGGTGTGCTGCTTGAAGTTGGTGATCTCACCCTGAACGTAGACGACAGGGAAGCGGCCCTCCAGCTCTTGGCGGATGGACTGGGTCAGTTCACTCACGGAGAGAACCGGGAGATCGATCGCGGGGGAGGGGGAGACAGTCTGGCTCATCCGGTGAAGTATAAGGCCTCTCTCCATTTCGTGGACGCCATAGTATTCGCTAGTCTCCTCTGGTAAGATCTTTCCCTTTCTACGAGCAACGCCGTCGTTGTGTAGTGAGAGAATTCGATCAGCAGCAGGTACAAATCATGGTAGCGCGGTTCCTTCGATGGACCGGATGGAGAGATCTGGGTGGCGTCTTTGGACGTCCGCAGCTTGCCATCTATGGTCTGATGTTCTCGATCCTGATCTTCCTCAATGTGGACTTTGCGATCCTTCGCAGCATGAGGAGCGCTCTGGTTGTGGCCGACATCATCGGCAGTGCCAGCTACATCCCCTGTTTTGAGCTCTTCGGCACTTTGCCAGCTGCGGTCTTGATGACCTACGGGCTTGGGAGGCTCCTCCATCGGACCTCGATCCAGAGAGTCTTCGGTATGGCCCTGGCCACCTTCATACTCTTCTTTCTCCTCTCCACCTTTGTGCTCTACCCCAACCTGGCCACCTATGCGCAAGCGGTACGAGGATGGAGCTGGTTACCCGCTCACGACTGGTTTGCCTCCTTGGTCGCGCCTGGCTTCTGCCTGCTGTTCTATGTGATGTCTGAACTCTGGAAAGTGGGGCTGATCACCCTGCTCTTTTGGGGGCTGATGAATCGGCATTTTGGTGCGTCCCAGGCGAAGGTGCTCTATGTTCCATTGATGCTTGCTGGCAGCGTAGGTGCGATGCTGGCAAGCCCTTGCATCCAGTGTTCAGCTCTCATCGCGTCTTGGATGGCACCACTGGATCGGGCGGCTCAGTGGAATGGTGCTCTGGTGATCATGACCTTATGGGTGACTCTATTGGGGTTGTTGAGCGTGTTGGCCTACGCTCGGTTGGAAGGCCGACTGTCAGCCCAAGGCGATCACCCAACGGCGCCGGGAGAGATGAAGCCGAAGAGGTCACCCACTCAGTTCACCTTGTGGGAGAGCGTGAGGACCTGTTTGGGGTCCCGTAGCACCTTCCTGCTGGCGTGGATTGTGGTGGTCGAGTACGTGGCCTACAGCGTAGGCGAGGTGATCTTCTTAGAGGTGCTCAAGGAGAGGTTCCCAGCTCCCGTGGACTATTGCGCCTGGATGGGGAACCTCTCCCTCCTAACGGGTCTTCTCACGGCCTTGTGCGCTTTGTTCGTAGCTCCATGGGTCCTGAGGACCTGTCGCTGGGCCGTGGCCGCCCTTGCCACTCCCATAGGTCTGCTCGTTTCACAGGCCGTGTTCTATGTGGCCCTCCTTGGCCTAGGCTCTCCAGCATGGTTGGGGATCGCTAAGATGCATTGGATTGAGATCATCGTCTTAGTTGGCTCGCTCCAATACAGCCTCTGCCGAGCCATCAAATACACGCTCTTTGATCCATCCAAGGAGCTAGTCTTCGTTCTGATGCCCCCAGAACAGCAGATCCGCAGCAAGCTGGTGATCGACGGTATCTGTGCTCGCGTAGGACGGGGCGGGGCTGCCATCTTCAGCGTGTCCGTCATCCAGCTCTTTGGGTCGATCGCTCAGAGCATCCCCGTCACCAGCTGCATCGCCCTGTCGATGACAGTCACTTGGATCATGGCCACCGCCAAACTGGGTAGGCTAGTTGATCGGCGAGGGGACATGGAAAAGCCGCTCGTCGCTAGGACCTAGATCCCGCCAGATTTTCGTCTATGCTACGCCAAAAAGATGATGGGGTCACCTCGATCTAGGCGGAGGATGCTTACGATGTCGTCCTCATCACTTTACGCGCTGCCAACCTCATCTTTGATCAAACTTAATAATAATCGTTTAAAATTGTGGGGCAACAGGGAACAACCGCGTGAATAGGGCATGGCCCGCAGCGGCGCCCGAGGTCTGGGGGGAGGGACGAGCGTGGACATTAGGAACATCAACATTTCCGGACCGGCGGCGAACCTCACCGACGAGTGTATCTATCAGGCAAACCAGCAGGACTATCTGGTGCTGAAGGTGGGACGCCATCTTGAGGGACGCCTCTATCTGGTCGCCTTTAGTGTCTTAGCTGTTCTCGATAGCATGCTTCGCACCCTCACAGCTGGTGGGATAGCGCTATGGGCGCTGTTCACCATGGATGGGGACCGAGCCGCCTTCGCTGGACGGATCATGGGTTGCGCAGGGCTTCTTCTTCTGGCTGGCCTCAGTTTGCCCGTTGGGCTATTCGACCCACACATGACGGTCCGACGTTTCATTCGCCATACGCCCTCTGCTGATGAAGTGGTGGTCTATGGACAGCAGCATCGTGCTAAGGGTGTGAAGGTGGAGACGCCTCGGACCGAGCGAGAGCTGCAAGCCATCTTCGCCAATCCCGCCTACAAACACGCCAAATTCTCGATTGCAGGCGCTCGTATGAGCCAGGGCGGTCACATTCTCCCCGGTGGGGATGAGTGGGCCTTGAAGGTCATGATCGACATGAGAGAATTCAATCAGGTGAAGGTCCACGAATCACGGCGCACAGCCGTGGTGGGTGCTGGAGCGACCTGGGAGCAGGTGCACGAGAAGGTGAACAGCAAGGGTCGTGCCGTGCGTGTAGCGCAGGCCTCTCCGATCTTCTCACTTGGCGGCAGCCTCAGTGTGAACTGTCATGGCTGGGACCACACGGCGGGTGCCCTAGCCGACACGGTCAACTGGATCGATGTGATGACAGTCGATGGTAAGGTCCACAGGACCCGGCCAGGTGAGGATCTCTTTAAAGCGGTTGTGGGTGGATTTGGCACGTGTGGAGCCATCCTACGGGCCGAGCTCAAACTGGCTAGAAACGAGACTCTTCTGCGCAAGGGCGTCGACACGAAGCTTTCCGAGTATGTGGAACACTTCCGGACCCTTCAGGGGCAAGATTCAGATTGTCGGATGCAGCTCGGACGGCTCTCTCTTATCCCGAGCAAGTGGAACCATGTCACCTCACTAGAGTACCGCAAGGACCCCAACTGCCATCACGGTGTGGTCAGCCAACTGAATCCGGAATCAGATCGCGGCCTTCTTAAGGAACGAGTGATGCTCGAAATTGGCCGCTCTAGTACAGCAGCCCGTGATATGGCATCAGATCTGGAGAAGAAGGACCTTTCGAAAGAAGTAAGAATCACGCGGAACGAGGAGATGCGCCCACCGATTCGATCGATCCTGAATGAGGCAAGGAACGATACCGAGTGGCTGCAGGAGTACTTTATAGCGCCCGATAAGCTGGAGAGGTTTGTGAAATTCCTGGGAAGAGTTCTCCATAAGAATGACGTCCGGCTACTCAACGCGAGCATTCGCTACGTACAACATCCTGGCTCGAAAGCGAGCCCCTTCATGGACTATGCCCCGACAGAGCGCTTTGCCATCGTTCTCTTCTTCAACCAGCTGCGCAGTCCAGAAGCCATTGCCAAGACACAGCGCTGGGTGCGCCAAGTGAACCACAAGCTCATTGCAATGGGCGGCACCTTCTACCTCCCCTATGCGCAGCTTGCCACCCAAGATCAGTTCACGCGCGCCTACGGCGAAGGGGCTGAGCAGGTGCAGCGAGTTCGGCGCGAGGTCGACCCTAAAGGACGATTGGTGAGTCAGTTTTCAGAGAAATATTTACCTAGGCATGCCGAGGCAAAGCGTGATGACCATCATGGTCAGCGGGCCCGGCGGCGGCATACAAGCTTAGAGAGGCAATAAACATGAGCGTACCAATTAGAAGTTCTAGTCCGGTCCAAAACCCCAGTCTGATTCAAGACTTTCGAGCGATTTTTGGCGACGACGGGCGACGCCAAGAGTTCAATGGATTCTTGACCAACGTCCTACTGACCGTGGATCCAGCACCCTTCCATGAGGTGATCCAACGACATCTGGACAATCCAGCTCTCGTGACGGATGAACAATTCTACAATGCCGTACAGGCGGACTTGAAGCCCAAGTCGGTCTTCAAGAGCCTCTTCGTGGCTACCCGGGCTCTTCGCTCTCTCGGCGATCTCAAAGGTCAGATGGCTGATCAAGCCAAACAGCTGGTGCGCGCTTCGGGAAGAGAGGCTCCTATTGATGGCTACATTGAGATGGGCGGCTATGGGGGGCGTTTCGTTCGTGACCTGCAAAAGGCTATTCCAATCAAAGGGACCATATCGATTGCTCAAGAGACTGCCCCAGGTGCCGCTGCGCGTATCCAAGTTGGATTCCCAGGTACTTTCCCATTCAGTCAGCATGTGAAGGTGGATGACGGAGAATCTCTCATCGGAGAAGGCAAGTTCCAGAGGGAGAGCGTGGACATGGTGAGTTGCCTGGGAGGCCTCCACCACTTCGATCCAACACGTCTTCGTGAGCGTCTGCAATCGATCCATGATGTCCTACGTCCTGGTGGGCTCTTCTTTGTTAGAGATCACCACTGTCCAGATAGCGAAGCGGTACGTACCGCACGCCTGGCTCACACAGTGTTCAATCTAGCCAACAGCGTGCCTTACAGCAGCGAGACGGTCGATGATGAGAGTCATGAGGTCAGGAACTTCCGGTCCCTTCCGGACTGGGTGAACGATCTGGACGCTTGCGGGTTTGAACTCGTCGGCAAGCTGGATGACACCCCCATGATGGTAGCGGGCGATCCTACAGCTAACCGCATGATCCTCTTCCGCAGAAAGCCTGAAAACCTCGATCAGCTAAAGACTGTCCTTAGGATGGAGCGTCAGTACAAGCGCTCACCTGAACAGACCTACCTCACACGCCCTGAATGGCACAACGTGGATATGGCGGGAGAGTTAGCTGAGTTCAGTGTTCGCGAGAGCTGGACACAGTTTCCCTTCTTGCGACACATGGTCCAGCAGTGGTCTGAGTTTGGCAAGGCGTGGAAGAGTGCTCAGGCTCGTCATGGATTCATGGCGACGCTGACGTCAGAACACACAACGATGAATCTCTTCATCAGCATCATGACCACGATGCAGTGCCTCTATTTGGCCACGATTGCTTTGATCGTACGTACTCTGAGTGGATTCAGTCACCGACGTTCCCACATGGATGGGATGATCGCCGATATGAACCAGGACTACGCACAGTTCATTCACCACACGCCCTTCTATCATTATCCAGTGTGGAATCGAATCGGCACTCTATGGGCCGAGCTTTTCAAGAGCCCGATGACACCGTTTATCTTGAAAGACTTTGTGGCCACACTGGCGATTACCCTGGAGATGGGTCTCCGTGGGGCTCTCTCCCTCCCGATTCAGGGGCAGTATAGTGGAGATGCCAAGGAGCCTGAGACAGTGCAGGTTCTGGTGAGGCGAGGATCTCGTCGGCCTAGGTATTTCCGAGAGCTGGGCATCGAGCCAAAAGCTGTACGCCACTGGCGCTTTGGAGGAGGAAGGACCCAAAAGCATTACGATGTCATTCAGATCCCTCGATACGACAACTTCACGAAGATTCTTCCCAAGCTGGCTTCTATGAGAGGAGTGGAGATCCTCGAGGTCTGTGGTCATGACCATATCCAGGTGAAGGCGCGCGGTTCGGTAGCAGGTCCGACCTTGCAACAACACGGCGGCACAGTCCTTAGCAGCTGCCCGATTCTAACACCACCACCGGGTCAAGAGGCTCAAGCGTATCACTACTACGATGTGTCCGTAGCAGATCTACCAGGGGTGCTTCGAAAGGGGACGGATAGGGCGGCTCCCGAGCCGATCGTCTACATCCACGACTTCTAAGTCGAGGGTGTAGTTGTTGGGATAGTGTCTAGCACTGAAGGTCCTGATCGGCATGCCCGTTCAGGACCTTTTTGTTTTGCAGGAGCGTTGCAGAGTGGTCGTATAGATTTCTTGTCCTGAATCCTCTTAGACTCGCTCACCGTCCCCATTCCTTAGGTGCATGATGTTGCGTAGCATGTTTTTGAGTTCCCTCCTGTTGACCACATTGGTGGCAGATCCAACGTGGTCTACGCCGCAGGTGCTCTCGGCGCCTGGGATTGCGCAGGTGAACGGAGCTCTTGGGTTTGGACGGGCTGTCGTGGCCTGGTTGCAGCATGATGACTTGGGTTACAGCCTCCAGGTTGCTGAAATGGGCCCCGACCATTGCTGGTCCGAACCTGAGCAGATCACGCATCTGGGTCGGCTGGACCAAAAGAACCTTCCTCACCCAGAACTCTCCATAGATAGCACAGGTTCATACCGTTTGGTCTGGGCAGGGCATCGTGGAGACTACCGAGCTGTGTATGCCGCTGCGAAGTCGCCGGGAGAAAACTGGTCCGCACCGCAGTGCCTGTCCCAAGCGCTTCATGATATGCGGTGGACGGCCATTGTACCATTTTTGGCAGCCAATGCGTCTGGGAAGGCGGTTGTTCTGTGGACTGCTTGCAATGATCTGCCTATGCCCGACAGCCGCAATTTGGTCCAGGTGGTCATGCAAGAGGGTGGATCCAATGCATGGGGGTCTCCGACGACTATTTCCGTCCAAGACTGGGATTTTACGAAGGTCGGTCCTCCTCACCGCGCCATCGCCAAAAGTATCGCCATGAATGAAAGCGGCGAAGTACTGGCCGCCTGGCCCTCCTTTAGTGCTAATCTATCTAGCTCGCCTGTCTTTGTCTCCGGCAACCAAGGGGCTGGCTGGGCCTTGCCAGCTGAGATCTCTTGTATTCCGGGGTGGCTATGGAATACCCACGTATCTGGGAAACGACCTGAAGTGAGTATCGGTGAAGGGGGGCATGCGGCGGTCACCTGGTCATGTCGTGAGGGCTATCTTTGGGCAGCTCTTAGAGATCCCAGTGGGGTGTGGGCTCTCCCTGAACAGTTGTTGAGGCAGAGCGAGGGGCCAGGCGTGGAGCTCAGGCAGCACGTCTCGGTTGATCCCCGCGGGAACGTGACAGCTGTTTGGTTACATGTTGGTAGCGTCGGACGTGGGTTTTTCCAGACTAATTTCTACATCCAGACCAGGAGTCGGCCTGTTGGGGGGGCGTGGAAGCCCATTCATACGCTGAGTGGCGAGCTTTTGAGTGAACGGTCGCCGGAATTCGGGATCAACGAGGTCGGGCCATCCATGGCGATGGATCGCGAAGGTCGTGTCACAGTGGCTTGGATGGATGGCAGCTTAACGCAAGTTTCCCATGAGGCTATCTTTGTAGCGGGCAAGGACACACAGGACCAATGGTCACTGCCTTCGCGGATCTCCTCCGGAGAGGCTTCGGCAAGCAGCCCGCAGCTCATCGGAGGTGTGGATGGAGGTGTGATGCTCTTGTGGCAGGAGGGCCCCGCTGAGGCCAAGAGGGTGTATGTGACTCTTAGCACTGATCCGCAGTAGTCTGTCATGGCCAAGTCATTCTCTCAACGATCTACAGATGACCATCTGTAGATCGTTGGGACCGCTTCCCATGGTGGAGCGGTTGTCTATCGCACCGATTCGTAACCGCCCAAGACCCCACCTTTAGAGAGAACGACCTGCCAGAGCTGGATTGCTCGTGCCCGGAAGGCTCCAGCGCAGCTGAGTAGGTAGTAGTTCCACATGCGGAAGAAGGGATCAGGATAGGAGGCTTGGATCTCGGGCCAGTGGGCATTGAAGTTCTGATGCCATGCCATGAGCGTCTTGTCGTAGTCGGTCCCGAAGTTGTGCCAGTCTTCCATCACAAAGAGCCCTTCAATTGACTTGCCGATTTGGACGATGGAGGGGAGGTGACCACCTGGGAAGATATAGCGATCGATCCAAGCATCTCCACCTGGGGTGCTTTGGTTGCCACCGATGGTGTGGAGCATGAAGAGGCCCCCCTCTTTCAGGTTCCTGTGGACGGTCTCCATGAAGATGCGATAGTTCTTGGGACCCACATGCTCAAACATCCCGATCTCGACCACGCGGTCGAACTGGCTGTTCACATCACGGTAGTCCATCAGGCGGATCTCTACGGGCAGCCCCTTGCAGCGCTGGCGTGCTATCTGGGCTTGGTCCTCGGAGAGCGTAATCCCTACGACGGTGGCCCCGTATTTGGAGGCAATGTGTTTAGAAAATCCGCCCCAGCCACATCCGATGTCTAGGACATGCATGCCAGGCTTGAGATCCAGTTTGCGGGCGATCAGGTCGTATTTGGCGAGCTGTGCTTCGTGGAGGTTCTTAGCGTCCTTCCAGTAGCCGCAGCTATAGGTCATAGTCGGATCGAGCATCCTCTGGAAGAGGTCGCTGCCCAGTTGGTAGTGCAGGTCGATCACCTTATGACTGCCATCCCGCGTCTGTGGATTGAAGAGATGGGCATAGAGCCAGGTGAGGGCCTGAGGTGCGGTCCAAGTGGCCTCTTCATCGAGGTGGGTGCGGAGAAGCCGGAAGATGAGGCCATCAACAGCCGTTGCATCCCACCATCCATCCATATAGGACTCGCCGAGCCCCATGGACCCCTCTCGTACAAGACGACCATAAAAGGCGTCGTTGTGGACCTGAGGGCAGTCGGGTTGTCTGCCATCGATCGGCACGCCGGCTTGGTGGAAGCGTTCTTTTACCACCACTTCTGGGGAGAATCCAGGGAAGTATCCCGTGAGCGTGGTCGCCAGATCGGCTTGTAGCCAGCTGGCTGACACGAGGCCTCCCAGCAGGATAGGGCTCACAGATCGGTTAAGAAGGGCACAAATTCCAGACATAGCCACCAATTGGTCTGCAATACGCATACATCAATTTAGGAGTCGCCTCAAGTCCTATTGTGCGGTCGGAATGATCCTCTATAGAGAAGAGGCCGAACTAGCCAAACTTTCCTTGTGATCGAACGAGACGTGAGCCTCCTTCAAAAGTGCCTTAAGCTGCTTCGAGATCTCCGCCTTTGGTGAAGAGGGGTTGGGCACGGTCCATGGGAAGGGCGTGGTAGTGGGAGAAGGTATCGACCCTGAGACCATGGTGTCAATGGCGGTGCTCAGCAGCATGCCACCCAAACTAAACTTGGAGGCCCCTGCGATAGCCAACTTGGCTGCTGCCGCAGACCAGTCTACCTTGGGATCGGCTAAGGTACCTTGCAGACCTACGGTCATGAGGCCTCCTTCCGGTAAAGTGGCCAGGGCGAGCGCGGCTAGTGCCCCTGCCGGAAATCCGATCTGCATCGATAGAGCTCCTAAATCCAAGTTGAGCCCCCCCCAGAGGCAGATCTCGGTCGAGCGATCGATACGTGCATCGACCCGTTGCAGGGTCAACGAGCCATCGTCGATCGAGAAATAGAGCGGAGTTGCCCAGAGTTCCATTGTTTTAGATGTCTTCTGAGCCTTCAGGAAGTCCAACATCCCACGGACGAGCTCAGTGGAGGTGAGTTGGATCTGACCCAGGTCGAGCATGCCTTTAGGTATGACGACGCTATGCATATAGGGGGGCTTCCAGCGGCCGTAAAATCCTTGTGGATGGATCCACGAGGCCACCATCTGGTTAGGTGGGAAGCTCTTGATCAAGTTGGAGAATTTTTTGGCATGCAGGTCGGAGATTTCTGGAGAGATGGTCCAGGTCGTGAGCCAGGGTTTGCTCAGACGGAACTGGCCGTCCGCCATACAAGATCCTGAGGCTGCTGACTGGAGGTAGGGGGAATCCACTGTGAGAGCCCAGGCCAGGGCATCAGCATTGGCGAGGGGCTCCAACTGGAATAGGGCATCGGCCTGTTCACCGCAGACGTCGGCCAGCAGCTCGCTGTTCTCTGACAAAAACATCGTCAGAGCGGCTACAGGAAAATGATCCAGACGACCCTCAAGAATCAGGGTGTGCCACAGATCGTGAGGCCGACCCGTCGCATTGACAGAAGCAGTTCCATCCAGGGAGCCTAGCTGGACGTGCAGTTTTCCGGTTGTGCTAAGAGGGCCATCGGCTCCGATGCGCTGGAGGACCCAAGTTCCTTCTCGGACTGCAAGTCGACCTGGATGGTCAGAGCGGCTCACACTAAAGGGTGCAAGGGTAAGTTGCGCCTGTACTTCTGGTGCCCCGGAACCTTCTCGAGGCCACTTGAGTGTGGTGCATGTGAACTTGGCTTGGAGCAAGGAGTCGAGTTGTAGACGTTCCGGAAGCGGGATCCAGCGGCGCAGGGTAGAGACCGATTGGGGAGTCAGCCTGAGCGTGATGTTGGCTTCTTTCCCGTTGGTGAGCTCCCATTGATTGCCCCAGCTCAGTGGGATGTGTCCCTCTAAGCCAGGAGCTTGCACTTGCAGATCAACAGCTCCCTGGAGGCCGCCTTGCTGGGCAGTCAACTCACCTTGGATCGCCAAGGTTGGGCCCAATATCGTCTCCACCCCCTCCAGCGGTTGGAAGAGGGCATTCGCTGCCTTCACCGGCAGAGCTGGGCAGTCGATGCGCGCTTCGTAGCTGGGGCGTCCATGCAGATCTTGGATCGTCCCCGAGATGCCAAGAGGTGCCGGCTTCTGCCCTTGAGTGACGAGGGAAGCGTGGAGCTGCAAGGAGGCACTGCCCTGAGAGGGTGACCAACGACCCTTCCCATGTAGATCGTCAATGAGGAGAGACTGTTCGGGGAGTTCAAGACGACAGGGCGCCGCATCAAAGGAGAGCTGAAGGTCCCCAAGAACGCCGTTGCAGAGGTCCAAGGTCACGGGGTTGATGTCGGCCTGAAGAGGCACGGTCTGCAAGCCCAGGACCTTAGGGGGCTGAAACCCGACAGCCCGGAGAAGATCCTGGTTGATCTGGGCCACCATTTGGGTCCGATGAGCCTCGAGGGTTCTACCCCATTGGAAAGATCCCTCGGATTGAAGATCCATACGCGGAGAGGATGCGCGAGCCTCCCAGTGCGTGCCGGAATGCCGTGGAGAACCCTTCAATTCCATGACTAGGGGCAACCCGGGAATCGAGGGTTGGGTTCCGTCGAAGGTGGCGCGGAGGTCCCAAATGTGCTCGGCCTCTGGTGAGTAGGAGCCGTCTAGGGCGAGAGTATCACCCAACCACGCTGTAGCGGCTGCACGCTGAGGGGCTAGCGAACGAAGCAGCCACATCGGAACGCCCGTGGCACTGAGTCGGCCTCGGCGTGGGACTGATTGAACGTGCAGTCCCGCCTGCAGCGGAGCCAGCTCGCTGATGCCCTCAAGGGAGAGCGACAAAGAGAGCTGTGAGTCCATGGCCAAGGACTCACACTCAAATTGTTGTAGAGAGAGTGTGTGCTCCCCTGAGCTTAGCTCAAAGGGGGCCGTTAACTCACAGTGGAACTGCCCATGACTACCAAGCTCATAAGAGGCTTCGGTGATGTGCAGCAGACAGGCCGTTTTGGGCTGTAGGGTCGTTGTGCTGAAGGAACGGCGAAGAAGTTGCGTGCAGGAGAGCGGGTCTAAAGACCAGGTAGCAGCATGAGTCAGTGCCAAACGCGGGTGATGGATGGGGCCTGACAGTACCCATGTTCCGTTGAGCAGAGGGGTGCTTACGGTGAGTTGTCCTTGCAGGACCTCCTGATAGCGACCTGTGCCTGTGATGTCGATGGTATCGCCTAAGATCAGTGTGGGAATCCCACGCAGGGATGGCTTCCATACATTGGAGCAGATCTCTAGGAGCTCGCCGGGGATCTTGTTCGCCTCGATGTCAAAATCGGACGGGAAAGGGCCCTCTTCGATGAAGCGAGCATTGATCCGCCAGCCACCCTCGACACCAGCATGATGGCAGAGGGCGGAGGAAATGAGTTCCGGGATTCCGCCTCGCGAGCGTAGGTCGAACTCTAAATGGTCGATGTCGAAGGGGTGCTGCCCCCGATTCGCTCTCGGAGAGCGGCACTCGATAGGGTCGACGAGCCCCAAAGCGCGCTCGAGATTGCTGATGCCACGACGATCGAGATCCAAGTGGAGGACGCCACCCGTTAGGGAGGCCTGAGTCAGTGGGCGGTGTTGTAGGCGTCCAAGAAGCCCGTCTCCCAGCTTCATCCGGTCAACGTTGACGATCTCTTGGTTCTGAGCATCCCTGATGACTAGGCCTTGGACTTCACACGGCCCAGACCAGCTGAGGCGTAGCTTGCGTAGTTCTACGGTGCCAGGGATTCGTCCATTGATCCAACCGACTAGCCAGTCACGTCCCATGTTGGTGGAGAGAAACCATGGTCCACCCAGTCCTATAAGAACACTCACCAGCACAGAACATCCCAGCACCGCAATGCAAGAGAGGACAATGCCCTTGATCCAAGGTCGTACGGCCATCGAGAATCCTCAGGTTGACTTTCGTGATACCGCGTTAAGCCTGTCTCTGCAAGTGTAGATCGCATCGCCGTTAGAGGTTAACTGCTGGGCTCCGCCCCCGCCCCCGCTGAGGGAGTAGCGTCTCCCAGACCCCCTATTAGGAGACCTGGTCAAGAGTCCCTATTGGAGCAGTCCTTTAGAAGTAGACGTTCAGCGCAATCTGGGCATAGGCGGTCGGGTTAAAGTAGCGATAGATCGGGAGTTCATCGCGACTATCCGTGAGTTTCAGGGTGGCCGTGGTTGTGCAGCCAACTGCTGCGGTCAGTTCCGTAAAGAAGAAAGGCCACCAGTTCATCATCGCTTCCAAGCCGAAATTCGTGTACTCGATGTATCCACGGGTTAGGTTGTAGGATTGTTCAACGGGGACACATGGTTCACAGGTGTTGCAGCTGTTGCCAGAACAGCAATCGACGTCGCTATCACAGCAATATGCTGTGCCATCACAGCGGCTGGGGCAGGGATCTTCAGCGCAGCAGGTCACGCAGAAGCAGGGCATACAATTCGACGTGAAGCTATTGCGTCCAAAGAAGGTTCGACCGGCGATGCCGTAACGGAACTTCTCATTGACCTGCTGGGTCAAGCTATATTCCAGAGGGAAGATTAGGCGCAGGTTCCAGTGCCAGGGAAGTTCTAGCTCGAAGCCGAGGATGGGTAAGACACGACCATAACGCATGCCCGCCAGCGAGAGGGCTCCGACGTGGATTCCCAATTTGTTGTTCCACTCGTAGCGGCCCCAAAGCACACCCTGTAACCAAGCGTAACGAGGAATGTCCCCAGAATCGGTGGAAGCATTCACTGAGACAAGGGAGCGCCAAGTCCAGTTCTCCCAAGCGGTCGTTTGAGCGGCGACTTGGATCCAGGCTTCAGGGAAGGTGTGCTGGTCATAGTAGGGGTTGCCGTCCCACTGATAGCGGGTCGCTTTGCCACCGACGCTAAACTGGAACACTTCCGTGTCATTTGCCCAATAGAAGAGGGCCACACCCACGCTAGCATTCCCGAACTGGAGACCAGTGTCTGGATCACACCCTGAACAGAGAAGACGATGTTGCTCGTCATGTTCTGGGTCAAGGCTCGCAGACCCGGTGATCAGGCCGTTCAGCGAGACCATCCCGTGGGGCTGAGGCTTGGCGGTCTCCTCGGCAAGGAGAGTGACGGAGGCGGTCACAGCAAGGCACAAGGGAATCAGACGTGGCACAGATAACCTCCGCTAAGCAGTGCTAATGTGTTGTGGCAGCACGCGCAGCGTACCCGCTCCTGCCATTTCCGGCGAGCCAGACACAGCTGAATTTTTGTTGAGTCCCTTTCTGGATGTCTTGGATGGATGTTGGAATCCTGGCCTTTGCGGTTGCCTTGTTAGTTTCCGATCAGCTCGGATGAGCGCAGTCCTGCCAAGAGGACTCATGCTTTATCGCCGCGATCGCTATGATCGGTGTCGTGATGCGGAGAAGTGCAGATGTCAGTAACGATGACCTTGACTCCAGAACAGGTGGAGCGCCTGAAGGAGTGGGTAAACGATGGGTGGGATCTCAAAGAAATCCCCCACGCACATTTCTCAGCGAAGAAACGCGATGTCAGCCTGACGCTCTATTTCAGCGGTAAGCTGGTCATTCAGGGGAAGGGAACCGATGAGTTCATCGAGATGGTTCTCGAGCCAGAGATTCTACAGGCTCTGATCCCTGTGGTCGATCACGATCCCGTCTGGCGCATCGGAGTGGATGAGGCTGGCAAGGGCGACTATTTTGGCCCTCTGGTGATTGCTGGAGTGAGTGCCGGAGAAGAGCGACTGGCGGCTCTGGTCCGTGCTGGTGTGCGTGATTCCAAGACTCTCACCGATCCACAGGTGATGAAGATCGCCCAGGAGATCCGCAAGATAGCGCGGTATAGTTTGGTCGTGATCGATCCCCCGAAATACAACGAGCTCTATCTCAAGTTTGGCAACCTCAACCATATGCTGGCTTGGGGCCATGCTCAGGCGATCAAGGCGTTGTGGCAAGAGGAGCATGTGCAGTTGGCTCGTATCGACCAATTTGCAGCTCCCTGGGTTGTAGAGAGTGCCTTGAAGAAGCAAGGTGTGACGCTTCGCCTAGAACAGAAGACGAAGGGAGAATCAGATCCTGTGGTTGCTGCAGCATCCATTCTAGCTCGCGCTGGGTTCCTTGAAGGGATACATCGGAGCTCGTTGGTGGCCCAGTGGACCTTGCCCAAAGGCGCAGGGGCTCCCGTTCTAGAAGCCGCCCGACAACTGGTGAAGGCTCGAGGGAAGGAGATCCTGATGCAAGTGGCCAAGGTTCACTTCAAGACTACTCTGCTTGTAACGGCTCCGGACGCGTAAATAGCCCGGGAGCCGAGATGCGACGCACAAGTTCCGAGCTCTCTTGTAGAACACTAGCCGATCCTCAAGAGGCTGTGGTAGAGTGAGCCCTTAGTGGCAGAAGGGGGAGCAATGGACGCACTGTCCCATTGTGGTGAATTTCTTCGTACGTATCGCGAGCAGAGGGGACTCACCCTGCGCGATGTGGAGAAGGCGACGTCGATTCGATTGGCCTATCTACAGGCGATTGAGACTGGACAGATCGAGGGTTCGATTTCGCCCATCTATGTCAATGGCTTCATGAGACAATATGCGCAGTTCTTGGGACTCGACATGGAGACTCTGGCGGGGCAGTTCCCTCAGATCTTTCAGATCTGTCCTATCAGAGCAGAGTTTGTCTACGGCATTGGCACATTAGAGATGAGGGGGGCTCCTAACGGGGGCGTACGCGTCATCCCTAACTGGCTCATCGTGGCGGGTGTATTTGGTGTTGCTGTCGTCTGCTATCTCATCGGGAATTGGATGGAGTGGTTTTGAGGGGTTGGGCGCTCTTCATTAGGGGACTTGCCATGGGGATCGCCGACATGATCCCCGGCATCTCCGGTGGTACAATCGCCTTCCTCACAGGTGTCTATGAGCCACTTTCAGAGGCTCTCGCAGAGAGTGCAGCTTCACTGTGGGGTTGGCTCCGCAGAGAGCAAGGCGTAGCTAAGAGGCTCTTTCAAGCCCTCTTGATCCTCCTGCCCATTGTAGTTGGGATGGCTCTGGGCATCCTCACCATGTTGAAACCGATCCAATGGCTGCTTCAATCTGCGTGGGGACGACCGCTCCTCATGGCTCTTTTTCTTGGCCTCATGGTTGGGTCGATTCGGTTCTGCTTCCAGTGGATACAGTGGCGCGGTGTCCGCACCTTTCTACTGTTGCTTCTGGGCGTCATGATCGGATGGGGTGGCTCTCTCCAGGCGCCAAGCGTAGCGAAGGGCGCCTGGGAGTTGCACATGCAGGGCCCACAGGGCGTCCTAGCGGAAAATCTACACGACGGATGGGTGCGAGGCCTCCATCGCCATCAGGTAGTGACCTTGCTATACCAGCAGAAGATCTCACCAGAAACGCGAGTGAGAGCTCTCGGTGATGAGATGGAGCACTCGGTAGGGGAGTGGAGTCATCAGGGTGGCGCTCAGTTTGATCCGTATCTCATCGGGGCCTCGGCCGCGGCGATCTGTGCCATGCTTTTGCCTGGGATCAGCGGGACCTATGTTCTCCAGCTCAGCGGGAAGTATGAGAATCTCCTCGATGCGATGGATCGAGGTGTTCTGGGTCTATTGCATGGCCACTTCGATGTCGACGCCTGGTGGATGCTGGCTCAGGTAGCATGCGGACTTCTTCTAGGAGCGATGTTCTTTGGGGTAGTGCTGCGCTGGGTGTGGGAACGGTGGAGCGCTGAGACCATGGCCGTTCTGGTTGGAGCTATGTGCGGAGGCATTCATGTGCTCTGGCCATGGCGTTCGCTGAACCAAGTCTGGGATCCGGTACGGGGCCTGATCAAGAACGAATGGGGTGCAGTGACGCTGCCTGGAGATCTCGTTCAAGTGCTGATCGTGATCTCCCTATCGGTGGCTGGAGCCTTGCTGGTCACGGCCATGAGAAAGAGAACTCAGACCACAGGACTCCGCAAAGGAGTCCCCAACGAGCCCATAGTTAGCTAGCGGCCTGATGGGTCTCGGGTGGAGCGCACAGAGAATCTGCTTGGGCGCACTTTACGGTTGTGAGGAGAGCTCCCCTCAGCAGGAGGCCCAGACAGGCGGTGACTTCGAAGGCCATCACGGCAGCAGAGGTAGGGGATAGGTTCCCCCTAGGAGTTAGCAGAAGAAGAGCGGTAAATACAGCCGTACTCAAATGATTCGAGGCCTCGTGAAGAGCAATCGACTTCCGGGATCGTTTTGACGGTTCCCTGTCTAAACATATATTCAGCGCGGGGTATCTGCCGCGCAGTTCCTTCACCAGTTCATCGACCAGGCTGCTTAGCGTGGCTATCACGAGAGAAGCCGCCACGACCGGGCCAAGGCTAATGCTAAGTCCACTCAACGCAGCGCACCAACCCATCCCGAGCGTCATGGCGGAGGCGTGGACTACGGCATGGGTCGTGGCTTGAAGCGCTCTTACCCATATTGGCAAGAAGCGGTCATCGAGGACCCTCACTCCCGCGGGCAGTGTTCTCAGTGCCGCAATCGCTTTACTTTGCGCGTCGATTTTGTAGGAGTCAAAATAATAGTCGAAGAGCCCTCTAGAGAAACGAAACCCTAGTGAGGCGGCCTCTGCACCGACAAGCACTCCAAATGCGACCGGGAAAAAGGCCGTCCCCAGCAGGCCGTAACTCACTGCACCGGAGCAGGCCGATTTGACGAGCATCTGGCTCTGCGTTTGCCAACTCGTAAATCCCACAGGTGATGCCATCTCAATACCCATTCATTTCTGGTTTAGGTTAGTTTACAGACTCTTGACATTTTCCTGCAGAGCGCCAGCTAATCCACGACTCATACATAGAGCCCATGTAGCCAACGCAGCCGCGCCTAGACCCGTGCCTACTGAAAAGAGAACTGCCGAGACCATGAGCCGGCCTGCATAGAGCGAGGCGACTTTCGAGAGCTGTTCCACTGCAGGGGATTCCCGCTGATTGAGCTGCAACCGATCCTGCACGAACTTCCAGAGTTTGGGGCCCAGAAGCTTGTCGAGTGTAGCGCAGATTACTGAGGCGATTACCACGGGCCCTAGCGCGAAACTCGCACCGCCTAAGGCGCAGTAGACAACCACACCCGCTGTCATCGCGAGAGCCATGAGCGCCACCGAGGTCGCCTTCTTGTGGGTCTGAAGGAACGAAGGTATTTGCTCTACAGATGTCACGTCCGGGATCGCCTTGATGATGCGATCGCCAATGGAATTCAGAGTCGTATAGACCAGGGCTCCAGCCGTGAGCGGCAACAGAGCTGCACCGAAGAAGAATGCGCCTACACAGCCAGCTACACCTGCCCCGATCGCCACGGTCGTCTTGTTCTGCCAAACATCTCTGATGCCGCGGCAGGCACATTCATTGAGTCCATTTTGATTAAAAGAGATCATAAACACCTCGAGTTGATGGTTATTATAAACAATGCGGTCGATATGTTCTTTGTTAAATAATTTAAGTACGGCGGCCGGGGAGGCGTTCTGATTAGTTAATAATTTAGTTACATATGCATGTGGTCCCGCTGAGAGCGCGGGACCTATAGAGAGGGTGTGTTTGGCTCTTGCTCAGGCCTGGTCGTCTAGTTCAACCAACAGCTGCTGGAAGCCGGGCTCGCCCTGCAAGGCGCTTAGCCAGTCGTGCTGGACGAGTTCCTGTAGAGGAGGCAGTGCGCGCAGTTGCTGGGCCTTTAATAGAGCATCGAGCGCGAGTTGAGGTTGCTGTGCCAAGCTATAGCAACAACCCAGGAAGAAATTGGCGACGCCCTCGCCCAACTGGGCCGCCCGCATGAGCTTCTCCTCGGCCTCTCTAAGAAGGAGCCCATGAAGATCCATCTGTGCTGGGTCATGCATCATGTCAGCAAGGCTAAGCAGTGCCTGGCCCCATTCTAGCCAAACAATGGGGGCTTCAGACTCTACTTGAGAGACGGCTTGCAGGTGTTCAAGAGCCAGCATCATCGGCTCGATCTGACCACTGACCTCTCCATAGTGGATGAGGGACTGGGCCAAGTTGAGTCGCCAGCCTGGCTTCTTGCTGTCGGACTGATAGGCGGCTTGGAGCCACTCTACGGCCTTCTCAAAGTGGCGCACATCCAGCGTGATCTCGCCGAGGAAGTCATAGGCGCATCCCAAATGGTAGCGCCACTCGGAGGGGCCAGAGGAATCGTCGTGTTTGGTGAGGATCCCTTCTAGGATGGCAATCGCTCGCTCCAGAGTCTCTTGAGATCTGGAGGCTTGTCCGAGGCGTATCAAGCCAACACTTAGTTGACGCAGAGTCTCCATGTGCCAAGGGCGGAGGGCATGTGCCCGTTCTATTGCTTGTAGACCTAACTCTAATAGCGCTACATCGTGTCGCACGTCAGCGAGGAGGTAAGTGGCAGCTGCCAACTCCATCCAAGCCTGAGGATCGGAAGGTGAGCGCTCACACGCCTTTTTATAGGCAGCAATTGCCTGCTCTAATGGCTCGTCATCCTCAAAGTAGCGTGCTCGTGACTCGAGATACACCCCGCTAGCAAGCGCTGTTCCAGGATGATCCGGGGCATGGGTCTCCAGCCAGGCAAGATGGCGCTGGCTCTCAGACAGGCTCGAGAGGTCATCTCGTTCAACCCCATAGGTGCCATGAAGCTGTACCGCCCAGCAGCGGGCCCGAATATGATCAGGTGCGATCTCGACCGCACGCTGGATCTGTTGTAAAGCCAAGTCGCGGAGCCGGCGTTCCCGCAAAGCAGCGCCAGCAATCCAATGCAGCTGCGCCGACTCTACCCATACCTGGGGGTTCAATGGATCGTGCTGGACCGCTTCATGGTAGGCGTCTAAGGCCTCTTGCAGGCTGGAGACCACGCCAGAGAGCTCAAACAGGAGAAGGGCTGAATGGGCAAGACCAAGCCAGGCGCGTCCGAGCTCCGGCTCCGGACTCTCAGCCTTTTCTAGCGCAGAGCGAAAGGCGTGGAGGCTGCGCTCTACCCATAGTCTATCTCCTGTCGAACGACCCATCACTTGTAGAATGCGCCCCAGCTCGGACCAATCCTCGCTGGCCATGCCTTTGAGACTCTGCAGGTGTTCATAGCACTTGAGGGCATGTTGAAAATCTAGTGGTTCGCCACTGGTACGACCGCTTACATGCCAGGCTCTTGCCAGGGCCCTCCAATAAGTGGGCTCTTTAGGAGCTAAATAGGTGCTCAGCTGCAGCGCCCAGATGGCGTCACCGACCGTTGCCGCTCGATAGGGGAGGGTGACCCCCACTAGATGGCATTCCTTGGCCAAGGTCATTTTTTCTGTGTCTGCGAGCTGGCTTTCAACGTGCTCAGGATTGAGGTGATGCAACTTCGAGAATTCGTGTTGTCGAAGGAGGCGCATGCATTCGGTGAAGAGAGGGGAGGACATGAGGGAACCTAGAACGGATGGGCGGAGTATAGAGACCTATTGGTTTTGTCCCAATGCATCTCCTAGATAGAGTGCCACAGCCGTGGCGGTCACTGTGCAATGACTCAGTGAGATGAGGAAATTTGGATTGCCATATCGGATGCGGAAGCGATCACTGACCTGTACAAGGGGCTTCCCTGACGGATCACGTTGGATCCAGAGGTCCTGAAACCCCACATCGGGCCCAAAGCCAGTGCCTAATGCCTTTACAATGGCCTCTTTAGCCGCCCATCGTGCTGCCAGGTGCGGAGCAGGATCCTTGCGTGTCAGGCAGTAGTCCAGTTCTTCGGGGCAGAAGATCTTGGACAGGAAACGATCGCCGTGACGCTTCCAAGCCGCACGGATGCGGTCGATCTCGATCACGTCGATGCCAACTCCACAGACTGCACCGGGGCCAAGGATGTGGCGATCCCGAGGTTTTGCAGATGCTTGAGACATGGCCTCTCCAGAGGTGTATGGTCCAACCAGCCGACTCTGTCGCGGCGACCGCGGTACACAGAGCATAGCAGGTGGCAAAAAAAACCATGGGATTGGAAATGCTCCCGAATGCAACTAGAGAACCTAGCCTTCGAGAGTTGCATTCCTCCATTGAGCTCCTCGAGGAAGAATCCTAGACTCAGGACAGGAGGATCCCGCTCTCAGGGAGCCTGAGCTATGACTACGCGAGCCATCCCAGCATCTTCAGCCAACCTATTAGCAGCGATCGGGCAGACGCCTCTAGTTCGCCTTTCTACCGAATTGCCGGTGCAGATCTATGCCAAGCTCGAGTATCTCAACCCAGGCGGAAGCCTCAAAGACCGGGCGGCCCTCTACATGGTGGAGGAAGCGGAGCGGTTGGGCCTCCTGGCCGAGCATGGGACTATTGTGGAGGCCTCCTCGGGCAATCAGGGTATTGCCTTGGCCATGATCGGTGCTCTAAAGGGATACTCTGTCGTCATCTGCTGCCCACAGCGGACCAGTCGAGAGAAGTTGGCTACGATGCGTGCATATGGAGCTCATGTGCATGTTTGTCCTGAAATGGAAGAGCTAGACCATCCAGAGGGGTACCACGCGCTGGCTGGGCGTCTGGCGCAGGAAATCCCTGGTGCATGGAGGCCGAATCAGTACTTCAACACGGCCAATGCAGCCGCGCATTATCAGACAACTGGACCAGAGATCTGGAGTCAGACAGAAGGTCGTGTGACCCACTGTGTGTTGGGTATGGGAAGCTGTGGTTCGGTCACAGGCATTGGTCGGTATCTCAAAGAGCGCAATCGGGCGATCCAGATCATTGGTGTGGATGCCGCCAACTCCTTCCTATCAACTTCAGGGCGTCCACAGCTCTATCGAGCAGAGGGGATTGGTGTAGACGTTCTTTCGGACAATCTGGATCTCAACGTCATCGACCAGGTTGTCCCTGTGCAGGACGAGGAGGCTTTTGCCTCGACGCGGCGCCTGGCGCGTTGCGGATATCTAGTGGGGATCTCGAGTGGAGCTGTCATGCATGCTGCCCTAGAGCATGCAGTAGGGCTGAACAGTGACCACCTCATGGTGGTCCTGTTTGCTGATTCAGGTAGGGCCTACCTGAGTAAGGTCTTTGAAGAGGAGAGCCGCATGGCAACGGTAGAGCAGCATGCATGACCTCACATTCTACAAGGTGCAGAGCCTGGGTAACGACCTGATCCTGCTGGATTGGCGAGAGGAACCGATAGAGAAGCTAGCTGCGCTGGAGCGGCTTCCCGAGTGGAGCGCTTGGGTTCGACAAGTCTGTCATCGGCACTTTGGCGTGGGTGGGGATGGGATCCTCGTCCTCGGCAGCTCAGCCCAGGGTGGGCTGAGCTGCGAGATGTCGATGTTCAATGCCGACGGAGCTCGTGCGGAAAAGTGTTTGAATGGGGTGCGCTGTGGTCTGGCCTACGTGATGGAAGAAACGGCACGTGGTGATCACGTGATTCGCATGGGTGGGGTGGACTATCGACTGGAGGCCTCCAGGTTCAACACCGGTGAGTCCGCCGAGCCGGCCCTCGTTGTTCCCGATGTGCGATGTTTGGGGCCACGCACCGTTCAGTTGGGAGGTGAAACTCTGCAGGGTTGGTGTGTAGACGTGGGCAATCCACATTTTGTGCTGATCGGGCCATATGATCGGGAGGCTATAATGCGGATCGGGACAGCACTTCAACATCATGAGGACTTTCCCCACGGGACCAATGTGGAGTTTCTGACCCGACGGTCGGACGACGCGCCGACTTCATGGGAGCTATTTCTGTTTGAAAGAGGGTGTGGTCCGACGCTTTCCAGTGGGTCTGGGTGTGCGGCGGCAATGAGCGTTTTGAGAGAAGTGGGCATGATCCAGGAAGGACAGAGGGTAAGACTTCAGATGCCGGGTGGCATCCTAATCTCATGGTGGTCTGAAGAAAAAGTGTATCAAAAGGCTCCGGCAATCAGAGTCTTTCGGGGAGTGATGGAGGGCCTCTGGGACCCGGAGGAGCTACCGACGGTAGCTCTTCCAAGTCCAGATCCTCACCTGGTTTAGATTGCGTTGGCCAATTTTGCCTTGATGGCGCTGGAGCAGTAGATTCCCAGTGCTACAGGTGCCAGCAGAGCGCCGAACCCTATGGATGCAGCGAGGCCTGTAGAGAGGGCGTAGCTGAGGGTCAATGCCTTTTTCGCAAACAGGACGGCCGCTAAAGGTCCCATGACCAAAGAAGAGGCGGCACAGCCTGCAGCGCCAGCTGTCTTCCATCCGCTCTTCCAAACCTCATCAAAGTTATACATAACCTAAC
>JBMOFD010000023.1:0-25113 GCA_049314435.1 Chlamydiia bacterium | reverse complement strand
CTCGATCGCCCCCTAGAGGTGATCGCTTGGTACAGAGAACGCATCGGTCGCTGGTTGCATTGGCGATGGAACCGGAGCCGGAGCTCCGCTCCGGGCCTCAGCTGGAGGGTTGCACCCTCCAGACCTCCCGGGTGAGAAAGATCAGTTTCTACATGTCGATCATTGGATGCTGTCCAATGATCGACATGTTTGAGCGAAACCGCACCGCCAATAATTTGGCCAAATTCCCCCAGTTTTTTGGCCAAATTAACGGAATTTGGCCACTTTTTGGACCAAATTCCTCGTTTTTTTGGCCAAATTGTCGGATTGGCTTGGCCTTTAGGCTTACAGCGACCCCTTCAGTTAGACCAATCCCCAACTCATTCCAACATTCCCAGCTCCTTGCTGCGAGAAAGATCGCCGCCTGCAACAATGCAGGTCATGAGAGCTTGGCTCGCTTTCCAAGTCAGAGGGGAGAAGACCTATGTCCACAGTACAGATCCAATCGATGACCGTGGGAGAAGAGGGTTCTCTATCGTGGATCCTCGGGCCCTGCGTAATGGAATCACGCGAGCTCGTCATGGAGACCGCAGCCCAGATTCATGAAGTGATGCAGGGGCGGCCCTGGATCTTCAAGAGCTCCTTTGACAAGGCCAATCGCACCAACATCCACGGCTTCCGTGGTCCAGGGCTCGCCCTAGGCCTCGAGTGGCTTGCTGAAGTAAAGCAGACCTTCGGCGTCCCCCTCCTCACCGACATCCACCTACCTGAGCAGGCGGCGCCTGCCGCCGAAGTGGTCGATGTCCTGCAGGTCCCCGCCTTCTTGTGTCGGCAAACCGATCTGATCCTGGCCATCGCCTTGACAGGGGCTGTCGTGAACATCAAGCAAGGTCAGTTCATGGCACCGTGGGATATGAAGGAGGCGGTCAATAAGGTCCGTTCTACCGGCAACCAGCGCATCATCCTCACCCACCGTGGGGTCTCTCATGGCTACAACAACCTGGTCGTGGACCTGCGCTCGATCCCGATCTTCCAAGAGATGGGATGCCCTGCCTGCCTCGATGTCACCCACGGCTGCCAACTGCCTGGCGCGGCCGGCACCTCAAGCGGAGGATCGCGCCAATATGTGCCGGCTCTAGCACGTGCTGGAACCGCTATGGGCGCTAACATGCTCTTCTTGGAAGTACATCCCAATCCAGAGAAGGCGATGAGTGATGCAGCGACGCAGCTCCCCCTTTCTGCCCTCTCTGGGTTAGTTGAATCCTGTGAAGCGATCGCGCGATGCCTACCCGCCGGTGTGTGATCCAGCAATGGAGCTGGGCTGCGGTGGTCATCAGTGCACTGATGACCGTGGGTCTGCTCTGGTTCTTCCATCGCTCCGCCCCTCACGAGGGCCACTGCGCGGTGCTGCCGGAAGCACCTCCTTTGATCCTACGTCGAGATGCGATCTGCGCGGAGGAGTCTCTGGACTGGGGCGTCTGTCGTGTGGTCCATGCTGACCGCGCCTCTCTGCAAAAAGAGAGTGATGGCTGGGCCCAGGAGATCCACGGGGTCCACTGGTGCCAGACGAATGAACAGGGAGAAGAGGTCTCGAGTGGAGAGGCTCAGTCAGGGCGGCTCCGATTCCCGCTGGGGACCTTGACGCTCCATGATGTAGAATGCAAGCAAGGGGACTCAGGACATGCTGCATCGAGCCTTAAGACGCACGAGTTGGTGGTGGAGCTACGCTCTCCCTCTGCTTCTTTCTCCCCTCCTGGCCCAGGCTCCTCCTCTTGAAGTACGCTGCGACAGAGTCTCCTGCCGCCCAGAAGGACTACTTCTTGAGGGAGATGTGCGGGTGAGCTCCGAGGGATTTGTCCTACAGGCTCCCAGGATGGAGAGCCAAGGCCGGCAGATCCAGACGATGCGGCAGCTCTCGAGTCCCTCTGGAGAGATCCACTGGACCTCCCCTCAGGGAGAGGCTCATCGAGTCGTGACTCCAGGCCCTATGGAGTGGCTCAGGGAAAAGGGTCTTCTCATTCTCAGCGCACCTGAGGGGCAACGAGTGTGCTGGGAGATGCCTGAAGGACGTCTAGAGGCCTGCGAGGTGCAGGTCATGCTGACTGAACCAGGCCCCGTCATCGAACGTATTGTGGGTCTAGGCGATGTACGATTCCAACGCAAAGAAGGCCCTCAGAGCCAACTTCCCCAGCTGATCATGGCAGAGCGTGCAGAGTTTGTGTGGGGTAGCCAAGAGCTACGACTCTCAGCAAGGTCCCCCAAGCAGGTCTACCTCTGGAACCGAGAAGCCAACCAAGCAATGTCTTGTAGCTCTCTGCGGATGTGGAGAGATCCCGTGACACGAGAGTGGTTGCAAGAGGGCGAGGGCGAGGTGCGCATCATCCTAGCGACCGACCAATTACGCCACGTTCGCGCCCTCCAAGAACATCAACAGGAGTCCATCGATGCAGCCGCTCTTTGAAGCACGTTCTCTGACCAAGAGTTGGGGAGGCCGTCCGATCGTGAAGGGCTTGAGCTACACGATCCTGCCAGGTGAGATCCTTGGACTTTTGGGCCCCAATGGCGCTGGGAAGACCACCGCTTTCTATATGACGATGGGACTCGTGCGCCCCGACAGTGGTCAGTGCTTCTGGGAATCGCAGGAGATCACCAGCTGGTCGATCGATGCTCGCGCCCGTGCCGGCATGGGCTATCTAGCTCAGGAGCCCTCGGTGTTTCGTCAACTGACTGTACGAGAGAATCTCTGGGCTGTTTTGGAGACCCTGCCGTTAGCTCATGAAGAAAGACTGGAACGACTGGAATCCCTCTCTCTAGAGCTGCATCTGGAAACGGTCCTCGATCAGAAGGCCTCGACTCTATCCGGAGGGCAACGACGGCGCGTGGAGATTGCTCGGGCCCTGGTGCGAGAGCCGCGTCTGCTTCTTTTGGATGAACCCTTCGCCAACATCGATCCCCTGACGATTCAGGATGTGAAGCAGATCATCCGCTATCTGGCGGCACGAGGGATCGCTATCTTGATCACCGACCATAATGCTCGGGAGATCTTCGAATTCGTAGACCGAGTGCTGCTGATGATCGATGGGAAGGAGATGGCGTCAGGGACTCCTGAAGAGCTGGCTCAAGATCCCATGGTTCGATCCTGCTATCTGGGAGAGAGCTTCTCCTATCGATCTCCTAGTGCGCTGTCACCGATATGACGAGCCGTATGGCCTCATGACAAAATAATCATTATATGCCATAGCTTCGACATACCCCTGAGGTCATATGTCGCGGCTCGTACGGTGGATCGTCTGGATCGTCGTTCTCATTCTCCTACTTCTTGTTCTAGGCTTTTTAGGACGCCGTCCGATTGCTGAGTTCATGCTAGGCCACTCTCTCCACACATCCGTGTCGATGTCGGTGTTGGACTTGAGTCCTAAGAACGTGCTCTTTGAAAATCTCTATATAGCCTCACCGACGGGCAGCCGCATGGCCACCGCTCTTATGGTGCGTAGTGGTGAAGTAGAAGCTCAGTCGTTCTCGCACTTCTTTGGGAATCCACTAGAGCTGAACCGAGTCGAGCTCCATGGGGTACGCATCGGCTTTGACTTCCCTAAGGGGCCCTCTATGACTGAGGGGAACTGGGCTACCTTGCTTGCTAGTGACAAGGCTTCCCCCCCTCGAGACATCCGCATACACGAACTCGTCCTCAAGGATGTGGAAGTGAGCATGATCGGGATGAGTGGCGTTGTCACCACCATGCCTCCGATTGCCGAGATCAGACTAGCCAACGTCAGCACCGCTGAAGGAATCAAGAGCCATCAACTTGTTGGGCTTGTATTGCAGGCGATCTTCACCAATATCGTCACGATGAACGGTCTGATCCCTGGGCTCCAGGTGATCGGGACACCCTTAGGAGCTGGCATCGGTAAGAGTGCTGAGCTACTCCAAGATACAGGCGGTCATATCAAGTCCGGTCTTCAAAGTATCTTCCAATCGAGCGAGGCTCCGGCTTCGACCGCCACACCAAGTCCCTAAGGACTCCTCGAACTCGGTAGGGCTGGAACATGCGTTCCAGCCTACCGACTCCAGATAGCTAGTTCTAGATCATCCCTTAGCTTTCAGATCCAAATTCTTCTCAACACTCTCTGGGCACACGAATTCACCTGTTCTCTCGAAAGGCTCGAAGAGTGTTGAACCCGTTGCTCCTCCTCGCCTTATCGACAGCCGTTGTACAATAGAAGCGGAACCTAACAAGAAAAATATTGCAGATGACTATTAACGCCTCCGGCACATCATCCAATGCGTTCAGTCTCGCCTCGCTGGCTATTCCTTTACAACACTCCGGGGCCATTCCGAGAGGTGTTCAGCAGGATGTCGCCTTGGAAGACAGTGCACCCGAACGCAATGCGCCCGAGACGCCTGCTCACAAGCTGGAGGAAAAGGTAGAACAGGTTAGCCTAGAGTTTTTGGAGCGGATGCGACAAATTACGCTCTTCGCTGATGAGGACGGCCTCTTGTTTGATGGTGGAGTTCCCGATGCAGTAGGCAGGTCACCTACTCCAATCAACCAAGCGAGCGGATCGGGTGCTCTCGCTCAGATCACACAAGCTTCATCTCGACCACTTGGCCTATTGGAGAGAAGCTCTTCGAGACAGCTAAAGATGGTCTCGAGAAGGCCGGCGCTATGCTTAATGCCACTAACACTTCAACAGCAGGGCGAGCTGGCGACACCGTCATTGCAGATCCCCTTTCTTTCACAGGAGGATCTGCAATGGCTGCAGAGTGGCAGGAACACGAGCGTTGTGATCTCAGCAGATCGCGAGCAGCTGGGCCAGCCGGCGACACCTCCCTTGCAGAGGCCCGTAGTTACGCATGGGAATCTGCAACGACTGCGCAACCAGCGAAACAAGGAGGAGAGCGCTGAGATATCGGCAAATCCCGAACAGACTAAGAAGCAATTGAAGGCGGCCGAGGACTTGTGGTCCGCCTATTCCCAGATTCCTGACATGCAAGAGTTCCTAGAGTCTCTACCAAACGACCAGCAACGAGGCCACTGCAGGCTGGTTCACCTGGATAAGTTCGTGAAGCTGCTAGCGATCATTGACCCTTGGCGCGCCAATATTGAACAGAGCGGTCCGCCGGAACCGATAGTCGAGCAGGAAATCAATGACTGTCATGTAGATGACTTGTCGAGCACGGATCCTGAGCTTTCTCATTCCGATACTTCTCCAATCACTCTCACACAAGAGGGTGCTGCCGCCACATCCGCTCGACTAGTGAACGTTGGACCCACCACTTCTCGTCCGCATACCAACAGAAGCTGTAGAATATGAGCCGAATCTAACAAGAAAAATGCTGTACCATGACTATTAAAGCCCCTGCCGCATCTTCCAGTGCTTTCACCCTCATGCCGGGTGCCCAGCGGTTGGGTGGCGCCTTGGAAGGCAGTTCATCCGAACGCAATGCGCCCGAGACGCTTGCTCACGAGCTTGAGCAGAAAGTAGTACAGGTTCGCCAAGGACTGTCATCGAATATGCTCCTCGATGATTGGAACGACCTCTTGCTCTATAGCGGACTTTTCAAGCCAGCATGCAAGTCACCTGCTCCAATCGACCGAGCGAGCGCATCTGATGCTCCCGATCAGGTGATGCCAGCTTTATCGCAACCACTGGGCCTATTGGCAGAAAGCCCTCCCGAACAGCCACAGACCGTCTCCGAAGGGCACCTGCTATGCCAGAGAGAGCCGATACTGCAACAGAAACTCGAGCCGGCACAGCCCTCGGAGACGCTCCCACTTACCGTAAGCAATCTGTTCGTGATGCTCTTGCAGCTAGACAGGGATGCGAACAAAGAGCTCATGATGCCTCTACCCAGCGGCAGCTTGCGAGCTCGCCATACTCAATTGGTTGAACGCCACAAGCTCAAGGCGGTCGTCGCCAGTTGGCAGGCCGATGTTCAACAGAGCGGTCCGCCCGCACCGATACCCGAACAGAAAATCGACGACTGAGTCTGAATCCAGCAGCTCGCAAGCTGCTCTTTCAACTTCCAGATCCCGACACTTCTCCAACCACCATCTGTACCTAGTAGGCCACCTGCTGTCCTCCCGCAAAGATGTAGGGAGCGTTGAACTCGTTGTTCCTCCTCTCCATATCGACTGCCGTTGTACAATAGAAGCGGAACATAACAAGAAAAATGTTGCAGATGAGTATTAACGCGCCCGCCGCATCGTCCAGGGCTTTCAGCCTCCTGCCGGGTTCCCAGCAGTTGCACGGCGCCTTGGAAGAGACTGCATCCGAAAGCAGTTCATCCAAGACGCCTGCTCACCAGCTTGAGCGGAAAGTAGAACAGGTTCGCGAACGGCTGTCGCCGAGTCAGTTCTTCGCTGATTGTGACGGCCTCTTGTTCAATGAGGGACTCCTCATTGTAACAAGCAGATCACCTGCTGCAATCGACCAAGCGAGCGGATCTGATTCTCCCGATCAGGTGATGCAAGCTGTATCGCCACCACTGGGCCTATTGGCAGAAGGCCCTCCCGAGCAACCACAGACGGTCCCGAGAAGGCTGCTGCTATGCCAGAGGCAGCCAGCACTGCAACAGGAGGGGGAGCCGGCGCATCCCTCGCAGGTGCACCCACTTACCATCGGCAATATATTGCTGATGCAAATCATGGATGCGGGCGCTGCGACATGGGCAAATCGCGAACAGGCTGAGAAGCATTTGAAGAGTGCGGAGTGCTTGTGGTCCGCCTATTCCCAAGCCCCAAGCATGGAAGAATACCTGGAATCTCTACCCAGCAATAGCATGCGAGATCGCTATCGGAATGCTCAACTGCGCGACTTGATCAAGCTCCTGGCGGCCATCGACAGTTGGCAGGCCGAGGTTCAACGGAGCAGTCAGCCTTCACAGCCACCCGAGTAGGAAGTCGACGACTGCTCCTGGATCGGACGTATCTATGGAGGAGCCTTTAGGGATGGGGCCTGCCTTGCGGGCTGCGGTCACCCTGGCCTGCACCGGACCAATTTCTCGATCTTTGCTTGTCAATTGGGCTCTTTGATCTTTATGATTGAAGCCCATCTTCATAGAGAGAACATCATGGCATTAGAACGTACCCTTTCGATCCTAAAACCAGACACCGTCACCAACAATCGCATTGGTGGTGCCTGCTCCTATCTAGAGAAAGCGGGCCTGCGCATCGTCGCGGCTAAGATGAAGCAGCTCTCCCGACAGGAAGCTGAAGGCTTCTACTCGGTCCATCGCGCTCGTCCCTTCTTCAATGACCTCGTGACCTTCATGATCTCAGGCCCCTGCTTGATCATGGTCCTTGAAGGAGAAGATGCTGTCGTTCGCAATCGCGACATCATGGGTGCCACTGACCCTAAGAAAGCCGCTCCTGGAACCATCCGTAGGGACTTCTGCGAGTCGATCGATTGCAACGGCGTCCACGGTTCCGACAGCCTAGAGAATGCAGGGATCGAGATCGCCTACTTCTTTGCTCAAACAGAGATCTGCCCCCGCGCGTGATCCTCATCGTCGATCATCACGATAGTTTCACGATCAATCTGGCGCAGGCCTTTCAGTCCTTGCGCCAGGAGGTTCATGTCGTGGCACACGACACCTGTTCCTTCGACCAGCTCTTAGCTCTTCAACCCACAGCCGTTGTTCTAGGTCCCGGCCCAGGACATCCGCGAGATGCCCTGTTGGGTCATGCTCTCCTCACTCACGCCCCTCTTCACCTACCCATTCTTGGCGTCTGTCTTGGTCATCAGGTCATGGGAGAACATGGCGGAGCCGTCGTCCAGCGATCGATCGCCCCGATGCACGGGATGAGCGCCTCTGTTCATCACCAAGGCACTGACCTATTCCAGGGAATCCCCTCGCCCGCCGAATTCATTCGCTACAATAGCCTGACCGTTCTTCCTGACAGGCTCTCCCCTATGTGGATCCCCTGTGCTTGGTCTACAGAGGGCGAAGTCATGGGCATGCAGCATCGAGATGCGCCCTGGTATGGCGTCCAATTCCATCCGGAGTCAGCTTGGTCACCCCATGGGATGACCTTGCTGAGCAACTTTTTGATGTTCTTGCATAGGGGGCCTGGAGGACGTGGTCTCCCAGCGGGTGCAGGGCAGCGTGCACCCGCTCCTGCCTCACTTTCCTAGCTGTGCGCCGAGGCTTTCTAGGTAGGCGTGGTCGTTATCGAGCTCTTCCTGCATGTCGGCAGTTTCAAAGGTCACGAGCTCTTCAGGGAACCCAGCAGATGGGTCGGGCAGCTCACCCAGAACTGAATGGTTCACGGGTGGAGGCGTCTTTCCACAGCGAGCATGGATCCACTGCAGGACCTTGAGGTTCTTCTGGTATCCCGGCCAGATGAACTTGCCATCGGGTCCCTTCCTAAACCAGTTCACCGCAAAGATCTTCGGCCGTATGGGCTGCTGTTTGAAGCTCTCCCAGTAGTGGATGTAGTCGGCCATGTTGTAGCCACAGAAGGGCAGCATCGCAAAGGGATCGTGACGCAACATGCCTACAGTGCCTGCGGCCGCGGCTGTCGTCTCACTGCCGAGCGAGGCTCCGTAGAAGACGCCCTGGGTCCAGTCGCTGCCCTCTACCACGAGAGGCATCAGCGTAGTACGTCGTCCTCCAAAGATCACAGCCGAGATCGGCACGCCATCAGGATCGCGCCAGTGCGGATCTAAGACGGGGCTCTGCGAGAGAGGTGCTGTAAATCGACTGTTCGGGTGAGCCGCTTTCTCTCCACTATCTGAGGACCAGGGGCGTCCCAACCAGGAGATCACTCCCTCAGGTGGTGTGGGCGTCAGCCCCTCCCACCAGACATCCCCTTCACAGGTCAGTGCGGTGTTGGTGAAGATGGTATTGGCACGTATTGTCTGTATGATGTGAGGGGCGGTCTCCTCATTGGTGCCAGGAGCTACGCCAAACATGCCCGTCTCAGGATTGAGCGCTCTGAGCCCCTCAGGAGTCCACCACAACCAGGCGATGTCATCTCCAACCACCGAAGTGGTCCATCCTGGCGCTGGCTGGCACCCCGGTGTGTCGGAGAGGTGCTGCACACTCTCCGTCGGGATCATCGAGAGCACCGTCTTCCCACAGGAGGAGGGAAAAGCGGCCGTGAGATAACGCTTCTCACCTTCTGGGCTCTTCAGTCCCATGATCAGCATGTGTTCAGCGAGCCATCCCTCTTCATGACCTATCCAAGAGGCCAATCGCAGCGCCAGGCTCTTCTTGCTGAGGAGAGCATTGCCACCATAGCCGCTCCCATAGGAGTACACCCGTCTCGTTTCAGGGAAATGAGCGATGACGGTGTTCTGGGGATTACAGGGCCAATAGCTATCCTTTTGACCCAACTCCAGAGGCATACCCACGGAGTGCAGGCAGGGAATGAAGGGCGTTCCTGCATGGATCAGGGCCAGGACCTCCGGCCCCATCAGCGTCATGATCCTCATATTAAGGACCACATACGGACTGTCTGTGATCTGCACACCCACCATGGAGTGCTTGGCGCCCATGGGGCCCATAAGGAAAGGAATGACGTAGGCTACGCGACCGCTCATGGAGCCAGCAAAGAGCTTCTTGAGCTGGGCCTCCATGGCACTAGGATCAGCCCAGTGGTTGGTAGGGCCTACCTGTTCTGGCCGGGTGGTGCAGATGAAGGTGCGCTCTTCGACACGAGCTGTGTCGTCAGGATGGGTACGACACCAGAAACTATTAGGACGAAGGGCAGGATTGAGTCGGACAAGCTGCCCACGAGAGATGAGCTCTTCTTGTAGGAGAGCGGCTTCGGCTTCGGAGCCATCACAGATATGCACTCGCTCTGGACGACAGAGCTGGACAACCTCTTGCAGCCATTTGGCTAGGTGCATACCTGAATCCTTGGAGAGGTCATCTCATCTGATGAGATGACGCCCTCTCTAGGTCGTTACGAGCCTTTTCGACGGCGAAACTTATCCAAATGCTCCAGCGCACGCCCGGTACCCAAACATACGGCAAGGAGCGGATTGGGAGCTACGATCACCGGTAGACCCGTCTCCTTGATCAGATACTTGTCTAAGCCGCGCAGAAGAGCTCCTCCACCAGCTAGCACCATCCCACGCTCGACCAAGTCAGCAGCCAATTCTGGAGGGCATTTTTCCAGCGTGAGCTTCACTGCCTCAATGATCTGTTGGATCGGCTCTGATAGGCACTCTCGCACTTCTACAGAGTTGATGCGTCTAGTCACTGGCAGCCCTGCTACCTGGTCACGCCCGCGCACTTCCATCTCGAGTTCGTGTTCTCCAAGAGAATAGGCACTTCCAATGGTCAGCTTGATCTCTTCTGCCGTACGAGGCCCGATCATGAGGTTATAGGTGCGCCTCATGTAGTTCATGATGCACTCATCAAACTCATCACCAGCCACACGCAGGGAACGCGACTCCACGATACCGCCTAAAGAGATGATCGCGATCTCGGTGGTACCACCACCGATGTCGATGATCATCGAGCCGGCGGGCTCATGCACAGGCAACTCAACGCCAATGGCCGCAGCCATAGGTTCTTCAATGAGAATCACCTCTTGGGCACCCGCGTGAAGCGCGGAATCTTCTACCGCACGCTTCTCCACCCCAGTGATGCCCGAGGGCACAGCAATCAAAATCCGCGGACGGAAGAGATTACGAGCCGGTGTGACGCGCTGAATGAGGGCTTTCAACATCCCCTCAGCGATCTCGAAGTCGGCGATTACGCCATCCTTCATAGGACGCACGGCAAGGATCTTCCTGGGAGTCTTCCCAAGCATCGCCTTGGCCTTATGCCCAACAGCCAACACCTGATTGGTCATGGCATCAACGGCCACTACAGATGGCTCGGCCAAAACAATGCCCTTTCCCCTCACGTAAACGAGGGTGTTGGCAGTTCCAAGGTCAATGCCAATGTCTAGATTTAATAATCCTGATAATCGACCGAGGTGCTCTAAGGCACCTCCACGTAGAGGACGCATTAGGGCGTTCCCAATCGCATCGAATAAGGATTTGGCTGTAGAGGATTTCCCACTCATGTTTGTAGTAGCTCGAGCACTTCTTCCCAGGTCAGTTTCGCTAAAGCCTCATCATCGCAACTGACCACCTTTTTCACCAGACCTCGCTTTCGTTGCTGCATCTGTAATATCTTTTCCTCGATCGTTTGCAACGTAACTAGCTTAAATGCAGTGACTGGGCGATCTTGACCTAATCGGTGAACTCGGTCGGTTGCTTGGTTCTCCACCGCTGGATTCCACCAGATATCGTAGTGAATGACCGTATCGGCACCGACTAAGTTGAGCCCGGTACCGCCTGCTTTGAGGCTCACCAAGAAAACGGGGATCGTCGGATCCTCATTGAACTGGTTCACGATATCCAGACGATTCTTGCTCGATCCGTCGAGGTAGCAGAAGCGAATGCCCTGCGCTGTAAAGTCCTCCCGCATGATCTGCAGCATCCGTGTGTACTGACTGAAGATCACGGTCTTATGACCACCCTCAATCAGACTTTGGAGCAGATCCAGCATCATCTCATACTTGGCTGAGTCTCCCTCCTCGCGCTCCTCTTTCGCAAAGATGCCAGGGTGGCAGCAGATCTGCTTGAGCCTGGTGAGCGTCGCCAACACGTGGATCTGAACCTTCTCGAAGCCCTCTTTGCTCACAAGCCGCGTGAGCTCCGCACGCGCTGAGGCCGCATAAGAACGATAGAGATCTTGCTGCACAGCGGAGAGCTGGCAGTGGTAGATCGACTCCGTGATCGGAGGCAGATCCTCGAGCACATCGGCTTTCATCCGTCGAAGAATAAAGGGTGCTACCTTCTTACGTAGCGGCTCCAGATGGCGACCTTGTATCACCTTGCCGGGACTGGCCGAGTTCATGCCCTGACGCATGTATTTTTCCTGGAATCGCTCGAAGGAGCCCAGAAGCCCTGGCATCAGGAAGTCGAAGAGGCTCCACATTTCTTCTAGCGAGTTCTCCACTGGCGTACCGCTGAGGATCAAGCGATGCTGTGCCTGGATCAGCTTCACGGACTTCGCATTGCGTGTACCGCGGTTCTTGATGTGTTGCGCCTCGTCGAGGATGGCATAGGTGTAGGGCCTCTTCCGATGAACCTCCACATCCTTCTGCAGAAGCGTGTAGGAGGTGATGACGACATCAGCTTTCTCCATCTGAGCTAGGAGCTTCTTACGTGCAGCTGGAACTCCGTCGATCACCAGGGTCGTCAGCTGAGGCGCAAACTTATGCAACTCCTCCTGCCAGTTATAGAGAAGAGAGGTAGGACAGACGACCAGCGCGGTCGCTTTGGGATTGACCGCTTTCACATGGCAGAGAGCACTGATCGCCTGCACCGTCTTACCGAGGCCCATGTCATCGGCCAAGATCCCATTGAGGTGCATCTTGCGTAGGCGGTTGAGCCACTGTACCCCCTCGACTTGGTAGCGTCGTAAAGTAGCCTTCACCATATCCAGATCGACGGGATCTTCCACCGATGTGTTTCCTAACATCTGCTGCTGCAGAACGAGCAGCTCAGGGGCAATGGAGAACTTTAAGGGCAAGCCAGCCATCTGTTCGGGCTGTAGAGAGACAAGAGTCCACAGTGGTCTCTGCTCAATATGTGTATCTAAGGTCTCGATACCCAGCTCATCAAAGAGCTGCACGACGGCACCTAAGCGATCGAGGTCCAGCACGAGGATCCTCGATGTCCGATCCTTTTGCGCGTGCGTAGGAGGCAACTCAATGAATGACCTCTTCGCTGCTAAGCAATCCCAGAGCAGCTCGGTCTTGACACCCTTCAGATCACCCTGCACGGTAAGCGCGATCTCAAAATGATCCACACAGGAGCCAAGGCGCACTTCAAGCGCGAACTCACTCTGATCGTAGATGAACTGATCCAGGAGTGCTTTGGGACATTCAAACTGCACCCGCCCCTGAAGGCGAGGCACGATCTCGGTCATGAACTCGACGATGCGGCGATCTGATTTGACGGAGTAGAGACCCAGTTCTGCCTTGTACTGGAAGTCCTGAAACAGCTCCTCAAGGAGAGCTCTCTCTTCAGTCAGCTGGCGAGCCAAGACGCCCTGATCTGTGCAGAAATGCTGCAGATGTTTCATCTGGAGCTGTCGAGGATCAGCGGGCACCTCATACCCTTCATATAAGAAGGACATGGAGGCTTCGAGCTCCCCATCTACATAGGTCAGACGGCAGATCGCTTCTACAGGTCCCGTCGCCGGGCGTGTCAAGCAGCGAGCCAGCGCAACACAGGGCGTGATCTGTGCATGGCGACGCAGAGCCGGCAGAGAATACTCTATGAGTGTGCCCATGAGAGGCTCTGGGATCGCCAGATCCTGGATCTCTCGTAGACAGCGCAGGTGAGCACGTCGAATCGCTCCACCAAAACGATGGTAGGTTCCGTCTGTGATGAGTCCTGGATGCACACACTCGAGGAGTGTCACGGCCTCGGGCCTCACCTCACGCCCCTCGATCCAGAGAGAGGGCTGCAAGAAGATACGCGGTTCGGGTGCGTTGAGAGCCTCTAATGTGAAGCGGAACTGTGCAGCCGCACGTCCTACTCTCATCGGTTGATCTAATGACTCCCACATGATGCCGGGAATCGGCACAGAGGCATCATCCCCCTCGCCTCGTCGCGCGATCTCATGAGGAGGGATCTGATCGTATAGATCGGCCAACAGATCACCAAAGGACTCGAGATCCAACTGGAGGACTCTTGACTGACGATCCTGCTGCCCCTCCATCGTGCGACCGTGGGCCATCAGCCCCCGTAGAATCGTACGCCCATGCTCGGCAAAACTTGATAAGGTGATCAGCCAGCGTCGACCTGCTAAGTAGGTGGGCTCTTCATAACGAACAGCCTCTAGAAATTGCCGGAGCTGCAGCACATGAACGGGCTTGGATCGGTTGGGCAGGCGAAGAGCCAACTGAAGCTCGACATGCCTTGCCTGGATCGTCTGCACACAGACCAGGATCTCCACGTTCTCTTCAGCCGAGGCTGTAGAGGGTAGAAAGAAGGGAGCCGTTCCCAGCACCTGAGAGGCGTGGACGTATTCGTTGAGCATCTCACGCTGGATCGCCTCATCCAGCCTGGCGTCCTCTTTGCCCTTCGCTTGGGCCAGAGTCGCCATGACCTCTTCCTGCTCCTCTTCGCCCATCGACTCGGAGAGGTCGACGCCCTTTCCAAAGTGGACGACCATCCCATCGAGGTTTTGTTCCAGGTGGAACACGAGCGCTGCCAGATGCTGACAATCGGAGTGGTAGGGGCAGTCACAGTTGGAGTCGATCAGTTCCGACTCGTCACGGTCGATCTCGATGTCACAATCATAATGGTGGTCGAACTGACCTGCGACCTTGGCACGGACGCGGATGGAATCTCGGCCCAGAGCTTGGACTTCTGCAGAGAGGACTTTGCCCTTATCAAAGAGCTCTTTGCCCTCTTTGATGAGGTTTTGGCTAAAATCCTGACGAATCTTGCGAAAGTTCAGCATCGGTCGAGATATCCCAGTCGGTCTGCATGTGCGCCTCAAGGCAGATGGTGATCTGCTCTAACCACATGATGGTGGCACGATCCGCAATTGCGAATTGGTTTCCTGCAAACTACACAACGGACGCAAAGCTGTCACTCTCAAGCCCAGACTCGTCGTAACCACCAAATCGGTGGGGGCATGTTGCTGATTGTGAAATTTTGCTATCATAAAGCAAAATCAACAAACTCATTGGGGCAGGCGTCCTGCCGGGCGCCCCAGAGATAGGAAGAAACATGCTGCCTCGCCAGGAAACAACCACCATTCAACGCTATGCAAGTAAGTTTCCTGTTATCGGCGTATTGGGGCCGCGACAATCAGGCAAGACCACTCTAGTGCGCGCCGCCTTCCCCGACCACCGGTACGTCAACCTCGATCTGATCACAGAAGCTCAAGCTGCCGCTCAGGACCCGGAAGGATTCCTCCGGCTCAAGCCGTCAGCAGCAGGACTGATCATCGATGAGGCGCAGAACGTACCTGAACTGTTTTCTACATTGTTGCCCCTCGTAGATGAAGACCAGCGTCCTGGGCGCTACATCCTGACCGGCTCGCAGAACTTTGCCATGCACGCCCGCATCTCTGAGAGTCTTGCCGGACGCATTGCGCTGCGCACCCTATTGCCCCTCAGCATTCGCGAGGCTTTGACAGCACCGGCGGTCCCCGCAACATTGGACCAATGGCTATGGACTGGCCTCTTCCCTAGCGTGTTTCTCAACCGCTTTACACCCGACGAATGGTATCCAGAATACATCACGACTTATGTGCAACGCGACGTCCGCCAACTACTCGATGTAGGAGACCTACGCGCGTTCACCTTAGTGCTCAAACTCTGCGCAGGCCGCATCGGGCAGCTGCTGGACCTAACAAGCCTTGCGACTGAAGCTGGCGTGGCGGTCAATACGATCAAACGCTGGCTCTCCATTCTGGAGGCGAGCTATGTGATCTCGCTGGTCAGTCCGCATCATCGGAACTACAACAAACGCCTTGTCAAGACGCCCAAACTCTATTTTATGGATACTGGCCTCGCTTTAGCCTTGCTCGGCATCACAACCCCAGGACAGGTTGCATCCTACTATCAGAGGGGCAATCTGTTCGAAAACATGATCTACGTCGACCTTCTCAAACAGGCCTACAACCGAGGCCAACGTCCCGAGATCTATTTCTGGCGAGAGCATTCCGGCATGGAAGTCGATTTTGTACTGGAACGCCCAGAAGGACTCCTGGCGATCGAGGTGAAGTCCAGCGTCAGCATCCATCCAGAGGCCGCCGATTCTCTACTTCGCTATGGCGAGCTGGCCGGCATCCCCACAGAACGCCGTCTCCTGGTCTACGGAGGCACAGAAGCTGATACGCGAAGGGAATTCCAGCTGGTTCCCTGGCAACAGCTCGAAGCCTATACCGGCAGTTGGCTAGACCGATAGAAGAGGGAACGCCATGTCCTAATAGTGGGAATCGGAACTCCGTTCAAGCACTCGAGAAGACCTCCAATCAGAATCATCCAGCTGGTCTGGCGTGTGTCCTCTGCCCATCGCGGCTTCTGCTACCCTGATGAGATCAGGAAAAGGGACAAAACGGGGCGGGCTGGCAGCGCTATTCCTGGGAGAGCTCGCTCGAAGAACCTCTAAGGTAAAGCCAGCGTTCCGAATGCCCTGATATCGATCCAACCATCCACCGACAATGTCACCTCCTTCACGCCGACATAGAAAATCCACATCTGCAGCTCTAAGTCCCTCGATGGGAGGCAGCTCTTCAAGCCGCTGTCGTACCAAATTCCCCCTCGCACCCCATCGCTCTAGCTCTGCCTGAGCATCTGCCCGAACCACCTCAGCTAAGTCGGCTTGCAGTGCGCCCGACAGATGCTCTGGAGATATGGGAAGTCCATTTATGCCCTCACGACCATTGAGAAACAGCAGAATCGAGGTGAGTAACCAGTCTGAGCGACCGATCAGGTTGGCAGGACGTCCTCTGGCTCGAGAAGTTTCTGCCACCCAAACAAGAGTAGTAAAATCAGTGTGTCGCGCGATGTTGGATGGAATGCTCTCACGAAGGGCACTTAAGGTGTATCCAGCTTCGCTAAGACTCTGCCATCTGCGCACAAGATCCGCTTGGATTCCTGGATTGTTCGTGCCCAGCAGATCAACCATCTCTCTGACCTGAAGACCTTCCACTGGGTGTTGCTCGAGCAGTTGCAACCACCATCGCGCTCGGTCACCTTCGGGCCCATCGACCAACCATCCAGATTCCCGCAAGGCATGCGGAAAATCGGCTGGATCCGTCGAAGTCCATCGCACCCCTCTTGCGCCTAGGTTCCGTGGCGGTAGAGCCGCCCATCCCCGCTCCTCTCCCGGTCGAGGTGGCCAAATTCTCTCCTGTTCTCGTAGGGGCAGCAACCCAGCCATCTCACGAGCGAGTTGTTCATCAAACGCTTCTTGGCTCAGACCCAATGTTTGAGGCACTTGCTGCTGCGCATTACGATGTTGCTCTCTCTCCACATCCTCTTTGGACAGAGCTTCGTTCAGATGCGTTTTGCGATACTCAGCGGCCTCTTGCCTGAGGACCTCATCAGCCCCCTCTTTGAGGACGATCTTGGCGATTTCTGGCCTAGTCAGGACCGATTCAAGATAGGACGCATAATCAGCAGCTCGTTCTGCCACAAACTTGTGAAACAGCTCCTTACGAGCATCCGTCTTAAAGAAGTCCTGGCTCGGATTGAAGAATTCCGGATCGCTATCCAGCTCCATGATGCCTTCAAAGGCCCTTTTAACAGCCGCAGGCAGCCCTTTGGGGTCGATAGGGTGTTTTGGATTCTCTGCGAACTGCTTCAGCCTTTGTGCAATGGCGGGAACCTGTTCAAGATCGGTAATGGGGATGGCTTTGAACTTGTCGCCAACCGCATCCATGATCACCACAAGATCACGGGGCAGGATCACATCCTGCAGTCTAAACGGAGGATGTGATCCGGACCCTGACCCCACACCTGACGAAGAAGACACGGATAGACCTCGCAATATACTTTTCTAACTCATCTGCTATCAATAAACACATATTTGTAAAAGGACTGCTGGCGATCGAGGTGGAGTCCAGCGCAATCATCCACCCAGAGGCCGCCGATTCTCTACCTCGCTATGGGGAACCGGCTGGCATTCCCGCAGAACGCCGTCTTCTGGTCTATGCAGGTTCCCCTGGCAACAACTAGAGGCCTGTACTGGAAGCTGGCTCGACCGCTAGATCCCTACAAAATCGGGATCCCTGAACGCGCCAACCCCAGCGGGCCTATTGAACAAGGCCTACAATCAACCCCTTAGCCCTGTTCTGGATGGGTATCTGCCGCGGGAGAAGGTCTAGAGTGCTCAACAGGAAGCTCTGCTCTGCTGCGCTGAGGAACAGCCAGAACTATACTATTACCGCTTCTTGGCACTAGCACCTCGAATCCAGGCAGGCCGAACCTCCCTCGAACCAGCCCCTGCAGGGCTTCCGCCGCGCTTTGCATATCGCTTCTATCTATGTTCGGTTGCAGGCTACGCACTGACAAACTTCTAACTATGGTATCACCTGACGCGTCTCGCTCTGTCATTGCCTCAAATGAATAGTCGGCTTCTTCAGCACCAGCCTCCTTTCCACTGACATCCTTGATTGCAGCCTGCCATACGCCAGTGTGAGCCAAATCCTCAATTTGAAATGGCCTTCTTGGGTGGGCAGCCTGTCGCTCCTGAAAATACTCAGCCATGTCAGCCAAAAAAATATCATGTATGGCCTGCTCAGCCGCGGTTCTGCGACGTTCTCCGCTAGACGAAGAGGGCGCATTGGACATCGCCCGATCGGGCCCGCCGGTACCTGGTAATCTAGAACTCATTTCAGCCTCCTGTTGCGGCTACATTTCCACTCACTCTTCGGCGTGGGTGCACAATCCCTTCCTGCCGATCTCCCACCGACTGCTTCTAGTTTAACGACGGTCAGCGATACAGGGTCATGCAACCAACACCATGATTCACTAAATCCCCTTCTTCCGATTCAAGACTTTGCGATCAAACTATTTTTTTTCGAAATCAGGCCTGACATTCGTTTTCATCTACCCATGATCTCGAGCGAGACGAATTCAGCTCACCGCCATATGGTGCCCCCAGGGTCACCAAGTCGCTTTTCTTCTCATCCCCATGTGCATGGGGGTCCTCTTGCTGAATTCAAAGCCCACTTATAAAAGAAAATTACCAAATAGAAGGATGGTCATCATGGATAAGAGAAACAAACTCAAACAAAAGCAGCAGAAACCTCCCCAGCAACAACAGCAGGGGCAATCACTGCAACAAGGTGAGATCCAGGGGCAGCAACAACAGTTTCAAAGACAGCAGCCTCAGCAGCAGACCGGCTACCAAGCTCAGTCTGGCCAACAGCCCAAAAAAGAAGCACTGAATAAAAAAGAGGGCCAGGGTCAGCAGCAATGGCAGCAAAAATCTCAGCAAGAGCGCCGTTAGACTAGGCCTCTAGTTCACGTTTTTGGAGACCCTCTGGCTAAGTCTCGCTCCCTGAAAAGGTGATCGGGCACTTGGCACCAGAGGGTCTCCTCTTTTCGTCCACCCTCATTTTGTCATGTACCTCCAGCAATGCGGCGGGTCACGTCCGGCATACCCCTTGCTGGAAAAGGGACTCGATTGCGATACTCCCCTCCGTGCTACGCGGGTGTAGCTCAGTTGGTAGAGCATCAGCTTCCCAAGCTGAATGTCGTGAGTTCGAGCCTCATCACCCGCTACAGGCAGGTCGGAAGATCTGCTGGAGAGCATGTTTATAGGTCTGCGGGTGTAGCTCAGCGGTAGAGCGTCACGTTGCCAACGTGAAAGTCGTGAGTTCGAATCTCATCACCCGCTTTCTTCTGCCGGTCTCTTCGAGATGCGGTCAGATTTCTGCGCGGACCTCCTCATCAAAACGATCCAAATAGAACTCTGGCATCTATCTCCTGGCCATGGCAGCATGTTCTCTGGCTAATTGCATAACAGAAGGCCCACGAAGCGTTCAGAGGCGCCGCCTCAAGAACCCTTCGATAGGCAACTGAACGATGCCCACTGGGCACCTGCAACCTTACACAGTTCTCTGAACAACCAAATGAGAGGAGTGCGGCCTCAATTCCCTTGGCTCTAGGGCGAGGGATCTCCTGCCGCATCGATTCTATGACTGAAGACAATCCCGTGGCAACTCTGCCTATAGAAACATTTCAAGATGCTGATCTGTCCCTGGAAGTCAAACGGCTCCCTGCTTGCACAGTGGAGATGCTCGTTACGGTAACGCCCTCCTTCTGCCAGAAGGCCTATGCTGAGGCGATCAAGCAAGTGGGCGAATCGGCCAGCTTGCCTGGGTTCCGCAAGGGCAAAGTCCCGGCCGAGCAGGTGAAGCAGAACTTTGCCAAAGAGATCGAGAAGCAGTGGCGCCAGGAGCTTGGTTCCGTTGCTGGAACCAAAGCGATTGAGCTATCGGGCATTCGTCCTAGCGATCCTACGCAATCGATTCAGTTCCAGCTACGAGAATGCACAGTCGAGAAGGGCGGCACCTTGATCCTGCGCTACGAGACGGTGCCTGCCGAGATCCACCTGGATCCAGCTGCGCTGCAGATCCCCACTTGTGAGATCACCGATGAGCTCCAGACAAAGGCACGCGAACGCATGCTGGATTCGCTGAAGTTGTTTGTGGCGGATTGGGAACCAGTGACAGATCGTCCTGTAGCGGAGAACGACTTTGTCGACATCGACGTCGATCTACAGAAAGACCAGCCACAGTCTCTCTACAACGAACGTCGCTTTAGTGTGAGCGATCAGATGCCCTCTTGGCTACGCAAGCTGGTGATCGGTAAGAATATCGGTGATGTCTTCGAAGCGCAGACAGAGTTGGATGAGCGTGCGCCTCCTTCGGCAAAAGAGCACTTCGTCTCTGTTCCAGTGAAGGTGACGGTACGTGCGATCAGCACACCAAAGCTACCTCCGGTGGATGACGAGCTCGTGAAGAAGCTCGGCATGAAGTCGATGGAGCAGATGCATGAAGTGATTGAGCAGCAGGCCAACGACCTCCTTCAGCGCATGCGTCAGCATGAGCGTGAAGCGGCTCTTCGTCGACAGCTCAACGAACTGCTTGTCTTTGAAGTGCCAAAGAGTTTGGTCGAGAAGGAGCTTCGCTTCCAGATCAGCCAACTGATTGCCCGGATGACCGAAGAGCAGCGCAAGTCGCTCTCTCAGGATCAGGTGCAAGGGGAAGCTCAGCGTCGTCTACCGGAAGCGGTGCACATTGTGCGTCTGCTGTTCCTCGGTCAGCAGCTGCTGCGTGAGAAAGCGATTGAGATGTCGGAAGCGGATCTCAATGCGCTCTTCCAGCGTGTGTTGGCAGACCATGTGAAGGCCCACGGGGAACCGAAGAAGGAGCAAGTGGAAGGCCTTCTTCAGCATCTACGCGGTGTGACGATGTCACAGGCTCTTCTGCAGGAGACCCTGAAGTATCTGTTGGAACATGGCCAACGCCTCGAACAAGTGCATCCGTTCGTTTAATCGAGCAGTTTTCTTGACCAGTCCCGAGCTCACTCTTACACTGAGTCGAGCCCGGGGTTGTCTCCCCGGGCTACACCCTTTTAACTGTAGGATCGCATGTCACTTGTTCCGTTCATCTTAGAGGACACGGGCCGGGGCGAACGCTCCATGGACATTTTCTCTCGGCTTCTCAAAGACCGTATTGTCTTCATTGGACAGGAGATCAACGATCCGCTGGCCAATCTCGTCATTGCTCAGCTGCTCTTCCTGAAGATGGAAGATCCGAAGAAGGACATTAGTATCTACATCAACAGCCCGGGCGGGTATATTGCTGCTGGGTTGGCGATCTTCGACACGATTCGGTTCCTCGGCTGCGACGTCACCACGTACTGCATTGGACAGACAGCCTCGATGGCAGCTCTGCTCCTTGCTGCTGGGACGAAGGGCAAGAGGTACACACTGCCCCATAGCCGGATGATGTTGCATCAACCCTATGGTGGAGTAGGCGGAACTTCCGCAGACATTCAGCTGCAAGCCGAAGAGATTCTTCGTCAGAAGGCGCTGATCAGTCAATTGATGGCAGAGCTCACGGGCCAGCCATTAGAAAAGGTTATTCGGGATTCGGAACGCGACTACTACATGGGTGCACAGGAAGCTGTGACCTATGGTCTGGTCGATAAGGTCCTCATTCCACGTACAGGTTAAGGCAATTTTTCATGAGCAAAGAGAAGGACAAACCCTTGTGTTCCTTTTGTGGACGCACGGAAGATCTGGTTGAGAAGCTGATCTCGGGTCCGAACGTCTTCATCTGCGACAAGTGCGTACGTCTCTGTATGGGCATTGTCGAGAAGAAGCCGGTGAAGACGCAGTTTCAGCTTCTGAAGCCGAGGGAACTGAAGGGGCGGTTGGATGACTACATCATCGGACAGGAACACGCGAAGCGTACCATCTCCGTGGCTGTGTACAACCACTACAAGAGAATCCTGTCTCTGCGTCAACACGACAGTGGGATCGTCTACAACAAGTCTAACGTCCTGTTGCTAGGTCCTACGGGTAGTGGGAAGACTCTGATTGCGAAGACCCTAGCGCAGATTTTAGATGTTCCCTTTGCGATTGCGGATGCGACGACGCTGACTGAAGCTGGGTACGTGGGCGAGGACGTAGAGAACATCGTGCTGAGGCTTTTGCAGTCAGCCGAGTTCGATGTCGCACGTACGGAGATGGGGATCATCTACATCGACGAAATCGATAAGATTGGGAAGACCTCCTCAAACGTATCGATCACTCGAGACGTTTCAGGCGAAGGCGTGCAGCAAGCATTGCTGAAGATCCTCGAGGGTACCGTAGCGAACGTCCCTCCCAAAGGGGGACGTAAGCATCCGAACCAGGACTACATCCAGGTCAATACGGAAAATATCCTCTTCATTGTCGGTGGCGCTTTCGTGCATCTCGATAAGGCGATCTCTCGCCGTCTTGGGAAGACCACGATTGGATTTGGGAATCCTGAAGAGAAGGGACCTCAACTCGATCCTACGAATGTGAACTATAAGAACTGGCTCCTCGATCAAGTGGAACCGCAAGACCTCATCGCCTTTGGGATGATCCCGGAGTTTGTGGGACGCTTCAGCCTGATCGTCAGCTGCAATGAGCTCAATCAAGAGGAGCTGATCGAGATCTTGGTCAAGCCCAAGAACGCTCTGATCAAGCAGTACACGGCCCTCTTTGCTGAGGAGAATGTCAAACTGACCTTCACGGACGGAGCTTTGCGAGCGATCGCTCAGAAAGCGATGGATGTGGGTACGGGAGCGCGAGCTCTGCGTATGATCGTGGAAACACTTCTCCGCGACCTCATGTTTGAAGTCCCCTCCGACCCGGATATCCGGGAGATCGTTGTTGAGGAAGATTCTCTATCCGTAGGCGGTACTCCTCGCGTGGTCCGTGCTCAGAAGAGCGCTTAGGACAAGAAACAACCTGTTAAAAATGACAAGGGCCCTTCCCCACAAAGTGGGAAAGGGCCCTTTGCCATTTGACTCAACAACGCTTCGTATTACGGAGCGAGCCAGTCGTTGTCGCGGCGACCACCGGGACGCTGAGCTCCACCCTTCTGAGCAGAAGGCTTCTGCTGCTCTTTTCCTGGAGCTGGAAGCGCCGGACTAGCACCACCGAAGGCCGTACCCATGGCGTTCTGCATGAACTGCTGACTCGCCTTGTTCATCTCACCGCGCATGCTCTGCAGCTGTTCCCACTCTTGGGGGCTGAAGTTGTTAGGATCTTCTAGAAATACTTTGAGATCTTCCTCTGTCATACCAGCGGATTGCAGGGCGCTCTGCGCCTCTGTCTCAAGTTTCGTTTTGAGTTTCTGAACTAGATCCAGCAAATGTTTGCTATCTGGAGCTTCTGGATTTTTGATCGCCTCTGCGAGCAGGCTAAACACCCGCACGGAAGCCTCTACCAGCTCTTCCAAAGTCGCCTTTGAATTGTCAGCAACAAGGGCTTCTAGTTCTTCAACTGTGATCTGATCTGCCATGTCATTCACCTCTCCCTTACTGTTTTACCACAGATGGAGGCATTGACTCCATGTCTTCGTTGCGATTTCCCATCAACCATTACGAGGCTACGCTCTCTTACCGAGCTATCGCTTAGACTCGCGGTTCCTGCGTTAAGCTTGTTCTGAGTGTTGGGCTCGGGGTCGTAGGGGCATTCATGAGGGCGTCGATCTCTTCTTGGGTCTGGGCATTGACGCTCGAGGCGCCATATAAAATAAAGGGCGAGGAGGACTGAGGTCCCGAGAGGTTCACATACATCGGCGATAGGTTCCAATCGAACCTATCGGGCGGGTTCGGGAGGGGTGGAGCGACCATCGCTTGGTTCAGGAAGCTACTTGCTCTCGACGCCCCAAAGGTCGAAGCATCCGTCATGGCTTGGCGCACTGCCGATAATTGGGTGAACCCTGGTGGGAGGCTGTTTAGGAGATGGTTGATCTGCTCATGGGCTACCTGGGGGAGCAGATCGGCCATACGAAACACCCCGGTATTCTGATTCAGGATCGAGTTAAAGAAGGAGTCGATGCTGATGGCGGCTGTGCTTGACGTACTCCCCGATGGACCGCTCCCCATGGGAAGAGTGGCGATCCCAGCGAGGATCATGGAAAGACCTTCGCCGACAGTAAGACCGCTCGTATTCAAGTGAGAGCTCATGAGGAGCGTATTCCCCAGGAAAGTCTGGATGTAGGGCGAAAACTGCTGCATGAAGACGACCGTCGAGGCAGGCCCCCATCCCCCGGCTGTGCTCAGTGTTCCCGTTCCCGACGACCATCCCTGCCAATCCGTGATGATCTGACCCACACTATTTGGGTTCAGGCCGCCTTCTGATTCGATGTCCTGGAGGACCGCGCTATTCAAGACGGGCGCTGGTGGAGGGTTTGAGGAGGAAGAGGACGATGTGGAGGGCTGGTTGAAGCAGGCCTTAGCCATCGTGGCGAAGACCGCAGCATAGGGCTGCCCGCTGAAAGGTGAGCTCGGCGTTTGGTTGGCTATATCGCTGAGCATGGTCCTGAAGCTCTCTACCGGTAAGCTCTTACCCGTGAAGGCGTAGGTATTGCAGAAGGAATAGAGAAGGGCTCCTAGGGTCGACGGAGGGAGCGTAGCTAGTGCATTGCCGATATACGAGGCGATCACGCTCAGCGCAGTCCCTCCTGTAGGGGTCGGCACAGACGTTCCACTTGCCACGGTCGTCATCAATGAGACGTACTGGCCCATGAAACCGTTGAGGAAGGCTTGCATATCGACAGCGCTAGTGCTGGTGGGAAGACGACCAGGCACCTGGAGAAGGGCAAGGGTGCCCCCCATCTGCTGCATCGTCTGCGTCAGGGCCATAGCCTGGTCGATGTTCAGGGGCGTTACACCTGCAGTGGGCGTCGAGCTCGAAACAGGAGTCTGCGCCGTGGTTTGCACCCCAGCGCTCGTGCTAGACGAACTGGATGAAAGAGTTGTAGGCGGGACGCTGGAGCCGCTGGGCGAAATCGACGAACTGTTCACACCGCACCTACCCTTTCCATTGAGTTCTTACTCTTGTCTACTTTCTAGACTCGCAACCCAGCTTGTGGATT
>JBMOFD010000022.1:0-25320 GCA_049314435.1 Chlamydiia bacterium | reverse complement strand
TGATCGCTCGCATCGAGGGTGATCAGGTGCAAGAGGTGCTCTGCGATCTACAGGGTTCTGTTGTTTGGGTAGAAGGTGAAGGCACGACCACGTATGACGTGTTTGGAGTGAGCTCACAACCGCTCTGTGAGTGGGGCTACCGTGCGAAGTGGACGCTGGCCGAAGTGGGTTGGGTTGACTTTGGGCGGCGCATCTATGCCCCAGAGCTAGGCATCTTCGTGAGTCCCGATCCGAAGGGTGTGCAAGAGGGATGGTGGGACCATCACTATTGTGATCACGCCCCGCTTGGATGTGCGGATCCATGGGGTGAAGATATCATGTTGGGGGCTAGGGTGGCCTACAAGACGGTGAAGTATGCGGCGGAAGTCGCCTACCGGACACGCGCTTCCCCCCAATTCTACATGTGCTTTCCTGAGGACTGCGGGACTCAGTGGCCTGATGCCATGCACCGCTTCATGAAGAAGCCGGGGCGGAAGGACATCTATTTCGTCGCCACGGGCATCAACAACACGGTGGAGGATCATTGCTGTGCTGTGCAGGGGGTGGCTGCACCTGCCATGGCCAGAGGAAATGCCGTCGTCTTCGGTATCTATCGGCCAAGAATCTGGGGGATAGAGGCTGTCTATGCATGTGCGGATGCTGTGGGATGGCAGTTGCCATCTCCAGCGACCGCGGGAGTGGCCGATGGGGTGGAGAACATCATCATGCAGGCCCAGGTAGCGGGAGACTTTGGGGAATGTTTGATCTGGCCTTTTGGCCACTCTGCCGGGGCGGTGACTACAAATGCCGTGATCGATGGGCTGGCTAGAAGGGGCGTCCTTTCCCAGACGCGAGCAGTGGGCATCGCGCCTGCCTGTCCCATCGCAAAGAATAGGGCGAATGGTTCTTTGGCCGATGTGGTGCACATTTTTTCAGAAGGCGATCCGGTCTCCCAGTTGGGGAGTGCCTTGAGAGATAGGGCCATCGCGCAGGGGATCGACTGTGGCCGAGTACAGTGGGTCTCAGTTCCTGACGGCGGTGACAAGCATGGATTTTGGGCTTCACAGCATCTCGAAGCTATGAAAGAAGAGACGGATCTTCGACTGGATTTTCACTTTGACGCCACTGCCCCAGTATCTAGCTTCATTCCGCGATACGAGCCCTCGTTGGGCTGCTTATACCTTGAGCATGAGAAGATGACTTTCGAACAAGAGGCTGAGAGGGCTGTAGCATGATCAGAGCAACTATTTGTTTGGCGTTGTGGACTTCTATGCCTGGACTCCAGGCGACGACCACGTATCTATGGCAAGACCGAGTGGACCAGGTTGAAAGGCGCTTTGCTGCCAAGGCTCAAATCGCCCCACTGCCATTCCAGGGCGGGCAGATAGGCTATTCTCTTGTGGCGGGGACTGGTCTTTCTATGCCGAGATATGGTTATAAAGATGAGCGCATTCGCCACCAGAAGGAGGCCTTAGGGGCCCTACTGGATGTGATGGAGGACTGGTCTCAGGTCTTTGTGCAGGATGAGGAACTCAACGAGCTGTTTCAGCTCTTTACCTACAGAAAGATCTTTCCAGTGGGCTGTTCAGTGAGTTGTGCCAGGCCCTATCAGCCAGGCAATGAATCCGCCTTTGCGAGGTGTGATCGAGGAGAGATCATCTGGCTGCCCAACGGAGGGACCAAGGACTCTGTCCATCAACCCCTACAGGACATTCTGGCACAACACGGCGACCCCTCTAGATGGCCCTTAGTCCACAAAGCCACCAGGGAATGGCTTGAACATCCACAGATTTCGGAAGAGCGGGCTAATGAGCTGCTGAATCGGGAGCTGGGACGTCGCCAACAGATGAATGAGCAAGCGGGAGGTGGCCTGCGGAATGTCCCCCAAGAATGGAAGAGGGCGCCAGCCATCAAGCTCCTGGAGTATCTCGAGTCCAAAGGTTTCGTTGTTCTCTCTCTACAACCTCTTAAGCCAACTGAAAGGTATGATGCGGTCCCTACGGAATCATCCCTGCAGTTTCGAGCCTCAGTAGGCAGCCGCAACGCTTGTACTCTAGATGAGAGCTTTTGTTTGGCTCTAGAGTGTATTGAATTTTTGCAGGACCACCTTGAGCCTCTTGACAGCAGGTTGAGCAAGCCACCCAAAGATCTCAAGCGAGCCTACTACGAGAGCTGGCTGGGATATCACAGAATTCCGATAGACCTCTCCATCAATGTGCCTGCTCCATCAGATGGAGGAGGAGAGGGGACGCCTGTGGCTATCAACGTCCGCCTTCACGATGTGATCGTTTATCGTATCCCTCCATACGCTACTCCAGAACAACGGTGTGCGGAGGCTTTTTCGTATTGGCGGCAGTCTGACAAATGGGCCCTGCTTGAGAACTTCCCTAAGACGAGGGAACTAGTCGAAGCCATTAGGGCACTCCATTTTTATAGGGCCCCATCGTGATCCAGCCGTTGGTATGACGCAGTACCAGTAGTCCGCGCAAAAAGTTTTGAGCGGTCAGGGTCGCCTAGAATACCTTCCGAAGGCTCAGAACCTCTGACGAGCGCTACAAGACGCGCAATAAGTTTTGAGGGGTGAGGACGGCTGCCAGCGGGGTGAGCTTGAAGCGATACAAGGTCAGTCTCACCAAGGAAGAACAAGAGGAATTGCAGCTGCTGTGCGGCAAAGGGAATCATCCGTCGAGGAGGATCCGAAAGACTGGCCTGAAGCGCAGGAACCAGCGGTCGGCATTGGGCGGTAGCCTGTACCCTTTCGGTCACATCCGTTCTCTCCTGAGGGCTGCCACTGATCCTAGGCAAGATGTTGGTAGGGGCAAATGCTCTCATGAGCTTTGGTCCTGCGTCGCTCTGGGAGGAATGGTATAGGGTGCCACCAACGGATTTCGTCCTTTTCGGCTACTATGAACTGGATACTCCACTGTGGTTTGCATAATGTCTTCTCTGTTTGGTCTGCTCCTTTCTTTGTTGGGATTTGGTCTGCTCATCTTTCTGCATGAGCTGGGCCATTTTCTTGTGGCCAGATGGTATGGCATTCAGGTCGACGTCTTCAGTATCGGTTTTGGTAAGCCGATCTGGAGCACCATGTGGCGCGGAGTTCGCTGGCAGGTTGGCTGGTTCCCCTTTGGCGGCTACGTATTGATGCGCAGCATGGGGGTGGAGTCGGATGATCCAGTAGAGTCAGACCCAGGTCCCGACGTAGCGGCGTGGAAAAAGATGCTGGTGGCCTTTGCTGGTCCTTTTGCGAATTGGCTTGTCGCCATCGTTCTCTTCAGTCTCATCTTTGTCTTAGGCGGCCGTGTTCTGCCCTTTGCCGAGGTAAGCCCCTATATCGGCGCGATTGAGCAGAGCAGCCCTCTGGCCGGTCGAGGTCTTCAGAATGGGGACGAGATCGTTAGCCTGGATGGAAGACCCTATCGGCATCGTGGAGAGATGATCTTTGCTTCGTTGGCAGGTGGTCAGCTCACGGTAGAGGCAAGGAGTGCCTTAGGGCGGACCGAGCCCGGTGACCCGTTCACGGTCTCTATTCAGCAGGTCCCGGTATCGGACATCATCAGGCCTCTCTGGTTTCCTGCCCGGTTTTTGGTTGTGGGCGAGGCTGCTAGCAGCAATCCATTCTTGGAGGGCGCCCCCATCCTACAGTCTGGGATTCAGGTGGGCGATCGGCTGATCTGGATGGATGGGGCCATGCTCTGGTCCCCACGCCAGATCCTCGATCTGCTCAGCGATGAGTTGACTCTGTTGACCATCGAGCGAGGTGGCGTGCCCATGTTGGCGCGGGTGCCTCGCAAACGATTGGAGCAAGTCGCTTTCAGCCCATCTGGGAAAAACGAATGGGTGGACTGGTTCTTTGCAGCAGGCTTAAAGCAGAAACAGGGCTCGATCTGGATTCTCCCTGTTGAATTGAACGCTCAGCTGGTCGTGCAGAAGAGCCAGGTCTATCCTCCCGCGGATGAGCCTCAGCAGAGCGACTATGCATTTTTGGCGTCCCAATACCTGCAGGCGGGGGATCGGATCACTGCCGTAGGGGGGCACCCGGTGACCTCTGGCCCGGAGTTCCTCAAAGAGCTTCAAGTGAAACGGGTCCACCTGTTGGTTTCCAGGCAAGCCTTGCCAGACGTTATGACGGATGCAGTGGCCAAGGATCTCATGCAAACGACTGCGAGTGCCTCCTGGCTGCGCCTGCTTGTGCAGGAGTTCATTCAAGGTAAACAGCTGATCTCGGCTGGCTCCGTCTTCATGTTACAGCCCTTCACTCCAAAGCCCATAACGCAGTTTGATATGTCGCCTCAGACGCGAGAAGAACTTGAGTTAGGCTTTGAGCAGGACCGTCAACAAGCCCTCTCCCTTACCAATGCCAGCGAGAGGGAGATGCTCTTGGCTCGGTTGCAGGCAGTTCGCGACAATAACAATCCTGGGTTCCAGAACGGGGCATTGAAGGACTTACGGGTGCAGTACAATCCAGGACCATGGATCCAGATGACGAGTGCGTTCAACGACTCGATCCTCTCTATTAAAAAGCTGGCCTTGGGACAGATCAACACGCAGTACATCAGTGGACCGGTAGGCATGGTGTCTGCGATGCAGCGTAGCTGGACCGACTCTGTAGCCGGCGCTCTGCATCTCTTGGCTATGGTGAGTTTGACCCTGGCTGTGTTCAACCTCCTTCCTTTGCCCATCCTGGATGGCGGTAGGATCCTTATTCTCTGTTGGGAATGGGCGACAGGCCGTCGTCTTTCCGCATCCGCTGTGAAATGGATCTACCTTCCATGCGTGGTGATGATCGTAGGCCTGCTTCTCTATGTGACGATCTTTGACGTGATGCGCTTGTTTGGAAGATAGCAAAAAAAAGCTCGCTCCCACCCAAAGGTAGGAGCGAGCCACCACTTGCTAGAACATGCTTAGCTGAGAATTACTTCGTGTCCTCAGCATCCAGGATTTCTACATCGGCCTCTTGCACTTCTGGTTCCCCATCTGCATTGGCTGTAGCACCAGCTCCTGGTTGAGCCTGGCTTGCCTTCGCCATCGTCTCGCCAATCTTGGAGAGAGAGTGGTTCAACGCATCGCTCGCTGTGCGTAGCGCATCGGGGCTTCCACCCGCCATGGCCGTTTTGACTCCATCGATCTTGCCCTGAATTTCAGACACGATCTCTGCAGGCAGCTTGTCTTTGTACTCAAGCAGAGACTTTTCAGCTTGGAAGACCAGAGCATCGGCCTCGTTGCGTGCTTCGATCTCAGCCTTGCGCAGCTTGTCTTCATCAGCATGGAGCTCTGCATCCCGGAGCATCCGCTTGATCTCTTCTTCGTTGAGACCAGACTTCGCTTCGATACGGATCTTCTGCTCTTTGCCGGTGGCCTGATCCTTCGCATGAACATGGAGGATCCCGTTGGCATCGATGTCGAAGCTCACTTCGATCTGTGGCATCCCACGTGGTGCAGGAGGTAGCTCAGACAGGTCGAATCGGCCGACTTCTTTGTTGTCGCGGGCCAGCTTGCGCTCGCCTTGTAGGACCACAATCGTCACCGCTGTTTGATTGTCAACAGCCGTCGAGAAGACTTGCTTGCGCTGTACGGGGATCGTTGTGTTGCGTTCCACGATGGGCGTCATGATGCCCCCTAAGGTCTCAATACCAAAGGTAAGGGGAATCACGTCGAGGAGCAGAACATCTTTGACTTCACCACGAAGAACGCCACCTTGGATCGCAGCACCGATGGCCACAACTTCGTCTGGGTTGACTCCACGGTGAGGCTCCCTTTGGAAGAGATCCTTAGCCACTGCCTGGACAGCTGGCATCCTCGTCATTCCACCAACCAGAATCACTTCTTGGAGCTTGCTCGCGTCGAGGCCAGCATCACGCAGAGCCTTGATGCAAGGTTCTTTGAGGCGTTCTAGCAACGGATGGCAGAGGCTTTCCAGTTTGGCACGTGTGAGTGTCAGCTGGAGGTGCTTGGGCCCAGTCGCATCCATTGTGATAAAGGGCTGGTTGATCTCTGTAGAGATGGTGCTGGAAAGTTCGACCTTGGCTCGTTCAGCAGCATCGCGCAGACGCTGTAGGGCCATCTTGTCATTCTTCAGATCGATCCCGGTTTGAGCGCGGAACTCATCGACCATCCAATGCATGATGGTAGCGTCAAAGTCGTCTCCGCCCAAGTGCGTATCCCCGTTCGTCGAGAGCACCTGGAAGACGCCATCACCGATCTCAAGAATCGAAATGTCGAACGTGCCGCCACCCAAGTCAAACACAGCAATCTTCTTCTCACCACCCTTGTCGAGGCCGTAAGCCAGCGCTGCAGCTGTGGGTTCGTTGATGATGCGTTTGACGTCGAGGCCAGCAATCCGTCCAGCGTCCTTGGTCGACTGTCTCTGCGAATCGTTGAAATAGGCAGGGACCGTGATGACCGCTTCCGTGACCTTCTGTCCGAGATAGGCTTCTGCCGTCTCTTTCATTTTGGTCAGGACCATGGCAGCAGCCTCTTCAGGCGTGACTATTTTGCCTTCTATCTCAAAGACAGCATTGCCATTGGCATCCGCGACGACCTTATAGGGCACGAGCTTGATCTCGTCCTGCACCTCGGAGAATTTGCGTCCGATGAAGCGCTTTGTGCTGAAGAGCGACTGCATCGGATTCGTGATCATCTGCCGCTTAGCAGGGATCCCGACAATGCGTTCCGCACCCTTCAGAGAAACTACGGAAGGAGTCGTGTTCGTTCCTTCCGCGTTAGGGATAACTTTGAAGGCCCCACCTTCCATCACCGCTACACAGGAATTGGTGGTACCGAGGTCAATACCAATGATGGGAGCCCCAGACTTAGATTGAGTCATATGATCACCTTGTTATGTTTGATTATCTTGATATTTAGAGACTTGCACTCGAGCTGGACGGATCACGCGGTCCGCTACGCGGTAGCCTTTGACGAACTCCTTCACTACGTGCCCTTCCGGTTTGTCTTCGGACACTTCGACGACTTCGACTGCGTCGTGCAGGTTGGGATCAAAGGGTTGCCCAAGGCTGGAATAGGGCGCAGCTCCAGCGCGCGCGAGCGCGTCAGTGAACTGTTGCACAATCATGCGGAAGCCAAGAGCCCAGTGCTGCACCTCAGCAGAACCCTGCTCAGCGTACTGCAGCGCATTCTCTAGATTGTCTAGAGGTGCCAGCAGATCGGAGATCAGCGATTCGTTGGAGTACTTAACGATCTCCGCTTTTTCTCTGGAGAGACGCTTCTTAGCGTTCTCCATCTCAGCCAGGCCGCGCAAATACTTTTCACGGTACTCCTCGGCCTCGGCTGCCTTGGCGTGTAAGGCAGAGAGCTCACCTGCGGTGAGTAGTTCGCTTTGTTGGACCGACTCCTCTTCCTCAGGGAAGGGGATATCAGGTTGATCCGGATCGATCATGGATGGAAACCTCTTCTATGGAATCAAAACTTTCGGCAGGCCCCTCGCGGTGGATCAGCAGCTGATCAGCGGTGGGGAGGTACAGAACATGGGGCTGTGGTTGCCGATAGGAAATACGATGCTTATATAGGCAGCGCGTGAGAACAGTCTGGATCATCTCCGAAGCATGTTGAAGCAGGCCCATTAGCCGGCCATAGGGGATCCTCATAGGTCCCAACAAACCAATGGCGCCTAGAGAATGCCCCTGCATGCTATAGGGGATGGCCAGCACAGAGCACTCCCTCGTGTCCATCGGTAGATCGGAGCCCACCCAGAAGCGGGGAGCGCGATCGTGCATGCAATCCTTGAGCAGCGAACGCAGTGCATGGGGATGGTCAAGAAGGGAGATGCCCTCTCCGAGGGTGCGTACCTGCGCAAACTCGGGAAACTGGATCAGACGGGAGACGCCAGTGTAAGTGACCTCCTCTTCCCAAAACTGCGCATAGCGCACAATGTGCCGCAACATCGACTCGCTATAGAGCTGCTGCGCAATGGCCTGATCAGGCTCCTCCAAAGCTGCCAGCTCCTTTGAATCACCACATAGCTTTGCCTGCAGAGCCTGTTCCAGGCGCTTCAGAGCGAGGAAGCCAGGGCTCTCTTCCACTTGCACGAGTTCGGACGAGACAAAGCCAAAATCGGTGATCAATACAACAAGGATGCGCTGATTGTCGATGCCAACCAGGCGGATAGACTGCACAAAATCGTGATCGAACCGTGGGGAGAGACCACAGGCTACGCAGCCGGAGCCTACACTCAGTGCTTCCAAGACATTCTGTAGGAACGTCCCTACATCGCGACCCTCATGCGCTCCGCATCGATCCAGCAGCTGCCGATCTTCTGGATGGAGAAGGGGGGTCTCAGCCGCATGATGAGCATATAGGCGCAGTCCATGTTCCGACGGGACGCGGCCAGCCGAGCTGTGCTGCTGCTGCAGCAAGCCTAGCTCTTCTAGTTCTGCAAGATAGTTACGGATGGTCGCCGGACTCAGCTGCGGAAAGCCCTCGCGTTGCAACTGTTGGCTGCCTACGGGCCGGCCCGTCTGGATGAAAAGCTCCACAAGCCCTAATAAAACCTGATAGCTGCGAGCCTGCTTATCGTGGCTCCGCGGAGAGATTCTTTTGTATTTAGCAGACACGGCACCCAATTGCTAAATCTATTGTAGGGAACGACGTCTGACTTCGCAAGTCCACAGGAAGCGGCGCTTTGTCTTGGGCGGTCAGTAAAAAATTTATATTCCATTAACCCTGTTGCAATGGATCGACAATCGGAACGCAGAAAGAGTCGAATCAGTTGACCTGTTTGTATGCGACTGCACTCTGTTAGTCCCCTCTGACACCCAAACTAGGTCTGAGAAGACAGTTTGCGTATCTCATTGTGTTTGAAGGTATTACATGCAAATGTTTTCAAAAATATATCTGACAGTCTCAGAAGATTTGTCATTTTTTGAGAGCGTGCCTATGCTGAGGGCTAACGAACGAGAGCGCTAGAGCTACCTGTTTACGTGACTCAACACAACCAAGGACAAAGCACATGAACAAACTCAATAAGTGGGTTAAGGCGGTCCTGGCTTCGGCCTCGACGACAGCTGCGCTGTCGGTGAGCATCGTTGCCTCGCCCGCTTCCGCTTTCGAACTCAGAAGTGATCTGAACCTCACAACTGGGTACCGCAGCGACACCGCGAGATTCGCGATGTGCGCTACACTTTCCAATCCAGATTTCTTTGGGTATGGAGATCAGAAATATCGCAACGTGAACATGTGGACTGTGCAGCTCAATGGTGTGGGCGCATTCACAGACAATTGGTACCTGCGCGGCTTTGTAGGGTATGCCACTGTATTGGGCGGTCGTGTGTTTGACACAGGCGTGTTCGATATTCTGAGCGACCCGTACAACGCAACATTTGGTCAAGACTACTATAGCTGCTGCAAGGGCTGCATCTGTGAAGATTGCCCTCCTTGCGATTGCGGATGCGATCTCGTTTACCACAACACAGTGCCAGCTGCGGCCTCCGTTGGTGGCGATGCTTGGGATGCGGACTTGGCCATTGGCTACATGTTCCATGCTAGCGAAGAGTTTGGGATTGCTCCTGTATTCGGATGGTCCTTCAACCAGCAACGTTATACTTGGAATCATTCTCAGTGGGGTCCAATCCCTCTGATGTACCAAGCTATCGGCGGCTGTGCTGAGAGTGATGATGAGGCAAACGACTTCTATAGCGATCACCTCATCATGGACAGTGGTGTTGCAGTAGGCGACTCCCTGGTCTTCGAGGCAGGCTATGTGGGTTCAACAGGGACATTTGTTCAGTCTGTTGACATCGAGAACACCGCTGGTCGTGTATCTGATCCAGGCTGTGGAGCTCCTTGCGTCGTGTTTGGCGGCTGCGGTGATGACAACATCTACCGTGCTCGTTGGAACGGTCCATTCCTTGGATTGGATTTCGTATGGACACCAAGCCAAGACTGGTACGTAGTCTTCGGGTATGAGTTGCACTACAACCACTACAGCGGTCGTTTTGATGCGCTCGGTGGCGTAGACTGCTGCGATTCATCAGCTTGCGGATGCGACTACTGCCCATCATGGACAGCGCTCTGCGACGAGGGCGACCTGTGCACAACATTCGTGCCAGCGACAGTCACTGCTTCAAGCAATGGCTGGGGTCAAGTGTTCAATCTTGATATCCAGTACATGTGCAATCAGAACTGGCAATTTGGTATCGACCTGAACTACACAACCTACAACGCAAGTGGTTGTGATGCGATGGATCCATGCACAAGCTGCTACACTGTATGCAACGGTGCTGCTCTAGTTGAACAAGACGACATTGATGAAGATGTTTACCCAGTTTGGCAGAACGCCGCTTTCAAGAAAGCTCGTTGGTCAAGCTTCGCAGCACAAGTATCTGTAGGGTACCTGTTCTAAGAGAGAGAGCTACTCTCCCTTGCTGAGTCACGCCGGGCGAGGGCCCCCGTTATGGGGGCCTGCCCGGTTTTTCTTTTTCCCCAAAATTGTCTCTCCTTTTCAAATTCAATTTATTAGATATAATGTGCTTAGAGGGGTTTCTCTATGGCACAAGAGAAGGAAGCTGGGCATCGCATGTCGCTGGACCAGGTTCTTCAAGACGAATGGGGAGATCAATGGCAGAAGGCCCTCGATCTTCTTAGACGTCAGATCCCTCCCGCGCAATGGGCGGAACTCGAGCCGCAGGAGTATAGCTCCCTCATACAGGGCGTTCTCCTAGCTCCCTCAGTCAAACAACCTCTTCTTCTCCATCAGACCAACGGAAAGAGCTTCTTTCTCTGTCACGGTCGTCATCAGATCCCCGAGGTGTTGGCGCTTCTTGAGGATCGCCTTGTTGCGCGATTCGAGCTCCTCGCTGAGTTGCCCGGCGAGCCTCCGGTGCTGCTAGGGGTGATCGATTCCTCATCAGAAGCCCGTCACGCGAAGAGCATCACCCCAGAGCTCATCGAGCTTGCTGGTTCATTGATCGACCGGCTCGGCCTCGCCCAAGAGGATCCAAGGCGTACTCAGATCATCGAGAGCCTCGATTCCTGCTCCTTTCATCAGATGACAGCTTACCAGCAATTGATCGTAGTGGAGCTCCTCAGCCAGTCTCTCGACTGTGATGCTGCGCGGCTGCGGCTGCTCTCCCTGCCCGGCGAAGCGGGCGGTTGCCAGGTTCAGCTGATAGGAGCTTGGCGGGGTATTCCCCGTAAGGGATGGCCAGCCACGCTCTTCAATTTGGCGCAACGTGAAGGGATTCAAGTCCGGCGGATGGTGCAGCATCTATCCTCTCCCTTGCTCCACCATCCCGCCTATTTTGTCCTCGAGGGATCTAGTCCTCCCAACTGGCCTGCCGAGCAGCAGGAGGCCTTCTTAAGGTCCTGCCGTTTGCTAGGGACCTTCAGTCTGCAGGACCGTGTAGAGAGTACCTTTGTCTCGACCTCTCTGCTGAAGGGTGGCCTGGAGGCCGTGGTCAGGGCTATGGTGCGGTTTGCGCATCAGGTGCTGCTCTACCTCGATAGTTTCCAGTTCAACCTGGCCAACTGTGAAGATGCTCTTTGCGCTCATCCTGATTTGATGGAACTCCTATGTGGGGCCTTTGAGCAGAAATTTGATCCGCGCCGTAGTGGCACTCAGGGCGCTGAGGCCCTTCTACAACAGGCTGAGGAGAAGATTCGCGTATTGGCTACCGGTCATGAGGAAACCGATCGCCGCCGCCGATTGATCCTTAGGCAAGCTCTGAACCTCGTCCGCTATGCTCAGAAGACGACCTTCTACAGCGATCAGTGTGCTGGGCTTTCGTTTCGTCTGGATCCAGCCTATCTCCAGGACATACCTGCAGAGGCCCAGCAGCGATTCTCAGAGGCCCCTTTTGCGGTCCTCCTTTTCTTTGTGAGTCATGCCCTTGGCTTTCATATTCGGTTCCGGGACCTCGCTCGAGGAGGACTGCGCACGGTGGCGCCTGTCCATATGGAACAGTATGTGGTGGAACGTAACCAGATCTTCCAAGAGGGCTACAACCTGGCCGCTACCCAGCAGCGCAAAAACAAAGACATCCCCGAGGGCGGATCCAAGGGCATCCTGCTGCTCAACCCTTTTGAGTGGGTACAGGAGGAACTGTCTCTCAACGGAGCGGCCTCTGCTGCCCCACAGGAGCGCATTGATCTGCAGAAGCAGCTCACCCAAGCCCTGATGTACCAGGCGCAGCGGCAGTATATTGCGGCGATGTTGGATTTAATCAATACCGGGCACGGCGATACCCTCCTCGATCCCCACATCGTCGACCACTACGGCCATCCCGAGTACATCTACCTTGGGCCAGATGAAAACATGCACAACTCGATGATCATCTGGATTGCTCAGTTCGCTCAACAGAGTGGGTATCTCCCTGGGAGTGCCTTCATCTCCTCTAAGCCAAGAGCTGGGATCAACCACAAGGAATATGGAGTGACCTCGCTGGGTGTCCATGTCTATGTTGAGCAGGTCCTCGACTACCTGGGAGTGCAGGGGCCCAACTGTAGCTTTGTGGTAAAGATGTCTGGCGGTCCCGATGGCGACGTTGCGGGCAACGAGATCCTTAACCTCGGTCGCATGACGGAACGGACATGCTTCCTACGCACGCTCATTGATGGTTCGGGGACGATTTTTGACCCGGTCGGATTAGACTTCTCGATCCTCGGTGAATTCTTTGTGCAGGGGACTCCCATCCACAAATATCCAGCAGAGGCGCTTCACCCTGGTGGATTCCTGGTCGATAGCCGCGCCCTCAAGCCACAGGCCTCAGGTGCACCTCTCATGAAGTGCCTACGGGCAACAGAAAGAGGTGTGGAGGAAGTATGGCTAGAGCCCTATGAGGCACAGCAGCTCCTCAAAAATACCGTCCTACAAACTCCTGCAGATCTCTTTATCCCAGCAGGTGGCCGTCCGCGCACGCTTCATGAAAGTAACGCTCATGAATTATGCTCCTCAGATGGGACTCCTACAGCGCGTGCAATCGTGGAAGGAGCCAACCTCTACCTCACCCCTCATGCTCGACGATTCTTAGAAGAACATGGCGTCCTGATCATCAAGGACTCCTCCGCCAATAAGGGCGGTGTAATCTGCTCCAGCTACGAAGTGCTCCTGGGACTCACCCTCTCCGAAGAGGAATTTGTAGAGAACAAGCCCGATCTCATGGTCGACGTCTTAACCCTGATCCGCCAACGAGCGCTCGATGAGGCGCGACTCTTGCTGCGCTCTCATGCTGAAACAGGGCGGTTCCTGACCGACCTTAGCGATGAGATCTCGCTTCGGATCAATGGATACAAAGACCAGCTCCTGAACTACTTCAAGGATCGTTCCATTACGTGGAAACGAGGAGACCCGCTTACGGACATCCTGCTGAACTACTGCCCCAAAACCCTTCGTGAAAAGTTCCCAGAACGTATTTTAGAGCGGATGCCCGTCGGGCATCAAAAGGCGATCCTAGCCTGCGCCATCGCCGCCCAGACGGTCTATCACAAAGGACTACAGTGGCATCCTAGACTAGAAGATGTGCTTCCTGTCCTGATGGAAGAGCTGCCGCATCGATCCAACGAAGAAAGACGTCTATAGGCAAGTCGGTGTGATCCCAAATGCAGCGCTCACTAGATCCGGTTTGTTTGTGCAAACCGTGTTCATAAGTTCTGTCATAATAGTGAAGAAGCCTCTCCACAGCATCTTCGAGGCGTCCTTGTTGGATCGCGTCGACGCAACGTAAACACGCCTCAATCCCCAGGCGCTTTCTCAGTTTGTGTACGGCCTCAACCAGACTTTCTTTAGGTAAGGTCCCATACTCGTCCACCAATCGCTGGATGCGCACCACCTTTGGCACGTCCAGAATCATCATAGGAGCCTGTTGTAGACCATGAAATAGGGGATCGGGGATCTTTAAGACTCCGATCATGCGGGATTCATCCTCCACACATAGAGGTCGAGCAGAGTCCATCTGCAAAAGCTGCGCGCCGATCAGATTCTCAAAATGTTCTTGAGAGTGCTGTCTGGGCAGACCAATGTCCCCGAAGGCACTTCCTCGATGAGACGCCAGAGCCTCCAGATCGAGCACTTGAGTGCCTTGTGCATGTAACGCATGCAGCAGGGCGGTCTTGCCCGATCCAGTGGGACCGCCAAAGACTCTCCAGTTCCATGGTTGTGCGAAGAGCTTGAGGATCGCTCTTCGCCAGCTCTTATATCCTCCAGGCAGGATCTCTACTTGAAAGCCAGCTTGCTGCAGCAGCCAAGCCACGCTTCTAGAGCGCATGCCACCACGCCAGCACATGACGCGTACGAGCGGCGAGTCATGCCTTTGCATCAGCTGACGCACTTCGCGTACCAGTTCGATGAGCCGTGGACCGACGAGTTCAAGTCCTCGATCCCATGCGATCTGAGCGCCCTGCTGTTTATAGAGCGTCCCGACCTCAGCTCGTTGCGCATCGGAAAGGACGGGAAGCGAATGGGCGCCAGGGATGTGCCCAGCCGCGAATTCCCCTGGAGACCGGACGTCAAATAGCGGAAGTGTCAGGAGGTTGCTGGGAAGCGAGCCCACGGAGATTCCTTTCACGTCATTGACGTGGAGCCCTGTAGTCGTTGGCGCGGTTCCTGATGCATCTGTGGACGGTCATCCATGCCATTGAGCCCGCCACGCCATTTATGACTGCGTACCAGCACATGGTGGGTCCAGGACATAGGGCGAACCCTGCGATACAGCAATTCGCGCCGAAAGAAGCGAGAGCCAGGTCGGCCAGCCTCACTCTTGGAACGCATGTGTTGGACAGCCAAGTTTCTTCGCAGGATGAACCAGGTTGGCAGGTGCACTCTCGACAGAAGGGGGCGCACGCGGACCAACGGGAGGGGGAGGGGGCAACTGACATCGGTGATACCTCGTATACAACGACAGTTTGGATCTACCAGGTCTGTCGATCCTGCGCGGCAGCAGGACATCCAGTTTAGGCAACCAGAAGGTTGCCGCCTAGAGTTTTGGGTACATGCCAGAAGTTAGCGCTCAGTTGTACACTCTCAAGGCAAGCGCACCTCACGCAGCAGAAGGTCCAATATTCAATGGGGGCGGAGCCGCTGGCTGGCGCTCCTGGCTGTCGTTGACAAGGCGCCTCATAGCTCTGCTGGCTGGAGCTGCTCGCTGTCGATCCTGGTTATCGTTGACAAGGCGCCTTATAGCTCTGCTGGCCGGAGCTGCTGGCTGCCGATCCTGGTAATCGTTGGCGCGGCGCCTGATGGCTCGGGCGGCCGTAGCCCAGGCGCTGGTGGTAGCTAGGCAGTTGAGAACGCGGCATGTGCATCCCATTGGCCCTGTACATACGAAAAAGCTTGTGAGGCAGCACAGCACGGCGCAATAGTCAACCGCCAGGTCGGCCAGTGTCACTCTTGGAAGGCATGGATTGGACATCCAAGTTCTTTCGCAGACGGAACCAGGTTGGCAGGTGAGCTCGCGGCAGAAGGGCCCGGATATCGACCATCGGGCTGGGTCTATGGACATCGGTGAACCTCGAATGCAACCCAGTTTGGATCTAGCAGGACTGGTGATCTCCCGCGAAAGCGGGACATCTAGTTTAGGCAACCAGAAGGTTGCCGCCTAGAATTTTGGAGGGAGGGCGGGTATAATCTCGCCGTAATTGACTGGAGAGTTTTCTCTCTTACCAACCGCGGTTTTTCATGATCGATCTTCACGATGTTCGGGCGCGTCCCCAGGCCTATCAAGAAGCCGCTAATCACAAGCGCATCAAAGTCGACATCCAGCAGTTTGTAGAGCTCGACAAGCGCCGCGGCGAACTCCTTCGTCTTGTCGAGGACCTGCGCGCACAGAAAAATGCCGCCAGCAAAAGAATCCCATCCCTCCAGGGAGCGGAGAAAGAAACAGCTCTGTCTGACATGAAGCGTGTTGGGGACCAGCAAAAGCAGCTTGCCGATGAGTTCCAGCAGATCGAGAAGGACTGGGAAGCGTTCCAGCTGCGGCTTCCCTCCATCCCATTGGACGTAGTGCCCGTGGGGAAAGATGACAGTGAGAACGTGGAGACGCGTCGTTGGGGCACTCCCACTGAGTTTTCCTTCGAACCAAAGGATCACGTTACCCTTGGTGAAGAACTCGACATCATCGACATCCCTCGAGGGGTGAAGATCGCTGGATCTCGCAGCTACTTCCTCAAGGGAGATGGCGCTCGTTTAGAGCTGGCCGTCCTCATGTTCACCCTCAATCATCTCGTGAAAAAGGGTTTCACGACCTTCATCCCACCGGTCATGGCCAACTGGAATGCGATGATGGGGACGAGCTACTTCCCTGGTGGCGAGGAGATGGCCTATGCCCTCGGCGTACGTCCTGATCAGCAGGGCCCCATCGAGTCGGACAACCTCTACCTGGTCGGAACCTCGGAAGTGGCGGTGGCTAGCTATCACAGCGGTGAGACTCTGGAGCTTTCTGAACTGCCCAAGCGCTACTGCGGTATCAGCAACTGCTTCCGTCGCGAAGCCGGTACCTATGGGAAAGACACTCGAGGTCTCTACCGCATTCACCAGTTCCAGAAGGTAGAGCAGGTGGTGCTCTGTGAGGCGGACCCTAAGGTGAGCGCCGCGCTACATCAAGAGCTTCTGCGCAATGCTGAAGAGGTCCTACAGGCACTGAAGCTGCCCTACCGAGTCGTGGATGTCTGCACCGGAGACATGGGACAGGGGCAGATCTACAAAAATGACATCGAGACCTGGATGCCCTCTCGTAAGAGCTATGGGGAGACCCACAGCTGCTCTACTTTTGGAGACTTCCAGGCACGTCGCCTCAACATCAAGTATGTGGATCGCGAAGGTCAGCGCAAGTTCGTCCACACCCTCAACAACACCTGCATCGCCAGCCCAAGGATCCTCATCCCCATTCTGGAGATCTACCAGAACCCAGATGGCTCGATCACGATCCCAGAGGTGCTACGACCCTACATGGGCGGTCAGGAACTCATTACGAATGGTAAGGCATAGGCCGGAGCCGGGAGCTCCGGCTCCTGGACCTGTGCTGGAGGATAGAATCCTCCAGACCGCCTAATTGGAGGATCGGCTAGGTCATCCGCTGACCAGGGATGGGATCCGGCGCTATTCTGATGAGGAGAGGGGTGCGGTCAGCAGATCGACTACAATCTCATGTTTTTTAGCATCCATGCTACGTAGGGCCTCGGGCCAACTCGGACGCTTTCGAGCTCCGCCAGAACGCAGATTCGCAATGAGCTCGACCCTTGAGGCGAGTAGGTCCAACTGATCGGAGATCTCGGTGGACCTTTCAGGAGGAAGCAGGATACTACAGTAGCAGAATAGGGTGGCCGCAATGACGAAGTCCTCCTGCGAGGTGCCAAGGCATTTCTCCACCCACGCTAGGCATGCCGCCCGTCGAGTGCCCTTAGAAAGCCACTTCTCGAACTGTTCAGCCTCCTGGGGAGTGATGTGCATCATGGGATGCCCGAGGATAGATGCAGGCTGATCGGAAGGAGCCTCGGGGGAGTTGGAAGCAGCGAGTGTTTGCTGTGCGCTGCTTGCCATCATTGGGTTGTGGAGAAAGAGACGGATAGAGGGTTGGATCGTCTCGACGACGTAGGTCACATGTTTTAGCCATCGGGGAGATTCGGTGGCTATAGCATGCTCCTCTAGAGAGCCGGTCCACCATTGGGGGTTCAAATGCGATGCGGCTGACCGCTTACGCGACCACCATTCCATAGGAAATGACCGTGCATCCATAGAGAGCAGTTCGGAGACCACGGCGTTCACCTGTTCTCTATGGAGGTCTTGATAGTGGCCCTGCAGTTTAGTCTGACTTGCTGCCCCATAATGCCAGGTGATCCAGTGGCCTTGGGGTAGATCCTGATTGGCTAGGGCGATGAAAGCGCCTTCGGTTACTGAGATGCTATAGAGCGAAGGAAGGCCATCAGCCGCCCGAGAGAGAAGTCCCCCTTGATATTTGGGAAAGACGCTCATCTCCTCGGTCCATTTTGTCTCTCCATAGGAGAGCTCCAGCTCAGCACCGCAGGCATACGTCAATAGCTCCTCCTGCATTGCCGGATCTTTCCCGTCGTCCTCATCAAAACGGAGGGCGCCTGTGAATGTTCCTAGCCAAGTGCCTTGAGGGATCGGCAGATGAGCCTGAAGGGCCCAGCCCACGGGAGGGGGTGATTGAACGAGACGGAGAGCCGCGAAGGAGTACAACACGGCGTCTTCCATCTTCTTGGCGAGCATCAGGGCCGATGCTTCCGGCCCCAGCCGTTCGATCTTGCCGCGTATGGCTGGGTAGATCTCCTTAGGCGATCCCAGAGGTGCATAATCGCAGATCTCCAGCAAGATCCACTCGGGGAACAGCTCACGCCAGCGCTCACTACCCGCTACGACTTCCTCGAGCTCAGAGCCCAGGGGCTGTACATGCATCGTCCTCGGAGGAAAGAGCTCCCCAAGCCACTCAGGTGCAGACCCATTTTGGATTTTCTCTTGGATCCCGACCGGTTCCGTCTCCTTCTGATGCAGCATTTGCCAGAGGGATCGAAAGGACTCGCCGCGTGGATTGCTCAGTCGTTGCTGGAGCTGTCGGTCGATCAAAGCCACGGCGATGCGTGCTTTGATCTGTTGCGTCACCAGAGCATACTCAAATAAGCGCCACTTATCGTCATAGGGTGCGTCGGAACACTGCTGAGGGATCCTCAAAGCCTCCAGGTCCACTCCCGTTCTGCCCATGAGGTCTGAAGGAACCGATTTTCCAGCAGCCAGAAGCTCAATCAAGTCCACCCAAGGAGATGGATCTCGCGCGCACTCCGAGGCCATGGACCCTGATAGGGCTAAACAGATACTTACCAGGTCACCTTGAATCACGGCATACTCAAGGAGGGAGAGTGGGTGCCACTGCTCTTGTAACTTCAGCGCCTTTGCCTTTTCACAACGCGGTGGAGACACCCGCATCCCTAATGGACTCTTCGGCCCTTGGGCCTGACGTCCCCAGATCTCAGATTCACCTTGAGTCAGCCGCACGATCTCCTGCACACGTTCTTGAATCGAGGCCCGATTCAGTGAGTCAGCGGGTCGACAGGCTGCGATGGTCACCGCAAGCGCGGAGAAGGTGGACGACACTGACGTGCTCATGGAAACCAGAGAAAAATTCGGATGGTATAATTTAAATTACTGTTTTTGGTCTCAAGTCTAGAATAACGTCGATGTTTGGTACAACGTGATTAAAGGGTGTCTATTCAGTTGATGTGTTCACAGATCTCGGTCAGGAAGAGCATGTCAATCAGCTCTTGTGCTATACTACCGCCAACCTGTAGGCACAGTCGTCGTAAAACACATGGGCGTGGCCCGTGAGTCGGCGGCTGGGGCCTGTTGAGCTTTGGGAGCCCTCTTGCATGCCTGCTGAGACATCATGGCCACAGCCATACAATCCGCTATTGTTGCGCTTCTTCCGCCTTCTCGATGCGTTTGCCAAATCGGATGATGAGCGTGATTTCTATCTGGACCGTTGCGAAGGATTTCTGGTCTATGCGGACCTGAATAAGGGACAGACCGAGCTCGATGCGTTGGCTCAAGATCTGGCGACTCATGCGGAGCGCTATGTGCTGCTTCCCAAGCTGACCTTCTTCGAAGCGAAGAAGATCATGGAAGGGTTCGTCAACGAGAAGGTCTACGACATCGATGCCAAGGAGAAGCTCCTCGACATCATCCAGTCTCGCGATCCGAGGGAGAACTTCCTGGAGTTCATCTACGATCACCACAGTGAGATCGAGAAGTGGCAGACCTACTTCGTAGAGCGGTTCCGTATTCGGATCATCGAATGGCTCCGTGCTCAGAACTTCAACTTCGTCTTCGAAGAGGATCTAGATCTTCCCCGTCCTGTGATCGAGAAGATCAAGAGAAGCTGTTTTATTGCGAAGGTGCCTAAGGATGTAGTCGCGGCTCGAGAAGCCCTAGTAGTGAAAGCCAAGACCTACTATTCCAATGAGGCTTTGAATCCACGTCCTAAGAGAGGGCGTCCTCCTAAGCAGGTGGTCAAGATCGAGGTGGAGCCTACCGTTACTCCCGATATGTACACTCAGGTGACGGTGACTGTGCGCCCCTTCCTCTTCCTGCCCGACATCAACAATGCCTCTGCCGTGACGTTCAGCGGTCGTTTCGAAACCGAGGAGGCCTTCCTGGCTCACCTCCGTGGCGGACAGCGCACTGAACAGCAATCGCGTCTGCAGATCCTCACCGAGCGATTGGCCTCACTCCAGGCCCTTTCGCATCGTCTGGCTAAGACGGAACAGCCTCAGGCTAACCTACAGCGCACCCTGACGGGCATCGATCCGGAAGAGCGTAAGATGCACCTGGGATTGATGCGACCAGAGGAGCAAAAGTAGCCAACACGGATCGCTCTAAGCTACCTACAGGCAGCTTAGTGACATGAGCCCTGCAAAGTTCCATCGGTCTCCCTATACTGAGGCCAAGAGGTGGACATGCAGGGTTTTTTCTCTTTAGGGTCTGGGTCGAAAGGCAACTGTCTCTATTTTGGATCAGAGCGCACGAAGGTGCTCCTCGACTGTGGACTGAGTGCGCGAGCCACTCAACAGAGGTTAACTCCCTTAGGGATAAGCCTCGAGCAGATCGATGCCATCCTGATTACCCATGAGCATACCGATCATATTGCGGGAATCCGCAAACTAGCCATGGACTATCGGATCCCCGTGATCGCCAACAGCGAGACCGCTAAGGGGATCGTATCCTGTTTGGATGGGCAGATTCCTCAGTTTAAGATCTTCACCACGGGGGACTCTTTTCAGTTTAAGGACATCCTGATCCAGAGCGTGCCTATCCTCCATGACACATTGGACCCAGTCGCCTACGTCCTTGAGGCTTGTGGGAAACGTGTTGGTATCTGCACCGATTTAGGGATGGTGACTCCCATGGTGGAGGAGGCGATGAGCCGATGTGACCATCTCGTGCTGGAAGCTAATCATGAGCCCGACCTTGTGGCGATGAGTCGACGCCCCATTATCTATAAGCAGAGGGTGTTGGGGCGGCATGGGCACTTATCCAACCAGGCCTGTGCACGTCTGTTAGAGGCCGTATGGCACGCGCAGCTGCGGAGTGTGCACCTGGCGCACCTCTCCAGTGAGTGCAATCGTCCTGAACTAGCTGTTCAAGCATTGGACGCGCTGTTCCAGCGCACAGAGGGATCCTTTAAGCGGTATGTGGCCCTGCAAGAGGTCCCGGCCGCTCCTATCCTCTTCTAGGTAGCTTTTGGATGCACACCCCCTGTAGAGGGTCTATTTCTGATGTCGCCCATAGAGGAGGTCTGGAGGATGCAATCCTCCAGGTATTCCTTTACTTACATCGCAAACTCTTGGCAGAGCCTAGCACGTTCCACCTCCCCTAGAGTAGGGGAGATGGCCTCCCATGCAATAGAGAACTTCTCCGGTTGGACGTCGTGAATGTCTGAGAGAAAGGCTGCCCGATCCGATGGATTCATGTGGGGAAAAAGGACCCGCATCATCTCGACGATATCTTCTGGCGTCATGGCGCAATAGGCCTTGGCTTCCACCTGTTTCAACTCAGCATCTGTGTAGAGGCGTTGCAGTTCTGGGAGGATGGTGGTCTCTTCTTCGTGGAGATGGGCGAGGTTGTCGGCCACAAACTTGCGATAGGTGAGATAGAGCTGATTCCCTAGAGACACCTGGTCATCCGCTGAGGCCGCTCGCTGCACGAGATCGAAGAGACCTTCGATCTCGTGCAGAGCCTCGTCTTGGTGGCCATGATCATCGGCAGCATGTAGGTGAACCTTTGATCCCTTCTCTTCAAGAAGAGTGTGTAGGCATGTATTTTCATATTCCGCATGGCCTTGCAGCATGGAGCAGAGATCATGAAAGGCCTGGGATGCCTCCTGAACCTCCTTTGGATCACGGAAGTCGGTTCTGGCTATCTTCCGCTCTACATCGTTGAGCGCAGCACTGACATATTTGTGCTCTCGATAGAACTGGTATCTCATCGTTTGATCCTCCTTAAGTAATCCTCGAAGCCTTTTTTCATCCACGTGTGTAGGGTGCCCGTACCGCTCAAGGTCCACTGAATGACCAAGCCGTGTCGTAAGGCGTCTAGCTCCCAGGTGGTGGTCTCGACGTCAGCCGCCTCATCGAGCTGCCCGGAGGCCTGTCCTTGCAGAAGGAGTGTGTGGATGCGCTTGCGCAGCTCCTCAAAGAGCTGGCGAGCAATAGGATGGAGCTCTGGATCCACCATATCGAGTTTGAGAACACCTAGGCTGTTGGCAATGTCCTGTCTGGAGCCGAAGCCCTCAGGCATGCCAATGAGCAACTGGATGAGCTCCTCGTGCCAGGGGAGCCCCTTCTTTTCTAGAGTCTCGAGATCAGCCTTGAGTTTGATGTTGGCTTGCTTGGCTGCACGAACCAGAAGCTGCTGTTTCGAGCCAAATCGTTGGAGCAGGGTAGCGGGTGCCAACCCAACGGCCTCTCCGATCGCGGCAAGAGTGAAGCTCTCGGGGCCTAGGTCGCTGATGACCAGCAGGGCCTTCTCCAGTACAGATTCGTCATCGATCAATTTCTTTTGGGCCATGATAGCCTGGTGTCGAGCTTGAAGAATCCAATATAAATGAACGTTCATTCATCAACAAGTCTGGTAACGTTTCCCATGAGGGCGCTCAGTGGCCGGATCTCCAATAGGCCTACATTTCGGTGAATGGACCTTGTGCTTCAGTGCTTTTTCAGGGAAAATGATGTTCAGATAGATGGGAATCCGGCGGCGCCAGCGCGGGATTCTTATATATGGTGGTGTATGGAACGTCCTTGGATTCAACGCGGCTTGCAAGCGCATCTCAAAAACTTGGGGGAAGCGTTCCCGTGTCTCCTGATTACTGGACCCCGCCAAGCCGGGAAAAGCTCTTTGCTCACTTATGTGTGGCCAGCAGTCCCGGTCCTGCGCCTGGATGATCTCCTGACCCTTCGGCTGGCAACGGAGGATCCCAGAGGTTTTTTGGATCAGATTGGTGAGCCTGTAATCCTCGATGAGGTGCAGATGGTTGGAAGCCTGCTCGTTGATCTAAAGCTGCGCATCGACGCCGCGCCGCACGTAACCGGACGCTATTTTCTCACGGGCAGTCAGGTATTCGGCCTGATGAAGGGTGTGTCGGATAGCCTGGCCGGGCGTGCTGTGATTTTGGAACTCCTGCCATTGAGCTGGAAGGAACTGCAAGATGCGAAAGGAGAGGCTGGTACCGTGCCAGAGATCAAGGAGGTCTGGAGTCAGATGCTGCGAGGATTCTTTCCTGGAGCGCAACATCTTACGGATGAACAGGCCTGGGCATGGACCAGCTCTTATCTTATGTCTGTAGTAGAGAGGGATATCCGCGCTCTTCTGGCGATCACGGATCTGTCCCGATTCCAAAAGTTTCTGGAGCTGCTGGCCTTGCGTTGCGGTCAGGTGCTCAAACTAACTGACGTGTGCAAGGAAGCAGGGATCTCTCATGCAACGGCTCGTGACTGGCTCTCGGTTCTAGAGGCCACCTACGTCGTAAAATTGATCCAGCCCTGGTATCCGAACCTGTCGAAGCGTGTAACAAAAGCGCCTAAGATCGTTTTCACGGACACAGGCATCCTCTGCTACCTCCTCAGGATCCGAACAGTAGAGGAACTGGGCAGACATTCTCTCTATGGGCACATCTTTGAAAATATGGTCTTCATGGAAGCAATCAAACGTCTGCAGGCACGCGGGTTGCCGAGATCGGTCTATTATCATCGTCAGGATGGTGGGCCTGAGGTGGACATCGTGGTCAAGACCTCCAGCGGTTGTTGGGCGTACGAGATCAAAGCTAGTTCAACGCCTGATGCAGATGACAGACGCCATCTGGTCACCTTGCGGGATCCTCTGAAGATAGAGTGTGCTCAGGTACTCTGTCTCGCCTCAGACACTCCTCTGGGGCAGGGGATCATGGCGCGTCATTTTCTGAATATGGAACTTCCCGATTAGCGGTCCAAAATTCCTACTGTGCTCCTCCATGTGATACGATCTCTTGACCTCCTTCATCGGGAGGTCTGGAGGAAACCCTCCAGCTGAGGTTCGGAGCGGAGCTCTGATCTCCCACTAACCACGAGACCCATCATGCAAAACACAGATTCTCCCTCAGAGACCATCCAGTTTACTGACTTTCTGAAAGTCGACTTGCGTGCCGGGACGATCGTCAAGGTGGAGGACTATCCAGAGGCGCGTAAACCGGCGTACAAGCTGGAGATCGACTTTGGGCCACTAGGAAAGAAGCGCTCATCGGCGCAGATTACACACCACTACACCAAAGAGCAGCTGCTAGGGAAGCAGGTGATCGCCGTGTTGAACTTCCCTCCAAAGCAGATCGGCAAGTTCCTCTCTGAGGTGTTGACTGTGGGTGTCCCGGACGAACAGGGCCATGTGGTGCTCTTAGAGCTAGGCACCGCCGTACCCAACGGTGTGCGCGTCTTCTAGTGGCTATCTGGTCTGAGTAGCTTTCTGGGACGGGCCCCATCTGCTGGGCCTACGATACCGGTTCTCTCCAACTCATCCATGAGAGAGGCTGCACGAGCGTAGCCGATCTTGAGTCGCCTCTGGAGGTAGGTCGTAGAGGCAGCTCCTGCCTCGTAGACAAGCTGAGTGGCTTGTTGTAGGAGGGGATCCATCTGAGCGCTGTCTCCGCCCCCACCTCCACCACGACCCTTCCCAAGGTCGGGAGCGTAGGCTGCGAAATTCTCCATGATGTAACTGGGAGGGGCTTGTCCGGAGACCCGTTCGATGACACGGTTGATTTCCTCGTCAGATACATAGCAGCCCTGTGCGCGGATCAGCTGTGACGTCCCTGGCGGCAGGTAGAGCATGTCGCCATTCCCTAGGAGGGTCTCGGCTCCGACATCGTCGAGGATGATCTGGCTGTTGATCCTGGAGGCGACCTTGAACGCGATCCGAGTGGGGAAGTTGGCTTTGATTAGCCCGGTGATCACCTCACGGGAGGGACGCTGAGTGGCCACGATCAGGTGGATTCCGACGGCACGGGCCATCTGGGCGATGCGTGCAATCGGCGTTTCGATGTCAGAGTTGGCTACCATCATGAGGTCAGCTAGCTCATCGATGATGCCTACGTAGTAGGGGAGGCGCTTGGGGATCTCATGGCCGAGTTCTTCACTGATCTGCGCTTCTTTCTCCGGATTGGGGGTGCGCTGATTGAAAGAGGAGATGTTCCGTACCTGGACGCGTCGGAGGATCTCATAGCGCAGCTCCATCTCCTTCACCAGCCAGTGCAGGGCACTGCAAGCATCCTGCGCATCGGTGATGACGGGGGCCAACATGTGGGGGAGAGGACTGTAGTGGGTGAGCTCGACCTTCTTGGGATCGACCATGAGGAGACGGATCTC
>JBMOFD010000021.1:0-25805 GCA_049314435.1 Chlamydiia bacterium | reverse complement strand
GGTGGGACTCCGGCACGCGAATCCGCCACCAGTACTGCTCGGGTGACGTCCTAGGATAAAATCAAGTATTGCCTTAGCAATGCATAGATTTACTTAGGTTTTTAGGAGCGGCTACCATCAGAACTGCTGCAGACAATGCTGTCCCACTGAACACGATGCTTGATCTCATCTGTATCCATTTCTGACTTTGGGGCCGTTTCCAGCGGAGTAAGAATCGTTTCTACACGTGCGCGCTGGGCTGGGAAGGCGGAGAGCAAGAACAGAAATTCGTAGGAATAGGCGAGCACCTGGAAGAGACGGGGTAACGTTACGGCGATCAGGCCCAGGAATAATGGATGAGCGAGATTCTGGATGACCAAGTAGGTCACCAGAACAAATGTGGGTCCTAATAGCAGGAAGGCTAGCACCACGCTAACCCTCTGGCTGAATCGCTCCAGACCAACCTGTTTAGAGACCAGCTGGGCTGCTCTCTCATCGGCAGACCTGGACCAGAGGTCCAGGTTGTACTTGTTGTTGAGAAGCACATTGTCCCACAGAGCGAGCACAGTCTCTGTCCATCGAATGCGCTCGCTCTGAGCTTCCAGGGAGAGGCCTCGCTTCCTCTTTGCCTGAATCTTCAATACGATCCCTGCCAAAGTGATTCCGATAGCATAGGAGGCCAGGTAGGAGAGGTCGACAATGACGGCAACGGCAACTAGATTGAGCAGAACATTCAGACCACACGAAGAGAAGTGGTAGATATAGTCCAGATGGGCTCCAAGGGCCTGAGGAGCTTCTCCACTGAGTATGGAGGCCGTTTGTGAATGGTCTTTTGAGTTCGACCACCTCAACAGGCATCCCCGAAATTTCTCCCGGAATTGGCCTACAAATTCAACGGAGATCAGGGCCTTAGCTTTTGCCATCTGGACGATAGAGGCTGCGCCGGGGAAATAGGGGAGGAATAGCGAGCTCATGTAGAGCCCCAGCCACAGCAATGGATTTTGGCTTTCCTGAATCGACCGAATGAAACCCGCAATCCAAAACGAGGATGAGGCTGCTAGGATTTGCTGGATGACCAGCAGTCCGCCCGCGCAGAGGAGAGATTTGTTTACAAACAGACGAAGGAGTTTAAATTTCACAGAGATGACCCATTCGGGCCGACTCTATCAAACGGTCTTGATTCCTGCCGAACGGTTTTCTAACCGGTGCCCCCTGCCAGAACTTTCTAGCTGTCAGGGAAGGATCCATGTAGGAGGGTGCGCTGATATGCAGCTGCAAGAGCTGGATAACCAGGACTTGGAGTGGTTGTTGGGGAGCGACTAAGAGTCGCTCTCCAACGCCTCTCCATACCAGGAGGTCTGGAGGATTCCATCCTCCAGCCAGGTTCGGAGCGGAGCTCCGAGACGCTAGCTCTCGTCCTCGTCGATCACTTCTTCTGCAGCTTCCTTGAGAGTCTTAATCCCGTCTGGGAATCCCACGGCGCGTAGGAGCTCGTCGAGGTAGCGCAACTCGGTGGTGAGCTGATCACAGGTGAATTCGAGGTAGGCAATTTTGTTATTCAGCATGTTGTTCGGGTCCATAACCAACTCGGTTTCGGCAACTCTTTTGAGAAGCAAAAACCGTGCCAGCGTACCCGCCTATAGACGACTGCCCGGTGCCAGCGCGGATCGAGACTCACCTAAGTTGTCGATGCCAGCGGGGAGATCGGTGACCGGGATGTTGTAGATTTGGTCGAGATGGAATCCTCCGTCGAGGGGGTATTCTCCCTGCTCCGTTGAGAACTTCATGAACAGGAGGGTTTGAGTGGTCTGGGGGGTATATACGAGCGCGGAGACGAACGGCCCAATCATGGGCAACTTCCGTATCCAGGTGGGAGCTCCCTGGATATTGGTGGTCGAGTTAGCCAGGTAGAGCCCACTGGCGACGATCCAGCCATTGTTCAAGATCTGGACCACGGTTTGGCTTGTGGTCGTCGATGTATTGGCAGCGACGAACCTACTCTGCGTGAACAGTGAGTTGTTGCAGTTCAGAGTCACGCGGATCTGACCAGTAGGCAGGGCGGTTGGAGTGATATCATAGATCACCCCGGTTTGAATCTCCTGGGTCTGCCCAATGGGAATGCCAGCGCTGAATTGCGGAACGAGGATGTATCCATTCCTCCCAGACTGCATGGAGACCTTCTGCCCACTCGAGACGAGGAGGATGCTCCGAGAGATCAAGTCCGAAAAGCTGCTTGTATGGAGTGCCGTATAGTTGAGAAGTCCATAGGGTAGACCACCCTTTGGTGGGTGGAGTCCCTGGGCCGCCTGGATGAGGAGGCCCCCAGGTAGTATGGTTCTATTGGCGGGGGGCCGGGAAAAGGGGCTCCACCCCATAGATAGATCGTTGTCCTCCCCGACGACGTGATTGGGGATTAAGCTAACGGAATCTAGTTCTGGTCGTCGGATGAACTCCATGACCTCAACACGGATTTTTGGGGGAGGCTGGTCCGCCAGTCTGCCGATGCGGAGGCAGCGCTGTACGGCATCAGCAGGTCCACGAAAGAGAAGGGTGTTCTGTGACGGATCAACCCCCACCTGGATGGAACTTGAGTTAGGAGGAAAGATCCCGGGCTGAGATCCTGTTCCTACAAAAAGACGGCTTTGCAGATCAGCCGCAAGGAGATGCTGAAAGTCGTACGTCTTCACAATGGCTGATGGAGGAGAGGCTGGCGGCGCTGCTGCTGGAGCCCACACCCGGTCATCTCGGTTGCAAATATGGAGAACTCGCCCGGAGGGCTCTTCCACCCAGACCGCATCTGCTTCTACGGGAGCTAGGATCGCCTGCAAGACCGTCGATAACGGGGCTCGATGCATGCAGAGGGAGATCACCCCAGATGGTTCCACATGGTCCATGAGATAGGACACTTGAGAGCCCAACAGGAGATAGCTCAGTAGCGCTTCACGGGCAGTCTCCTCGACGCAGAGAGTGATGAGGGGCTCAGTACCCTCTTTGCCTGGTTCGATGGAGATCTGTGTACTAAGAGGCTTTTGTTGGGAGAGGTGTTGGATAGACCTATCATCGTTCAGAGCAAGCACGCCCATGAAAGCGGATCGGTATGGGTGAGGCCTTGCTTCGCTAATGCAGCCTGAAAGGAGACAGGAGCTTAGGAGCACAGCCCAGGGCATGAGGCTCTGATGAAGGGGGCTGATGTGGCTCATAGAATCCCGTTTAGGCTGATATTGGGGATGCCGTGGGGTTCGTCAGGTGCCGGGATGGGAATGCCTGTCATGGTGGTTCCACTTTCCGAGAATCCTAGCTGGGGCTTCCATAGTGAGAGTCTCAGTACGTAGACCACCTCAATCCTCTGGGCCAAATCGACAGTGCTGCCATAGATCCATGCCATTCCAGGCACCCCTCGTAGCCACAAGGGCCCAAGCCACTCTTGATTCGTGGTTGGTGATACAGAGCCGCCTAGAATGACAAATCCGCCATTGGGCACCTGCAGGGTAGTCGATACCGATTGACTGGTGGTGTTGGCCACCAAAGTAAACAGACTTCGGGAAACGAACCGGCTCACACTGCTGGAGATTTGCACCTGAAAATGACCGTTGGGTAGCAAAAAAGGTGTGAGACTGAGCTGTAGACCTGTCGTGATCTGCTCCAACAGCGCTGTGGTCAGTCCTGAGCTGACCAGGGAGACGAGGAGATATCCATTGACGCCAATGGCCATGCTAGCGGGCTGGCCTGGGGCAACCACAAGACCACAGCGAGCCACAGCCTCGATTGCGCTTGTCTCACGGAGGGGAGCAGTATTGCCCCCCGCTATAACGTCCGGCGCCGTGCCTGGGTGCGAAAGGGTGACCGTTCCAACCAGTGATGGAGGGCGGTCGGTGCTCACAACATTCAGATTATTCTTAAGAGTTTCAATGGCCCAGAATGGTGTGGTGATGCGGACTGCATTTGAGTTGGGATGGATCTGCATCTCGTATAGCTCCAACAGAATCTGAGGCTGGGGCTGATCCGCTTGACGCACCATGCGCAGACATTGTTGCACATCTTCCTGAGGACCCCGGAAATAGAACCGATTCGTGTCGGTTTGCATACCGATTTGGACCGCTCCGCCGGTTGCGGGAAAGAGGCCCGCAGAAGGGGTGGTTCCAGAGAAGAGAGAGGTGTGTAACGAGCTCACTGGGTGATGGTGAAGCTGAGCGGATCGGATGATGGGAGACAACGAGGTCGTCGAAGGCGCAGTCGGTAGATTGGATGGCCTAGCATTCCTCAGGACAACGAATTCAGCTCCCTGTGCATTGGGCATCCAAACAGCCTCTGCCTCGGAGTCGGAGAGGAGAGCCTCCAGCGCCCGCTTCAAAGGAATCTTCTCAAGAGAAAGGCATATGTTGCCTTGTAGCCTGATCTGCTCCATGAGGTGCGGCACTTCCGCTTCCTGGAGGAATTTTACCAAAACCTCATGAACCGGTGCACGGTCTAGATGACAGGTCACTCGAGCATCTAGGCCTTTGCCATGGACCTCGATCCGTTCGATCTGATCTTTGATATCACGATATTGGTCGAGCGACCAGCGCGATCCAAGTTGCAGTACACCCTGGAAGGCCCGCTCATGCACCGTAAACTGCGGATCGGAGATACATCCCACAGTCATCATCAAGAGTGCAAGGTGAACGAGGACGCGCCACCGCTCGGTCTTGCTCGGCAAATGAGGGCAAATAACAGTCATGTTGTGGCGGCAGCGGCGTGGTCGTGTGGTTGTCTGGTCACTATGATCGACACCGATTTTTCAACAAACATGGTTCTCTTTCCGGAGGTCTTGAAGCAGCTGTTCTATTGAGGGCGGAGGCCCTCATCCTGCAGGTTAGAGGTCACGCCACCATCCATGAGACGGACACCGGGCAGGATGTCCATGGGAGGATGCTCCCAGTGAGGGGGCTTTTGTGCATAAGCAACCATGATCAGGTGACCGCCCGATTCACGAGCCTGCAATTCCTGGGCTCCTGAGAAGGGGCTCAGGAAGGGCACCTGCTCAGGGCCCGACCATCCGGTATATTGAAAGACCTGGTCTATCTGAGAAACACCGCCGATGCATACGGCTACGCCGGGTGGCATCTGGACGACTGAGGTATATTCCGTAGAACGCACCTCGGCCACCAGCCCAAATTGTCCAGGAACAAAGGCTGCTCCACGGATATCGAGTTGCAGTCGTATTTCGCCACTTGGCAAGAGTGTGGGGGTGACGGTGACTTGAGAGGAGGCCGATACTTGCACAGTCTGTCCGGTAGCAACCCCATTCGCGAAAATGTTGTAGATCAGGTAGCCGTTGCGTCCGGCGAGGAGCTGACTCTGTTGGCCCGATAGAGCGACCGTATGTAGATGGAGGTTGTTCTCTGTACGTAAGCGCGTGACCAGCATCTGCATGAGGACGTTCCAGAGAGCAGGGTTGTTCGTCACAGAAGAGAAGACTCCCTGGGCAATGCCTCCTGTGGAGGCTATTTGACCGGAGGATACATCAAGGCTGTTAGGGGCTGTGATCTGCGACCAGTGGCCTGCGCGGCTGGGTATACCGGAGGCAATCGTTTGATTATCCACATCACTAGCGGCTGAGGCGGTGGCTGCATTGGGGAGCTGCGCGCTGAGCTCCTCAACGATCTCCTCTAACTTCTGCACGAGCCACGCCTCGACGAAGAGATGTCGCGGAGGCTGGTCGTTCTGTCGGAGTATGCGCGAGAGCGCCTGCACATCAGGTTGGAGGCCCACAAGGAAGATGTCGTTGGCCTGACCAGAGGTCGATTGCACAGTTTGGCTATTCAGAATCAGTCCAGAAGACTGTCCTCTGAGAAGATTCGTCTGTAGGTTGGTGCTCTCCATATGGTGGATGGGAATCAGGGCTACAGCACGCTCTGTGGAGGTGGGGATCGAGATGGGTGGTCGGTCACGAATGATCCATAGCACATCGGACGGATCATCGCCCGCCTTCATGGCGTAGAAGGGGGACTCCAGGAGAAGGGTCTCAAGAGCCTCTTCAAGGGGACAGTTCTCTAGATGAGCTGTGATCGTTCCTACAGGCTCCAGACCCTCAAAGGACCACTGCTGTTCAGCCGAGGTCAAGATTCGTCGGAGCAATTCATGGAGAGAAGACTGCTGGCATTGTAAAGTCAATAACCATCCTCTGGTCGTGTGCTGGAGCCGTAATTCCTCAATGTTCGAATGGGGCCGATTGTGATAGGTGGGTATGGCATCAGCTAGGATTTGCTGATGGGCGGCTGCTAGGGTATCCGACGTTTCAGTGACGATCGGGCCGCTCGAGCATCCGGCAAGGAGGAGTAGGGCAAAAGCTGATCTCACGATCCCTCCGACAGCTCAAACATCCGTTGGGGGATGCTCAAAGCAGAGGTCATCGGACCTAGTCCAGTGGCTTGCGGACGGATGACAATGAAGAGGTCCAGATCCTGGATGTTGGCTTGATTGTCAATTCCCGAGATCAGCCATTTGAGGACGGGGACTTTGCGTGCCCATGCCGTTCCACTCGTCGCAGCCTGACTGATGGGATAGCGCAGACCTGAGATGTGCACGACCTGTCCAGGGCGCACTTGTACGGTACTGCGGGTCTCGGTAGTCAGCTGATTGGCCACCAGAAAGGGATTATCCTGAACAAATTTGCTGGCTTTGAGATCAATGGTCGCTTGGACAGTCCCTCCCTGCATGAGAATGGGTGTGACGGTCAGAGTCACGCCGACGGTGATGGGATTCACGCCGATCGTAGAAGAGTCGCCTGACGATTGGGTGAAAAATCGATAGCCGACTTGCCCTCGATAGATCGAAGCAGAGGATCCGCCTAGGCAGTAGACTTGTGGGTGAGCAATGACGCTACCCTGCAGTCGATTGACGTAGGCAATGAGGTTAGCTGGCACCGAACCAGGGGCTAGGGTGCCAGGAGAGAACACAGTCAGGGGACTGAGCATGTCAAGCACGGAAAGCGAGATCACCCCCTGAGTGGGCGGCGTGTTCTCCGTTTGAAACGGCACAGCCGCCAAATTGAGCTGCAGCTGCCCCGTTTGCAGAGCCGCTTGGGCATTGACCGTAATGGAGTCTTGATCAACCCCATAGGCCATCACGCACTCGATGAAGATGGGCACCGGCTCTTGATCCATCGACTTGATCAGCTGCACCAACCTTGAGACCTCCCTCTGAGGTCCTCGTAAAAAGAGCTGGTTGGATTCAGTACCATAGCCCGCTTGGACAGATCCGCTGACGCCGAGGAGGGTCCCCGCCGCTGTGGGAGCCTGGTCTGGGGTCGTGGTGGCTCCTGTGGTGGGCTGGGGGCCCTGAAGGAGAATTTGCAGTGTGGAAATAGGCAGATGGTGGAGGAGAAGCGTACGCCCCACGATGGTTTCAGACCCCGCTAGATCCTCTTTGGCTGTGACCGTCCAACTCTTCTCGGACTGGACGAGGGAGCCGCCTTGTAAGGAGATGATCTGTTCAGCTAGCTTTTCCTTGGAAGGCTCCTCCAGGTGGGCGGTGACCTTTTGAAGACCCCATTCCTCGGGAAGCTGAATCTCCACGTCAGGGAGTAGGGCTTGCAGTAGATCCAATAGAGGGGCTTCTTCAGCTTGGACGAGAAGGTGTCCCTCGTGTTCTGTCAACTGCCAGCTGACCGTGCTGCATGGGTGTTGAGCGATCGTGTGAGCTACATCCTCGAGTCTAAGCTGATACCAAGCCTCCACAGCAGTCTCTGCCATACGAGTGTCGTTGAATGAGGTGCATCCAGCGAGAAGAAGAAGCCAACCGAAATGCCGGATCATCAATCCCTCGGGATGTTGTGCACACCCACCGGTTCGTCAACGAGCTGGATGGCGGTGTTAATCTGCAGCAATGGAGAGTGTAGCCTTGGCTCGACGATACGGGGAATGATCGCGATGATGATCTGCTGTTCTGAAGGATTGAATACCGAGGCTCCCCCGATGAGATCGATGATGGGAACGAGTCGGAGTCCAGGGTACCCCTGATCGGAAATCGATGACTGAGTCCTCCATATTCCACCTAAGACGATGGGCTGTCCTGAACGCACTTGCGAGATGGAGTGTAGGACAGCCTGGGTCTTGTTAGCCGCGATACGGCTCACTCCCGATTCGGTAAACTCAGAGAACTCAATCTGCGTGTCCACACGTACCGTTTGGTTGGGCAGGATCGTAGGCGTCAACGTGATGATCGCTCCCGTCTCAATGGTTTGGGTGCTCACAGAGGGGATACCTGACGAGTAGGTCGTCAGCAACAGGTAGCCATTACGGCCTACCTGGAAGACCGCTTGCTGGCCATTGAGTGCCAGAGCCTGCTCCCGAGCTTGGGTGCGAATTTCAGAGGCAGAGATGAGCGCCTCCAACCCGCCTCGGCCAAAACCATCCTGAAGCAGACTCAACAGCAGGGGACGGTCTGTACTTGGCAACAGGTAGTATTGAACAAAGGCACTCAGAAGCGCGTTGGGATCGAAGGCCGCTCCGGGTAAGTTCCCCACGTTATAGAACTGATTGGGACCCTGGAGCAGCGTGAGCTGGAGCCCAAGTTCAGCCAGGTAGTTCTGATTCACTCGAAGGAAGTAGCAGTCGAACAGCACGTGCTGCAGAGGGAGATCGGCCTTCTGGACCATTTGGACGGCACGACGCACCTCCTCCTCAGGACCGCGGAAGAAGAGGCGGTTGGACTCCATATTCATGCCGACCGTAAGACCTGCGCTATTACCAGCCGGATAGATTGCTTGGGAGGAAGCTGATCCGACGAGTAGGTTACTCTGCAAGTTGCTCGCCATCTGGTAGCAGGGCATGAGCTCCCGGTAGATGGTGGTTGTAGAGGCCGGTGTGGAAGAGGGTAAGGGCAGAGGCCTCTCCTGGATGACACAGAGTGTATGCCCATCTTGGAGCTGGTGCAGATCCATCTGCAAATGGCTCGGCGCTAGCAATTGCTCAATCAGATCACGAGCTCCGCAGCTCTCCCAAACGCCTGTGAGAGCACCTTCCGCTGCACAAAAGTCAAAGACGAAGTCGATCTCTAAGCGCGTGAAGAGATCCACAAGCAACGGCTGGGGGGAGACCTGAGTGGCGGCCAATGAGACTTTGGCGTCTAACCCCACCCCATCCACATGGAGCGTATAGGGCAATGGCGGTTTGACCCAAGCATCTTGCTGCGCATGGTGAAGATCCTCCCAGGCCACCGACACGAGACCCTTCGTGTCAGGTGGCACCGGGCGAAGGCATCCAACCGTCAGACAAAGACTAATTATAAGGCCGGTTGAGCGCATCGAGTTTCGATTCAAAGGGGATTTTCGGAACGGGCTCGACGGGTAGATCGATCGAGGGACGCCAGATGCGCGGCGTCACATAGAAGAACACTTGGTCTTGGAAATAGGTGTTGTAGGTGGCTTTGAAGATGAAGTTCAACAGAGGGATCTTCTCAAGATACGGGAATCCGTTACTCTGTTGGCTCGATTCTTGCAGGTTCAAGCCACCGATCAGAACACTCTCGCCATCACGAATCTGGAGGACTGTGGAGGCTTGCGCCTTCTGGGTTTCCGCTTGGAGTTCAAAGGATGCTGGCTGGAAGGTCTCCTGACTCAGGTTCACCTGGAGGCGAATGGTCCCATCGGGCAAGACGTTAGGGGTAAAGGTCAACGTCGTTCCGACCGTGATCGGGTTGCTCGATGTTGTGGTCCCACCGGCACCACCGCTTGATACCTGCACATACCCTGAGTCACCCACATTCAAGCTAGCCTGGTTCCCAGAGAGAGTGAATAGGTAGGGCCTCGCAAGAACTCTCGCTTGGTCAATCGCCACGAGGTTCTGGATCAGGGCCTGGAAATTTAGAGGATTGTACTGCGTGTTGTCTCGGATGACCTGGATCAAACCGTTGGCTCCGCCTGCCGGACTGTTCGGGAAGCCAGCTGAAACGGAGATCTGGTCATACTGTTTGTAGGCCAGATTGGTCAGGGCCGCTCCAAGAACCTCGCTTGCTTCCGTACTGAACGCAACCAGGACTCCCTCGAAATAAACGTGGGTAGGCTCCACATCGGCGTCACGAACCATGCGTACAGCTCTGGCTACTTCGTCGGCAGGTCCATGTAGGAAGATCTGGTTGGTTTCGGGCACCATGCCATACTGGATGGAGTTCGTTCCGCCTGCAGGGTACACCGTCGTCAGGATGTTCGTGATGATGTAACTAGCCGGCACATAGAGCGGTGTGATCGCCCTATAGACCACGGGTGGGGGGCCGCTGGGCGCCGCCGGTGTGGCGGGCGGCGTTGGAGTAGCGGCCGCTGAAGGTGGTGGTGGCGGAGGCGTGCTTTCGGTTGGCCCCGTCACATTCACTGCAGGCGGGCTGCCCACAGGTGTAGCTGTGGCCGGTGCGGGCTGTGGAGAGGCTGTTGCTGGGATAGGAGCAGGTGAGGCGGATATACCTGTAGGGCCCTGTTCCGGTGGCGGTGGAGGCATCGGCAAGGGAACGGCTCCAACCGGAACAATGGTGGGTGTCCCCGTAGTCCCCGTGGCTCCGGTGGAGCCGGGGGGTGCCATTCCCGTTGCGCCCGTTGCGCCTGTTGTGGAGGAGACTGTCATCGATCCGGTCACCCCAGTAGGGCCAGGACCGGTTGCTCCTGTAGGACCGGCAGGACCTACACCAGTCGCTCCTGTTGCTCCCGGATGGCCAGCTCCTGTAGCACCGGTGGCACCCATACCCGAGGCAAGCGCCTTGGCCAAGGCCTCATCCGCTGATTCACCGATGGGACGTTCCCGAATGACGTAGACACCACCTTGGACGACTGTTTCATATTCAAACGGCTCCAGAAGGATGTTCAGAGCGCGCAAAAAGGGCTGATGTTTGAAGGAGGCTGTTACCCGTCCCTGGGGGCCAGCACGCTCGTATAGGAAGCTCACCTTGGCTTCAGCCAGGAGTCTTCGTATGACTACATCCAAAGGTGCGCGGTCTAAAGAAACGGTGACAAGGAGATCTTGCTCGTGATGACGGACTTCCAGGTTGCGAATGCCTGGGGCATCGAGAGGCATGTTTTGAAGCCGTTCGGCAAGCTTCTCATTGTTCTCACGATACTTGGCCAGAAGTTCATTGACCTGAGATGCCACCCAGTCCTTTTGAGGCACTGGGGAACAGGCAGTGACCCCTAGGATGGCCAAGACGCATAAGCAAGCGAGACGGTTTCGCATCAGATCGTAGATGACGCAGCACTACCAGCCTCATGCAGAGTGAGTAGCACTACGCTCCCTGTATATGGTTAATCTCTCGGGGTTCCCCCCAAAGGCTCCTATGCCCCTCTTGCCCCAGGTAGACGCATTGGCCTTCCCTGCAAGCCCGAAATCAGGCAAATAAACCAGCTTTCCCAATCCCAAGCGGGGTTTTGTCTCACTGGAGACCCTCCCCATTCAGGCTCATCAGGCGTAAGCATTCCTCGGAATGTACAGATCAGCTCTTGTTTTGTCCACGATGCCGAAAAAGGCCCATCAAGGAGGTGAGGATATGGCTAGAATTGGCTTCAGATGTCTAGGCGTGGATAGGTTAGAAAAAAAACTGCAGAGCGCGAACACGCTGGTGATCGAGCTCTGCAGTATATCTGGAAGGGCGTCGAGGCCTATCTGTGGCGTGCTCGCTCCTTGCTCACCTGTCGTTCGTAAGTGAGCTTGGGAACCAAGTCCCCGCGGTACCAGTACTCGATCGACCGAGCTTCGGGCAGGAGAGTTTCGGTAGGGCCATGTTGTAGATCTTCTCGCCAAGCTACGGTGCGAACTACTGAGTGGCCATCCTCGTAATGTTTTTCTATGCCCTCTTTTTTCCCATGGACATAGGGGACTTCCTGGGCTCGATCACCATTCAGAAAGAGCGTGGTGAGACCATGTCTCTTGCCGAGGTGGTAGTGCTCGGTACTGGCGGGTTGCCCGTCAGGTAGATAGGTCGCTACCAGGCCATGGATGGCTCCACGGAAGAAGGGAGTAACCTTAGAGGGGATGCCTGAATCAAAGTACTCAGTATGGAGGCACACTTCACCACTGGAGATCTCTTCTTGAGCGAGGATCTTTCCCTGAGTGTCTCGGCAGATGCGATACCCTTTTCCTTCCAGGACCTGGGCCTCCAACTCATGCTCGCGATTGAAGTATTCACCGGAGATCAAGCGATCCTGTTCATAGGACTCGACGGCCATTGGGGATCCATCTGGATACCATGTTGTCGCAATGCGCTGGTCACCGCGCCACTCCTGCTTTTGGAGGGGGGCTCCACCAGTTGAATAGCCAACTTCCTGGACCTTCTGTCCACGCTCATAGACTTGCCGCAGGGCAATAGCCTGATTGAAGGGGAAAGTCTCAGAGCACTCACCGTGTAGGACACCCTGTTCGAAGGTCTCTATACGTGTGACGCCATTGGGAAGACGCGACGTGATCGTCCCGTAGCTTCCCTTCTCACGCCAGTCTTTCTCTGAAAGCACCTGGCCGTATTTGTGAGTGTAGGTCTGGGCAATGGGCGGTGGCGAACCGCATTTGCACGGTGTGATACACCCAGAGAGTAGAATTAGCCAACCAAGTCCGCAGACAAATATGCAGCGCATAAGAGCACTCCTAGTTCTATTGAGAGGCTAGAGCAGAAGCGAGTTTTTCGACGAGTGCCATCTGTGCACCATCTACTTCCTCTGAGGTAAGAGTACGATGCGTTCCTCTGTACTGGAACCGCCAAGTGACTCGACGTTGATCAGGGGTTTGCGGATCCACAAAGACAGAGGTGACCGCCCATTCCTGCATCTCTTCAGGATGGTGCCGCTCAATGAGGGCTTCTACAATACCGACAGGTGTATGCCCAGGCAGAGCCAAGGTGAGGTCCCGCTCCACAGATGGGAATTCTGGAGGAGGAGGCAGGGAGCGGCTGATCGCTGTGCGGGCTAGAATGGGTTCGAGGTCCAGCTCAGCCACAAGGGGCCGATCTCGCAGACCTAGCTGTTCAAGCACGCTAGGATGGATCTCACCCATCAATCCCAAACGGATGCCCTCGCAGAGGATAGCTCCCTGGCGCAAGGGGTGGAGAAGCGGATCTTGGCTTGGGACCAACTCTAATGAGAGCCCATAGCCGAGTTGCAGCCATCTCTCAAGGACGCCTTTAAGGTGGAAGAAATCCCAGGCGGCGGGTGTGCTTTCCCAGTTGATCGGGTCCTGGGGTCCGCTGACCAGGAGACCCAAGTGCCACGGTTCGCGATGAGCCTTGATGGGGTCCGCAGTCCCCGCCTCCAACGTATGCACCTGCCCCAATTCAAATAGAGCAAGCTGGAATGTGCGTCGGGCCTGATTTTGTCTCAGGACCTCCAGGAGGCCCGGTAGGAGGCTGGGGCGAAGGATCGAGTGCTCCACCGACGAGGGATTGGCCATCGCAATGACCGGACGTTCGCTAAGCCAGGAGACCGCTTCAGGCCCCAGAAGAGTGGAGGTGATGACCTCTTGCAGTCCTAACCTCACAAGCTGGTCACCCATCGTCTGCAATTGCGTCCACGTTGGATGTGCAGGAAGGGCACCAGGCTGGTAGGCAAGAGTAGGTCGCGGGATATGGTCATAGCCGTAGCAGCGAGCCAGCTCTTCGACGAGATCGATCGGTTGCTGTAGATCATTGCGATCGCTGGGCGGTTGCACCAGGTAGATCCCTTCGTCAGAGGTCGCCGTCACGCAGCAGCGCTGGCCCTCAAGGATCTTTTGGATCTCACCAGCTGACAGAGCAAAGCCCAGTCGACGGTTGCCCCACTCCACGTTGTAGCTGATGCATCGAGGTACAGGCAGGTTCCCTGCCTGAGTAAGGCCCTCCACAAAACCTGCGTGGCCCTGCAGCAGATCCGCCATTCTCTGGAGTGCGGATCTGCAGGCGCCCTCATCGACTCCGCGTTCATAGTGCTGGCTTGAATCGCTGCGGACACCCAGGGCCTTACTGGTCTTGCGTACGGTGGATGGGTAGAAGACTGCGCATTCAATAAGGAGACGGCGGGTTTTTGCCGTTACGGCGCTTGGCTTGCCACCCATGATCCCCGCTAAGGCCAGAGGGCCTCGCTCATCTGCAATGATGGGAGAGTTAGCGACGTCTACCTTCTGGTCATTGAGGAGAAGAAGCTGCTCTCCAGGTTTGCCTAGACGGACTGAGATCGTGCCCTTTACCTCATCAGCATCGAAGGCGTGCATCGGCTGCCCATGTCCGAGAAGAACATAGTTTGTGAGATCCACGACGAACCCGATCGATCGCTGTCCCGATAGGCGGAGACGATGCTGCATCAAGAAGGGTGTAATGACTTCGTTCGGCAGTACGGCTTGAAGCACCGTATATTGTGAGCAGCAGGCCGGATCGATCTGAACCTGACGACTCTGAGGCAGACCAACGAGTGAAGTGCCAAGAGGCGGAACGACAAGGGGGATCTCCAAAGCAGCAGCCAGCTCACGAGCAATGCCGAGCACACTCATGCAGTGCCCCAGATTGGGCGTTAGGGAGAGATGGAGCACTGTATCGGAACAGTAAGCCGCTATTTCCTGACCTAGCTCGAGACCAGAACCGATCTCCCAAATGCCATCGGAAGAGGCTTCAAGTCCCAATTCGTCCAGGCTGCAGAGCATCCCATAGGAAGCGACTCCTTGGATCTCCTTAGCCTGTATGGTCAGAGTTCCCTCTCCATCCGGTAGGTGACTACCAGGAGGTGCCCAAGCTGCTAGAAGCCCTTTGCGGCAATTGCTTGCAGCGCAGACCACCCGCTGCTTGTTCTTCCCGTCGAAGATCTCGGCGATGCGCAGCGCTGATGGATCAGAACTAACCTGCACTTCGAGAATCTCCACAACGCGGACACCTCCGAAGCGGGGAGCCAAGGGCTCCACAGCATCCACCTCGATCCCGAGGTTGGTGAGTGTGCTCACGACGACGGAGAGATCGGGAAGAGAGGGAAGAAACTCTTTCAGCCACGAGAGTGGAATGCGCATATGAGGAACCTTTCACAGAGAGAGCAGGTCATGATTGGAGGCTAATTTACCAGGTTTTGGTTTCCCTGGACATGGGTGCTCGGTCTGTTTGGCTCATCCTAGGTGTCGAGCCGTCCTAGGGAACATGCCGCAAATTCCCCTTGTCCATATCCTTCGGAAGAGAAGCTGAAGTTGAGCCTGGAGCAAGTGCATGGCGAACGAATTGGATCTGCACCGACGTATTCGTTGGTACACACAGTGGCTGGTTCTAAGCTTAGTCGGGAATGCCGCTCTCTTGACTGCCCTTGTCTGGCTCTCCTGGAGTCACCGTAGTGACAGTCTTGTTCTCACGCTCAATCCAAAGGCCCATCCTGCACAGCCAACCCTAGGGCAGGCGCTTCATCAACTGAATGCCCTGAACTGGGACCAGCTGGTGAACAAGCTCAAAGATCCCACTCCTCTGGAATTCGGTTTCAGCCAGAGAGACGTGGCTCTTTCCAGACTGGTGGATCACTTTGGCTTGGATCTCGCTCGTGCTTTAGGCCGGTGGCCCCAGCAGCAGAGGGCCGCCCAGCTAGGCTCGATGAGCATGACGCTCTTCCCAGGACTAGATGATGCAGCTTATCAGAGGATCACGAGGCTCATCGAGAGTGAGCGTTTCCCTCTGACTGCGGCGGGGTGCATTCGCTGGCTGCGTGATCGCCCTGACCTCGACGCACGCGATCGAAAGGATCTTCTCGTCTGTCTTGGCCACTCCGATGCATGGCGCCTTGTCGAGGAGCTCTTCCAGAGCGTGCCTCCTGCAAGGACCCGCGTTCAGCTCGTGGACCTTGCCATTGAAGCCGATTGGAAGCCCTTTGCTTCCTTCTGGGATCGACAGCGCCATGCGCGAGATCTATCGGTGGAACAGCGCTTTGGTCTTCTTACTGAATGCATGGAGGCGGGAAGCAGCCTTGCCGCTCGCTGGCTGATGGAAGAGGGATCTCAATGGGCTCAAAAGAGACTGACCGACCCTCAGCTTCTGCAGATGATCTCTTTGCGCGAAGTAGAGGCCGGAGCTCTCAAGCCACTTCTACGAACCATCTTGGCTAGCCCGCGCAGTGACGGGATTCGGCAGTTTGCAGCTCAGAGGCTCTATGCCCTCGACGGGGAAGAACCACCCCAACCCATGAGCCTGACCGCGGCGCTAGAACGCTATTGCCCAGAGGTGGCTCCTGCATTCGCTGCGCATTGCGTTCCAAGGCAGGCAGCCCCTGTCGCTCCGGTTCGTGCCGTCACGGTATCGGCTCCAGCCCAGAACACGCCAAAACCAGTGGCCAAACAGCAAGAGCGACCGCAAAAACCATCCAAGAATAATCTTAGAGTGATTCAGGTGCGTGCTGGAGATACGTTGCAGAAGATCGCAAAGAAATATGGAGTGTCGGCCGCTGAGATTCGCAAACTCAATGAGATGCATAGCGACAAGCTCACCTCCGGATCAACACTACTGCTGCCGGCCAAGAGCTAGCTCAGTTCGCTCTTAGAGTAGGAGCCTCTAGCAAGTTCACGAACTGGATATTGTAGCCTTTTTTAGAGCGGATTTCGACCGGCTCGGCCATCGAAAAGCAGACCTTACCATGCACCCAGGCCATCTGCGGACCGGGGGCGGGAGGGCGCTTTGGCTGACGCAAAAGGCTCATAACTTGGATAGGTTGAAAAGTACGCATGCCATTGACTGTGAACGAGATCGGATTGAGCATAAACGACTCGCCTGATAGTGGTCCAGAGGTTTGTCTCAGCCGGAAAGAGAGGGGGGGTACAGAGGAACTGCCTCGAGTCTTCCCTGCGATATTAAAAAATTGTAAACCTATTTAAGCCCCGAGGAGTGGTAGGCTATGGCCGTGCCACAAGAGCTGGAGAATGACCTCCACGGAGATCAGGAGGATAATGACCCACTCCAGGATCGTGCTGTGCTGATGCCTGAGCTCTTCCGTGAGGATGCCGAACAGTTCATGGACGATATCTAGGCGTTTGTTGAGCACCTCTACCCGTGGGAAGAGATCGAGGTAGTTGGACATCATCCGATAGAGAGGCTCGAGCTCGCTGTACTCCCAAAAAAATTCTGGTATGTCCAGGATCTCGGTATGGAGGTTTACCGAGCAGCGCTCAATGAAGAGGCGACCCATCATTTGTCTAATTTGGCGACGGGAGAGGGGGATGCGTCCCCTTGATGCGAGCTCCTCTGGGAGGGCGCGCGTTTCATCGATGACCTTCTGGATGCTGACCTCAAAGACGCTCAATTTCACGGACTGAGCAATGCCGTGACTTAAGGCCAATTTCGAGAGGGGATCCTCATCGGGGACTGTGATCTCATCACTGGAGACTTTGGCAGCTGATCCTATAGAGAAGGAGAACTCGTCCTCGGCCCGCAGGTTAAGGGGCTGTCGTTCACATTCTTTGAGTTCATTGAGGAGCCACTCCTCCATCTCGGGAGGCAAGCCCCACGCAACGAAGACGCCATAGGCAAAAAAGCAGACTTCAAAGGTCCTATTCTGGGGTCCAGGGAACTCACAGAGGAGGCAGTCCCGGAAGGGGCGACGGGCACAGCGCTCAGAGAGCCGCTGGTCCAAACTTCTCAAATCATAAGTGCTAGCTGTGCAGTACGAGATGCAGCGCATATCGGTTAGAACGGTGGCAAGGTGGCCGGCCGTTCGTACCCCCTTCTGTTGAGTATAGCTGGACGGACCCTAGATTCCTACTGGGACAGGAGGCTTGAAGGGCGGCTATGGGCCCGTGCCCAGAGGCGGGCAGGGTCCCGATGGGAGACAGCTCATGGAGTAGGGGCCTATGCTTTGCGGCTTCGATGATGAGACGTAGGCTCCTCTCGACTGCCTAGAAAGGGCGGTTGTTTGATACCATCTCATAAACAAACTTTTTTATAAGACAAGCCAAGGGATTCGTGGTGTCCAGTTCAGTTCCTAGTTTTTCCGGACAAGCAGTCCAGTATGCCAAGGTGCTAGATGGGTACTATGCCTCGTTCGAATTTAGGAAGTGGCGGCAGGTCAAGGCGGCCTACATTGCAGTGGTGGATAGTCTGGACGCGCCATCCAGGATTGCCTTGAAGAGTCATCCGGAAATAGCTTCTCTTCACAGCAAAGTCGTGAAGAAATTGGGCAGAGAGAAGCCTGTCTCAGGAGAGCCGGCTACCAAAGAGGCGGTCATCCAGTTGGCCAAGGAGCTCTCAGCGCTCTACCCCCTGGTCGAACAGCTGAAGATTGTCGTGGGTGGTCAAGAGATGGGCTATTTCGATCCAGCGACACGATTCAAGCACGCGGTTAAAAAGCCTTTTGTGAATGCCCTTAAGAAGTTTGCCCGGGCGACAAAGAAGATGGATGGGTTGGGCAAAACGGCCAACCTGGTGTATCAGCGCTCCCTGGTACTAAGCGGGATGGTCAAGGTCGGTTTCTTTGACGTGGAGCATCTAACCATGAAGAAGATCGACGCACGCATCAACGAGATTTGGAATTCTCCCGAAGAGCAGCGTAAGAAGAAGTCCAAAGCCGTAGGAAGCAGCAGCGAGTTCTAGGGGCTCGTGTTTTTTCAGAGGCGGTGAGCGCGTCGCTCACCGCCCAACTTCAAGCGTTGAATGTACCCTATTTAGGGCTGTTTTTACGCGGATGGCTTGCGCTCGTGAATTGGCCTGGAGTGTCGCCTTTCCCTGGTTTTGCTTGTTGCTCGCGAGCGAGGCTCAGACTTTGGGCAGACTCCACTCGCTGGGCAGCTGGAGATGAAGTCGCTTCCGCCGTAGCAAAAAGTGCTGGAGCTAGACAGCAGGTGACAGTCACCAAGGCAAACCCTATATAGTGCGATCGAATAGACATCGGTCCCTCCATGTTGATGGGTTCTCTAGCTTGTACCGCACAAGCCGAATAAAAGAGGTGCGAGCCAGCTAGAGGCTGCGCAGCTCCATCGCGGTGTGAACCCGATCGTGCAAATCCACGGCCCAAAATTGCCAGAAACTCCGAGAGGCTCGTACAATTCCCTGCTCATGCGAGAGTGGCGGAATTGGCAGACGCGCTACTTTGAGGTGGTAGTGAGGAAACTCGTAGGGGTTCGAGTCCCCTTTCTCGCAATTCTCTACGTGGGCCTATCTCGGCCCATGCAGTGAGCCTGGGATCTCGCCCAGATTCTCTCGATTCAAGAAGAAGACGATCCCAAAAAACCTGATCCGCGTGGCGTACCCATCCGTTCCATGATCCTTTCAAGCAGAGCACATTCAGGGCATTCCCATGCGCGAATAGCCTGAAAGGAGCGGAGGAAACTGCCGATCTTCCAGACTTCATGAATATGCATAGGAATCACGAGTGCATCAGGAGGAGCATGAGCACGGCAGAGGACATCAGCTTGTCCATCGAGGTGGAGGTTCTCGGTGCAAGCTTCTCCACATGCCGAGCAGTGCAAGCTGAATGGGAAGTGTCCTTCATAGGTCAGGAGTTTCAAATAGAAGAGCGCTAGGAGACTAGGATGGTAGCTGCTCGCCAGCTGCTGGGTGCAGGCGAGGAGAAGCTCCATGAGCTCGGGTGCTGGCTTCCCTAGCCACTGCGTGTCGAGGATCGTGCGGATCATCGACAGGATGCCCTGTAGCTGCTCCCAGGAGTGGTTCATGCCGTCGGGGTAGTAGAGCAGCTGCCCGTCGACGAGATTCCAAAGTTCGCTGCGCCCACGAGTTAATTGCAGTTCTGATACACTAGCCGGGCGCGCAAGGAGCTGCCAGGCTTTTTTTTGCGGTCGTAGGATGCCCCTTGCATAGATACGCAAGAGGCCCAACTCCGCAGTGAAGATGGTGAGGAGCTGATCATGTTCAGCTACAGGTTTGGCTGAAAGGCAAAAGCCTTGAATGAGAATCTCTTCCATGGTTCCATATGTGCGAAGAAAGAGGATACCTGAACGGTGTCCTGAATGCACCGATAGCTCAATCGGATAGAGTACCTGGCTTCGAACCAGGTGGTTAGAGGTTCAAGTCCTCTTCGGTGCAACAGTTGGAGTACGTCATGCCTACACGTAAAGAGCGCATGGCCCGTTTTCAAGAACCGGGTCTTCATCTCACCATCTTCGGACGACATGCGGAACTCACAGAGTCTTTGAAGGAGACGGTGCGAGAACGGCTGCGGAAGACCGAGCACATTCTTCCTGGCAAGGATCTGGAAGTGACGGTCGCCTTAGAGGCACAGAAGCTGGATCATCGCTGTTCCATCGTGATGCACGTAGGCCACTTCAAGGTGAAGGTGCAGGCGGACACCACCGATATGTACAGCAGCATCGATGAAGCGATGCGCCGTCTTGAGACGAAGGTGCTGCGCTACAAAGACCGCATGCAAGACTACCATCAGCTATCTCGTAAGGTGCATGCGCTGGAAGTGAAGACGATCCCCGTCGAAGACGAGGACCTCGCTCTCTTCAACGAAGACCTCCAGAGCAGCCAACGCCGTGTAGTGGAAGAAGCGCTCCATCACCCAGCAGTCGATCGCAAAACGATCGATCTCAAGACGCTCTCTCTCCGAGATGCTGTCATGAAGATGGACCTTTCAGGAGATGCCTTTTTGGTGTATCGCTCAGAGGAAGATCATACGCTTCGTGTGATCTATCGCCGTAAGGACGGCAATTATGGCGTCTTCGCTCTCGCAGACAACGCTCTTTGATCCTATTCGGCGTCGCCATGTCGTGGCGACGCCCGAAGAAAGGGTCCGTCAACATCTTATCCAAGCTCTTCTCCTCAGAAACGTCCCCCCTTCCGCGATCACCGTCGAGCGGAGTCTAGAGAACCTTTTCCCTGGATCATCGACTCCGCGTAAGCGCATCGACCTGGCTGTTGCTGTGCCTATGTTTGGAGGACTAGAGATCCGACTTCTAGCGGAATGCAAAGCCCATCCTCTCACTCCAGAGTCCCTGGCGCAGCTCCTTGCTTACCAGCAGCAGCTGCAGAGTCGCTGGTATGTGCTAGCCAGCCCTGCCCAAGTCTGGTCATGGTGCCGTGAGAGTGCCTCTGAGACGTCACGGTGGATCCCTCGGCTTCCTGAGGCACATGAACTCGGTTTTTGAGGCCTGGGCTAACCACTGGCCTTCCGATTATGCGGTATGGCAGCTTGATGAGATGGCTCCTAGAGGCACTATTGGCCGACATGGGCAAGAGATAGCTCCTGCAGTGGAGCAGCTGGTTGCAGTGGGAGCCGACAGCGCATATGCGGCTGGCCAATGGTTGCTGACAGGAGCGGGTCGGCGCGTTCTTTGTGTTGTGGACCGGCCTGAGGAGTTGTTGTGGATCATGCAGCAGCCTTGGCTGGCTGAACTATGCTCGCATGATGGCTTTGTGCTGCGCTACTGGTCGGCGAGCTCGGTGGTTCACGGTTCACTGGGTGATAGGGCACTCTGGTTTGCCATGCTCCGGGGCAGGGTGGCTTGGCAGGCTAGCCCCTCTCATTGGCAGTCGTTAGCGAACCTCCGGGCTCACCTCGAGGCGCGTCTGGATGGGTGCAAGACACTGAGTCCTCATGGCGGACTTGCCTATGAGAATCTATGGAAGCTCTTACCCCTCCTCTCTCACATGCATCACGAACAGGCTCTGCATGGTGCCCTTCAGGGTGAATCGGTCATCATTGCAGGGGGAGGTCCCTCTCTTATCGAGCAGTTGCCGCTCTTGCGGGCCGATCGAGACCAGTTGCTGATCTGGGCCGGAGGTGCTGCAGTAGGCCCTCTTGTAGAGGCCGGTATTGTGCCCGACCTCGTCGGTTGTTTAGATCCGAGGGAGACCCAGCAGGAGCGACTGGCCCAGCTCATGGGGCACAAAGTGCCCCTGAGCTGCACCCTGCGCTCTCATGCCTCAACGGTGGTGGGTTGGGATGGCCCGAGATTCATCGGTCATAAGGGATTTTCTGGCGTGCTGGAGGAGTGGTTGTTCTCTGGACTTGGAGTGGACATGCCGCTCAAAGACCATGATGCTCCAGATGTCATTGGACTGCTTAGCTCTTTGGCTCTCGATGCAGGAGTCCGGTCGATCCACTTTATAGGGCGTGAACTCTCCTTTCAGGAGAGACCCTACGCCTCGACTGAGGCTCGTTTTGAGCACGACTCGGTGCGCTGTCCTGTAGGTGAGCATGTGGTCTCTACGGCACCTCTATGGCTACTCTTAGCAGACCACACCCGCCAGCTCATCCAGAATTCTCCAGACGTGCAATGGACGACGGGCTCCATAGGTGGCTTGCCCATCGAGGGATGTCATGAGATGGCCACAGAAGAGTGGATCGAGGGTTATGCTACGCCTCAGGGGCGCCTGCGTCTCACGCAAGCCGTTCAGGCTGCATCGACTCTAGAGATTCGTTCAGAGGTGGTGGCTGAGGTGCGACATACGATGCTTGAACAACTAAGAGGTCTCCAGATCGATGGGGATGTTCGGCTGCCTCTGAGGTCGCTATTGATTGAGCCTGCTACGGCCCTAGCAGCGGAGCTCTTTGAACTAGACAGAGAGGCCCGAAAGGCCTGGAGAGCGGGCATCGTCCAGCATCTCTTGGAGCTTTGGAGCTGATTACGCTGCGGGCAGCCGTAGCACCAGGGCGTGACGCCCTTCATCAAACGTCTGCAGGTCTAGCGTGCCACCCATGCTGATGAGGGCTCGTTGAGCATCGGCTAGTCCCAGACCATGACCGGAGGGTTTCGTGGACTCCTGTTGGAGCAGATGCCATTCCTGTGGGCCCACCCCCTCGTCGGAGATCTGGATCGAGATCCAGTTGGCCGTCTGGTCGATCGCGCAGTGTACCCATCCGCCAGGGACCGCTTCCATTGCATTCTTGAACACGTTTTGCAGAACTTCATCGAGCTGATCGCGATGCGTAAGAGCATGGAGCGTGTTGGCGCAGGACTCCAGCCGTAGCTGTCCGTGCCAAAGATCGCCCAGTGTTTGGCAGGCATGTGCCCAGGACTGCTCTACAAGCGTCACCATGTCTACGACATCCTGTTGACGCCGTCGCATGGGATGCAGTACCTCTTCAATTCTCAGCTCAAACGACTTCATGGCTTGAGAGAGCCCCTGTAGGGATTCCAGGTCGCTTTGATCCCAGGTAGGGCCGTGCTGCGTCAGAAGGGAGAGCCATGCCTTGAGAGAGCATAGCTCATTCTTCAGATTGTGACAGGTGGCGGCTACACGCTCTCCCGTCGCAGCGAGCTGCTCGATCCTGGAGGTGATGGGGCGGATCAAGATCAGTAGACCGCGCTCCTGCAGGGGACCCACGCGAATAGGCCCGATCAGAATTTCAGACTCGTGCGCCTCTCCGATCTGCACCCGAGTGCGAATGGCGGTCTTCTGGTTCTTCAGCATGACTTCGAGTTCCAGACCCAAGAGCTCCTCAAGAGGGAGATCCTTGGCCTGTAGCCCAATCAGGCTTCGATGCTGCAGCCCCAGGGCTTTACGAGCCGAGACGTTGCAGTAGACCAGGACACCTGACTCGTTTAGAAAGAGCGCTCCCAGGCCTGCCTTCTCTAGAAGGTCTAGAACATGAGGCCCCAGCCAGTGAGAAGCAGGCTCCGTCAGGAAGGAAAATTCGGGTGAGAGGGCGGAGAGGTCCATCGAGTCTAGCCTCCCTGAGAGAAGCTAAATTCCATCTGAGCCGACTTGCCCCACGCAATTGTGATGTGCAGGTGGTCGTTGAGGGCATCCTCAGGAGAGAGCTCTTCGTGCATCGAGAGCCTGACGACATCCCTAGCATGTAGGTTTATGGTACCCGGTTCCAGATCCTGGAAATCCTGAGCTCGCCGCAGAGAAGCTGATCGAAAACCGATCTGCGCGTGAGAAAATGTTCTGCGCCGTCGGTTGAAGATCCCCACAAAAACACCCACCTCGCTGGTGGAGGCGTGTTCTTGGATCAATTGCTCCAGCTCATGTAGCACTCCTGTTGGGGAGCGACCACTGCGCAGAAGACGTTCGCATTGCTGTCGGAGGCCTAATCGAAGTAGCTCCAGGGGAACCGAGGGACTCTCCGTCTGCAAGAGCAGAAGAGCCAGTCGCTCTGCATCTAGAGGGAGGTACTCCACCACATCACTGTGATGGCTGAACTGAAGCCCATACTGATGATGAAGCGTCTGGGTAATGGGCAGAGTCTCTTCTTGTCTGGGCGCTGCCACAGCAGCATCACCCAACTCCAAGACTTCATGGATCGCATGGATGAGGTCGATGAGAGCGCACGGCTTCACCAACACCTTCGCGTCGGTAATGCGTAGTTCCTTGAGGAACCCACTCAAACTGGCACTGGCTGTAAGGAGCAGAGCGCGTAGGTTAGGAAGGATGCGTTTCATTTCGCGGATCAGATCCAGCCCATTCATCGAGGGCATATGGAGATCCGTAATGATGAGGTCAAAAGGACGAGCCTGAGCTGCCTCCAGTGCAAACTGGGGGGAGTCCATGGCAGTCACTTGCCAACCTAAGCGTTGGCCATACCATGAAATCGCCTGCTCCAGAGCTTCTAGAGCACTTGGTTCATCGTCAACCAACAAAATGCGGGGCGCCTGATCATCCACAACGATGCCCTCCTCGCTCCCCCTTCTAATCGGGTCGAGGAAATTCAGACTAGTGAAAAGTTTAATGGGATTGCCGATGGTCGGACTCGAACCAACACCCTATTGCTAGGAGCAGATTTTGAGTCTGCCGCGTCTGCCATTTCGCCACACCGGCGTGTGTGATGCAATGAATTATGGAGGAAAGTGCGCATCTGCGCAATCTTTGATCGCTTCGGTCAGGGCGGCGTCATTGGATCGCCAGTTTGCAAGGAAGGCCTGGTTCAAAAGCAGACCTGGGAGGGTTACACCAGCTAGAGACCTAGGACTATCAGAAAAGCTGTCCAAGCATGCATAGAGACAATTTTTAAGGATGGCCCGATCGGTTCCAAGGTGTAACCCTGGGTTGAACCAAGCCGCAAGGAAATCTAGTTCGGATAGCGCTGATTAGCTTTGGGCCGAGCCTTCCTTTAGGCCGTGCACGGCGCGTACGGCGCTTGTTGGACATTCGCTTGGGGTTCGTCAGGCGGTGGAGGTGCGGCTAGTTTGGCAAGACCTCTCCCTGTCTTCCTAAGGTAGGAGAGGTTCGCTGACGCCTGCCAGCCATGAGAGCTTAGGAGCGTCTTCCTGCATGATGACGTCCAGGCCTTGCGATGGCGTTTAGAGCTTCGACTTCCCAACAATGACAAGCTGAAACGTCCTACCGCTCAGTCACCTGAAAACTAGAGGACATCTACGCCATTTGGTTTGACCATGTTGTCTTTGTAGTACTGCATGATCTGGTCTCCTGAAATCGTCGAATTGGAGTCGAAAATGCCGGCACCGCTCCAGTTGCCGCTAGACAAGTTGTTTTGGCAAGAAGTGAAGCACAGATCCCGGACATTCGTGGATGCATCTCCTACTGAAGTGGTCGTAGTCTGTGTAGGATTGCCCCACAAGGTGCTATTGACAGTAGACTGGCCCCACATGGTGCCATTGATATCGGTCGTCGTCGTTTGTTGAAATTCTGAGGAACACCCTTTAGGTCCCACTGGGCTGCCATGATAGATGCCAACACCTCGGCAACGCCCGATGCAGCTATAGTAGGAGGAGGAGGTAAAGGCATCGACACTGTCTAAGGAGGAAGGCCGTGACCCGAGGTTTGTCCATCCCGATATAGGTTGGCCATCTCTGTTCGAGAGTCCAGCGCCCCAGCTCAAATCGACTCCTTGGATGTTCCTAGGGTACGTATTTCCCTGAGCGAATAGAAGTCGCGACTGCGGCTGTGCAGAGCAGGATATACTCCACCCAGTCATTGAACTCATCGCGATCATAAGGCCAAATGCCAGCCGGTATTTCATCGGAACCTCCATC
>JBMOFD010000020.1:0-26020 GCA_049314435.1 Chlamydiia bacterium | reverse complement strand
CTGTCATGGGACTCCTTCTGGAGACTCAGGATGGTGTGAAGTCCGTGATTCGGACGGCTTTGGGGGATGATCACGCCTCGCTAGATAGGTTCAAAGGAGTGTTCCTAGACGAGTTCGGGGTATATGCCCCTGCCGATCCAGCGAGCGTGAAGACTCGGTTTCGGGATCGTTGGCAGAGCCTCAGCGATCGTTTCCTAGACCCTCGACATGCTTCTGAGAGTCAGTGGGTCGAAGTCGTGGAACGCGCTGAGAGGGATGGAAGGATACGCCCGAGAAGCACGTTCGGGACGCGATCGTTCCCGACGGTCTCAACATACGCTCCTGGACAGGAGTTGCATGAGGATGAGGTGGCGAGGGTTGAAGCACGCCTGATGTGGAGAGATCCCTTAATTCGTAGGCTGAACGAGGACGGACCATTTCGCGATCAGGTTCTTAGCAAGGTCCTTACTAGCCATTTTAAGACGGCAGGTGTGGCTTGTGAAGGGAGACAGCCTCTGGTGGGATGGACGGGTCAGTATCCCACCTTTATCTCCGATGAATACAAGATCGAGTGTTGTTTTGATGGCGCTCAGTTCGCTCTTTGGGTCGAGACGGTGAAGGGTGATGCCCAAAGAGAGCAAGCCCGCAGCTCCATCATTGACACGATCACAGGGAAACCAGGTAGCCGTCTGACTCGTACGGGTTCGTGCACCTGGGCATGCGCTGAGCCCGGTTACCAGCACCTCACGCTTGTGGAGGGTAGGCCCTTTGTGGCGGGGTCAGTCAGCTACGTCTGCCAGTGGAAGAGAGCCCCGGGCCAGATCTATACTTGGACAACCGCGCCTCTGGACGCTCAGGGTTGCTACACCTGGCGTTCTGTTCTAGACGGGATGCACACGATACGTACTCGTGGCTCCCAGGAGGTAGAAGGACCTGGACATGCTGACCTCCTCCCGCCAGGGTCCTCAATGGACGTCGCCCCTCCTGATACCCTCGCCGCTCTCTACTGGTTTGCTCCTGCCGAGCGCATCAAGATCATGCGCTCGCAACAAGACCCAACCCAAATAGGCTCGATTCAATTCTTGGACGATCCCCGGCTCTCCTTTAAGGTGACTACTGTCGGAGGGAAAGAAGAAGCGGTCTGGGATGAGGATCCCCGCTTCTTCTTGGCGCGCAACCAGAGCCCGCCCGCCTTACAAGAGGCTCTAGCTCCATATACTCGTTATCTTCTGCTCATGAGTGCAGAAGGACGATATGAGATCATCCTTCCCAGAGAGCATCTTCTGGATAAGATGACCACGGCCCTACTGGGCACCGCGGTAGAGACAGGGTTTCCTCAGTTGCCTGACTGGATCGAGAGTCTGATCCAGTCCCCATTGCGGGGAATGGGCAGATCGACGGGATTAGGCCTCATGGCAGATTGCCTGAGAGCGCAGATCAACGGAGAAGGTCACCTGGAAACCGACGATGCTCAGGATCACGGCTGGCTCGTCTATTACCATTTAGTCCGTGGCGATCATCGACAGGTGCGCTGGCACCTCGATCGTATGGATGAACTCCTCCAGAGAGCTCACTCGGAGCCCGGGTTAGTGCCGCTGAGTCTACTCTTGCAGGCGAGTGCTTTGGCGCAGCGGGGCGATCCTCAGTGGCTCTCGACCGCCATGAGGTTCGCGGCGCTCGTTGAGGAGAATCAGCTCCTGCACGCCTCTTCAGAAGACGGACTACAGCCGCAGATGTTCCTGCGGTCAGCGCTGCTACAGACCATGCTCTGCATGGCTCCGAAGGGGGGCAAGGGGAGCCAGCGTGAACAGCAGGAGCACCTCCTGTTGAGAGCGGCTCTCCGGCTTATGCAGGACTCTGGCGTCAAGTGCATCGACCAGATGGGGGAAGTTGCCAGTATGCTCCGTCTAGATGGAGAAGCGGTGGCGCACTCCTTCTTCCTGTTGCCGCAACTGGGTCAACGGCTCGATGAGCTCAATCAGCTCTATGCTCATGATGCGTGCCGAGCGTCGCACCATTCTGCAGGAGCCAGGTTAAGGAAGCTGGCCCGGATGGCCATCAGTGGGACCAGCTCTGCAAGGAGTTCTACCAACGAGGAAAGGGCTGTGGCGGCTCTGTTGGGAACAGGGGAGGCGGTGAACTCTGGTTCAACGGTCATGGTGGCTCCGGCGGGATCTTCGTCCCGCGACTCCGATTCGTCGCAGGTGCGGATTCCTGCTGTGTTCACTCAGGTGGCGGAGGCAGCCCTCGGACTCGTGACGGGCAGGGGACCGATGGCTCTGCCTGATGAAGCATGGGATCCAGCCATGAGCTGGGATCGTGTGCCGCTCAAGGTCAATGAGATTTCTTGCGAAGGGCTTCGGAGGGGATTCCCTGCCTACTATCGACTGGCTTGGGGCACTCCTCCTAAGGGGCTCTCGCGGAAAGAGCAGAGCCTCTTCCGTCAGCGCGTTCAGACGCTGCGAGGGCTGTTCCCTTTTCTGCGTTCAAGGGCCTGGCCCGATCAGGAGCAGAGCATCCTGAACGTACTTCGGAGTGCCTCGGAGGACCCAGCCGAGTATCCATCGGCAGACGAGTATGAGGCTCGCCTGGCGGGGAGAGAGCGGGCGGGTGAACAGCTTCAGCAGATCGACTCTCCGTTGCTGGTAAGCATGGTAAAAGCCGAAGAGGCCTTAAGAGCGCGCAATGAGTGTATCCAGAAGATCTATCAAGCTCACATTTCAGTTGCATGTGAAGATCCGGTAACAGACAGGGTGGCCGAGCTCATGCGTTTTGAGTTAGGGTGGCCCTGGGCTCATATCGACATCAGCGCGTCGATAGCTGGTTCTACTGATATATGCAGGGGATTCCTGGCCTACTACCGGCTGTCTGTAGGGACTCCACCAAAAGGCCTGCCAGCGTCAGAATTGCCCAAGTTCCAAGAGGCCGTGCAGGCCTGGCGTAAAACAATTGGACTGCTTCGCTGCAAGATGAGGGTCAGTGATCATGGTGATGCATACATTTGTGCCGTATTCTTGCTCCATAGCGCCGCTGAAAAGCCCGATGCGTTTCCTGACCCCAACGCCTTAGAGGAACTGGTTGATGCCTACCAAAAAGCTGATAGGGCGAAATCAAGTATGGTCCACAGTGAGGCTAGGTTGCCACAACAAGGCCCGGTGGATGCGATCGAACGAAAGGCTGCTGAGGAAGCAGCTCAGTGTCTAGAGGCGATTTTTGCAGCGCATCGCAAGCGGATCGCCGCGGATCCAAATAGGACACAGGGATGGGAACCGCCCCCTCTAGAGAGTTTTCGTTTAGCCAATAATTGGGCGATTGTCTGCTTGGATAGGCCTTCCCTGTTCGAGTTTCGACATGGATTTGTGTCCTACTACCGGCTAGCTAAAGGAACACCTCCACAGGGTCTCCCTGCGGCCCTACTGCCCAGGTTCCATGAGCAAGTCCGTAAGTTCCGAGAGATTCTACCGACTCTCTTGAGCAAAAAAGATCCGTCGCCCGACTGCGAAGAGCCGCGTCGCCACATGATCGAGCTCCTGCAGAGTGTGGTGGCCTCTAGGCCAAACGAATTCCCGGATCCCGATACGCTTGAAGCACTGGCCGTGGCGCACCAAGAGGTGTGCTCTCTAAGTTTACCGAGCCGGCTCAGGATTCCTCTGGACGCTGCACCGACCGCTGCCTTACGGGACTTGAATCAGTGTCTTAAGCTGATCGCGAAGGCTCACCATGACCGAGTTGGAGCCGACCCGTGGACCACATCGATCATCAGCACCCTTTGTTTTGAGCGAGCCTTTGGTGAACGCCGCTGGGATGAGGTGTTATTGGCGGAACCCTTTAACTTAAACAACCTGTCCCACTTCCTTCCCTACTATCGATTGGCTAAAGGCACTCCTCCCAAGGATCTCGCATCGGCAGAATTGGCCACGTTCCACCAGCGTGCCGGTCAGTTCCGCGCCCTGTTGCCTAACCTGCGCAAAACGCTGGAAAGTATCACCTATGCTTTGACTGATAGCGTCACGATTTGCACCGTCCATTTGCTCGAAAGCGTGGTCGCTAGACCTGATGATTTTCCGGACCCCGATCGACTCGAAGCTTTGGTTCATACGTATGTAGAGTGGGCTGACTGGCAGGGGAATCTGAATGAACAGCGCAGGAAGGAGATTGCCCTGCGCCAAGATGAATATGTTCAGCGACAGGCCGTGGTGACACAAGCCCATAAGGCGGTGCTCGACGTTCGTGAAAAGATCTGTGACGTCTATCGAAGCCGACATCGGTCAGCTCGGACCTGGGCCGTTGTCTCCTCGCTGACCCATCTGGTCGAGCATGCAGCGGCGAACTATACCTTGCCTCTGCCCGAAAGCCTCGTTTGCAGGCTGTTGCGCTTCACCCCACTCGACCCGTTAGTCCGAGGCTATGAGGTCGCCCGAGCTTTCAACCTAGTGGGCAACGGTAGGCCTCGGACTGCCAAAGATGTGGTCTATAGCTTGCTCCGCATGACCTCCTTGGGATCGATCGTTACGGCAGGGTTGGAGATGGTCCAAGGCGTGCAACAAGCCATGCAATTCCTCCCCGATCTTTGTGCGGCTCTGGATGGACTGGGCGAGGAAGATCGCCTCGTCTTCCAACAGGCAATGAAGAGGTCCGATCGGCCAGTGTTGGCAGAGCTTGGAGCACAGCTGGCTGAGGATGACCGGACCTGTGCGACGCTCGTCCGGAGGCTCGTCTTAGGTGACTCCGAACTGAGAGCCGTCGCGTCGAACCCAGAGCACCCGGGTGGCGCGGCTGAGGAGGTCGAGTTCTTCCCAGCTCAGCAGATGATCGACGAGCGACACGACGAACCGATGGTGGCTAATTCCCTAGCTAGAGTGAATGAGAACTTGCTGGAGTACTTCACCCGTTCCAGCAGCGATTTACCCTCCGATGATCTCTCCACCCCTGAAGGACAACAGAGACTCTCTAAGGGGTTGGGTCTTCTTAGAGAAGAGGCCATCAGACCCATCCTAGAAGGAATGAAGGAGATGCTGATGCGCTTAGCAAGGAGGCCTCCTTCATCTGCCCAAATGGATCAGACAGATGAGGAGCGGTTGAGGAGTCAGCGCGCCCGTCGTGCCAAATCGGCGTCTGTCGAGGGGCACCCAGAGGGGCGCTGGCTGGATCTAGTCCAGGCCTTTGCGCGTGATGATACACACTGGTTTGCGAGCGAGACAGAGCTCGAGGAGGGGCACATGCCACTCTTTGATCAGTGGATGTACCGCTACTTACTCTTTGCGATCCGAGACAAGCAGTTAGCCGCGGCTGAGGACCAGCTCGCAGCCTTGTCTAAGGTCGTGCCAGCTCAGCCAGAATATGCTCTGCGTCTCGCCAAGCTCAAGGAGCACCTGCTTCGGCCTTCGGCGTATGACTATGCCCACTTCTCGGATCGATTCCTCCGCAGCTCGATGGTCTTTGAGGTCGTGCATGGATGTAGACTATGGGAGAGACAGGTGCAGCAGCTCGAGCGAGTGATCCAAGAGGTGCGGGACGGCGCAAGCCATCTCGTTATGCAGGCGGGCACCGGAGCAGGCAAGACGTTCTATGGAGGTCCTAAGAAGAATCTCGTGTTGGCCGATGGTCACGTGGCGCTAGTGAACTGCTTCACTCCAGCGCTGGCACCGGTGTGTGCAGCCCAAGTGCGGCATGCACTCTCCACGGTTGCAGGGCGTCCCTGTTTGGAGATACAGAGCACCCGAGCACATCCATTAGAGGAGAGGCAGCTGCGCGCCCTGATCGCGCGATGTGAGCGGTCGATCCTCTGCAGAGAGGCATTTACTTCCAAAAAGACCGACTTCCAGTCACTCGACCTGATCTTCCGTGAAAAATATTTGGAGTACTGTGACCGCCTGCGATCCAGGGGAGTGATTCGAAGGCTCGCCGGTGACTTGGCCACATCAGCGTCCCATCGAGCCGAGAAGAGGTACTTGAATCTCTACCGCGATCTCCTGCGCCTCATACGTCGCGGAATGAAATTAGATGCGGATGAAGCTCATGAGATGTTCCGTCGCAAAGATGAATTGAACCATCCTCTCTCTGGCAAGGCTTACCTGGAAGAGGGGACGGTGCGTTCGACCTTGGATAGTGTCTTCCTCATGTTTGCTGATCCTCAGCTTGCAGGGCTTCTTCCAGGCAATGGGCAGGTGGCCTTTGATCTCGATGCTTATGAGCAGACGGGCAAGGCGAGATTGGCGGAGCTGTTAGGGTGTCGTATCGCCCTCTGCCCCGGCCAGCTCGAGGCATTCCATGAGTACTTGAAGGATCGTACGGTGCCGGCGCCCGACTTTGTACGGTCTCATCCACAGAGAGAGCAGATTGCCTTGTTGAGGGGGTTAATCAACGTCTTGATTCCAGAGGCGTTCAAGCTCACCTTCTGCGTCCATTTTGGGCTTCCCAAGGATCCCGAAGAGGCTGACCCCGAGATTGCGATTCCCTATTTAGGGAACGATCGACCCTCCAAGGACTCCAAGATCAAAAATCCTCTGGAGGAGCTGCTCAAGACAGCGATCTCCTTTGCTCATCGGGGGCTGAATTCCGATCAGACCCGCAAGCTGCTCAGTCATCAACTGGCACAAGCCGCTAAAGAAGCGGAGGCAGTGGGTCTCCCCGTTGAACAGACAGAAGAGGCTCTCCTCCTTCGGGAGTGGACGGGTCTTTCCTTCGATGCATGCCGGAAGCTCCGTGATGATGCAGGAGATCTTCCGGCCGAGCTCCCACGCTTGGTCAGTCAGCATCATGCTGCCGTGGTCACCTACGTGGCGGCGGCGGTCGCCCCCAAAATGACACATTTCCAGCGCAGCCTGCGCAGTGACTCTCACCAGTTCGTTTCGATGTTTGAGACCTCCGTGGCTGCCACGGCAACTCCCGAACATGAGGGGAGTTTCCCTGTAGGCACGGAGATTCTTTGGGATCCAGGGACCTTGGGTGAGACGGTCGACTTCCTCATGCAACACTGCAACGATCCAGAGCACATCCATGCCCTCGATGCAACAAACCCCATGCAGCGGCTTGATGAGATTTTGCCGCGATTCTTTGCGCCAGGTTCACGCGCCGCTATGATTGTGGACGGTGGAGCTCTCTTCTACGGCTTAAGTGGCGAAGAGGTCGCTGACCGGATCCTAACGTATGTCCGGCAGCAGCGTCCTGACATCCACGGGGTGATCTATAACGACGACCAGGGCGAATTGAGGGTACGCGAGCAAGTAGGACAGAGAGGCGACGTCTACGTGCAGGGTTCTCTTCCTCCCAATGAGCTCTCCCACATCACCTACCTGGGTCACTTCTTCCGTACTGGCAGCAACGTGCTTCAGGCGGCTGGTACCGAAGGGGTGGTCTTGATGGGAGACTCCTCGACCCTAGAAGATATATGCCAAAGCGTAGGGCGCATGAGGGGTCTAAGGAGCTCGGGCCAGAGGATCCACATGGCTATGAACCGCACCCTCTACGCAAAGATGCTCGAGGGCGATCAACCCTCCATGGGGCAGATCATCCGCTATCTGCGCGTCAATGAGGCTCATGAGAAGGCTGACGACAGCTTCCTGGCTTCCTATCAGAAACTCAACAACCTCGTGTACAGCGCGGTTCGAGATCGCATCCTGGATACAGAAGAGATAGACGATACGGCGGCGCTCACATCGGACTACAAGGAGCTGTTCGTCTCGGACATATCACTGGACTTCTGGGCCCTGTTTGGCGAACCACAGGAACTTAGATCGCCTAAGCCGGTGCTCGAAGAGCACATGGAGAAGCTCTGGACGAAGTTCGGGAGAGATACGAGATTCTCCGCACGGCGCAGAGCCCAGGTGCGTGCCCTCATGGAGAGAATTGTTGAGGAGGCTCCTCAGTACACACCAGAGAGGGTCCTTGTAGGAGCGCAGGGTCCGACCAGCATGGCACTAGGGCTTGGGCAGTCTGAGCAGATACAGATCTCACAGCAGGTGGCTGCCGAGCAGCAGGCGCATGCCGCGCAACAGGTCTCGGCCCAGCAGAAGGCGCATCAAGATCAACATCATGAGGTGGATCAACAGCTAGAGCAGCAGATGGATGAGTCGATCCAGCAGGCTCTACCTCCTCCACGACGACTCTCTGAGGAGCGGGCGCGGTGGGCTAAGAAGACCGCCTATCTGGCCAACTTAGACTGGTTGGTCGCAGCAGATCCGGAGGGCCCAGTGGATCTGAAGAAGGTCAGCTTCTTCTCTGTGCCCTCCTCCTTCGAAGCGTCGTCAGAGTTTACATCGATCGCTGATCAGTTCACACCGACCATGTACTGGACCAGCAACGCTCTCGGGATCTATGTGGGAGGTACACTTGCTAAGCCCTATTCGGAGGTGCAGCAGCCCATCGTGCATCTGCTGTTGGTCCAGCAGCAGGGGGAGCAGGGTATAGAAACCTCATCCATTGCCCTGACTCAGGAGGAGGGTGTCCTCTGGACCAACTATCTGCGTAGAGCCAAGGCTCACAAGGTGAACCCGAACTTAAAATTCGGCGTGTACGACTTGGTTCATCAGAAGATCGTCCAAACAACGGCAGATCGAGGGCTCATGGAGGGGGATCTTCAAACTGATCAGCGCTTCCTAGAGGACCTGGCTCGGTGGGGTTATCTGGGAGGCTATACCACGGTCTATCGCGCCCCCAATCCAACCATGAGAGAGAATGTGCGTAGGTTCATGGGCGGCTGGCTCCGAGGCAAGACCACAGACCTGGTCAGATGCTACGGGATGATTCGCAAGAGATTGGGTGTGGAGCCCTATGCGAAGAGCCAAATGGAGGCGATGATGACCAAGGCTCTTCGTGTTGATCCCTTTGCCTTGCATAGAGACCAGCGCTATATGTCTTAGATGGGGAGAATCCTCTCCGTTTCTAAATCCACTGTCAGCGTAAATTCGATCTGCAAAATAGCAGTTATTCAAAACAGTTGAACGTAAATTAGATTTGGTTCATACGTATTATTATAATACTAAATCAACTACTAGGCGCATATGAGCCGCTTTAAAGTGTTTCTCATGGTTTTTGCGATGGCTGCTACTGGAGTCATCACTTCCCCAAAGACAAGACAACTCCTGGCTACCGTGGATGACGTTACCCTTCCCCGTGGAGGTAGTTCGCTGTCCGGCCCCATGAGGTGTCCCGTGGACGCTCGATATGGAGATGGGGACGGCTGTGGTCAGCCATCGCCAACTTCTATTCAGATTGCCCCCGGTGAGGGGGACTCTGTAGCGGCTCCCATGGAAGACTAAAGGATCGGCAGCTCCCTGGTAGCCTCTTCGCTCGAAGCTACCAGGGGCCGAGGATCCATCTCCGTGCTGTATGCACCGCTCCTAGCTGTGAAGGGCGGCGCATACAGTAGGGGACCCCATCCATGCACTTCGCTAGTGGGCGCCCACAGCCTATAGCTCTCTATCGTGCTTCTTGATTCCCAGCAGCTACTCCATATGCATCGACATCCGCAGCCGCGGGCCCGCTCCTGAAACATAAGACACTCTCCTATGGATCCGGTGAGTAATGGCTTCAGGATCCACGCTTGCGCACTCCGTAGAAGAGAAGGCGAGGGCAATTCACTAGAGGGGCTGCGTAGAGACTCGTCTAGAGCAAAGGGCAGCTGAGTATGAGAGATCCACGCTTCTAGCTGGCTAGGGTGCACAGGCTCTTCCCAGTAATCCAGCTGTGTTCGGGGGAGATCATTCGCCAAGGCGTAGCTCGTCAGAAGATCCCAGGCTCGATTGGTGTCGAGGCGCAAGCGGACCCAGGGCCAGGCGTCTAGGACTTTGCTGATCATGGCATAGGCGTCGGTCGCGGAACTCGCTCCAATCTTCAGCTTCACCACAGGTAGACGTAGAGCGGTCCACTGCTCTAGCCGTTGGGGCCACAAGGGATCGGTATCGATCAATAGGCCGGCTCCCCTGAAGTTCGCTATTTCGGCCGTGTGGGGCCGCTCCATGAGAGATTCTAGTGCCAGTGAGATAGCCCAACGGAAACTGGTAGGAAGACCGCTGCTTTGAGAGGTGGCGGTCCAATAGCTTTTGGGTGCTAGGGAGGGTAGTTGCCTGACGAAGCGCTCGAGATCGGCATAGCTCTCGACACTCCAGCCAGGGAGAGGCCACGCCTCTCCCTGGCCAATTCCACCTGAGTCCCTAAGCGCCACACGCAGACCGGGTCGGTGAAGGACCGCCTCAGCGGGTGGGCAGGCGGTCCAGCGAAACGAGAGCATCTAGCCTACGTAAGGAGCAGTGTGGAGGTAACCCCCAGGACAAAGACGGCATAGGCCCTGCTCACACAGGACCACTCTCGATTCCAGGCCGGTCCATGAGTGGTGGGCATTCTCTTGATGAACGGGCCGCTCCAAAGCAGCGATACGCAGCCAAGGGAGGCTCCAGATGTCCAAGCAAGAAGGCAGGGGAGTACGAGCATCGAAGCAATTTCATAACGTCCGAAACTCTCTCCAAAGCGGACAGCCAGGGTTTGCTTGCCAATCTTTCGGTCGGCATCGATGTCTCGTATGTTATTGATGGCAATGAAGGCGACTGAGAAGCAGCCGCAGGCTAAACCGAGAGTCCATGAGAGGGGGGTGGTCTGAAGACTGAGGAGGTAGGTGGTGCCCACACAGGCAACGGGGCCAAAGAATAGAAGAGTGAGGAGATCTCCTAGCCCACGATGGCTAGCAGGACGCGTCCCAGCTGAGTAGGAGAGCGCAGCAAGGACACATATGGCCATGGCAGGGAGGGCCCAAGGGAACCGGCATGCAGCTGTAACAAGTCCAAGCGTGAGAGCGAGAGTCATGCAGCCGATGACGCCCCAGCGCATGGCCCTCGGAGAGATACATCCAGAGGCTACCATGCGGGCAGGGCCTATGCGATCCTCGCGATCAGCACCGCGCAAGCCGTCGCGGAGATCGTTGTGAAAGTTCACCCCTATCTGCAGAGAGAGGGCTATGAGCATAGCGGGGACTATCCACCACCAGGTGACCTCTCCAAGCTGCCACGCAGCAAGAGCGCCTAGCCATACCGGGTAGAGCCCTATCAAGAGTGTGTGAGGGCGAGCTGCCGCAATCCAAGGTGACATCTTAGGTGCCTCCGCGTCGTGGGATCTTATTGAATTCTGGAGCTCGACGCTCCAAGAAGGCATTGCGGCCCTCTTGAGCTTCGGCCGTCATGTAGTAGAGCATGGTCGCATTGCCAGCGAGTTCTTGTAGTCCCGCGGCGCCGTCCATGCATGCATTCGCAGAGCACTTCAAGAAGCGAAGGGCTGTCGGGCTGTATTGCAACATCCTGCGCGCCCAGGCGACGCCAGTCTCTTCCAGCTGCTCATAGGGGACTACGCTATTCACCAACCCCATGCTCACGGCCTCTTCCGCCGAATACTGTCGGCAGAGGAACCAGATCTCCTTGGCCTTCTTTAATCCCACCGTCTCGATGAGACAGCTCATGCCAAACCCAGCGTCAAAGCTGCCTACCTTGGGACCGACTTGCCCAAATTGAGCATTGTGAGCCGCAATCGTGAGGTCACACACTAGGTGGAGCACATGGCCTCCCCCGATAGCATAACCAGCCACTAGAGCAATCACGGGCTTGGGGAGCTGGCGGATCAGGCGCTGGAGCTCGAGGACGTTGAGGCTTTCAGAGCCCTCCTCGTCCGCGTAACCTGCATGGCCACGTACCTTCTGGTCTCCGCCCGCGCAGAAAGCCTGGTGTCCCGCTCCGGTGAGTAGAACGACGCCTATAGAGGGGTCCTCTCTTGCATCCGTGAAGGCTGCGATCATCTCTTTGACCGTAAGAGGACGAAAGGCGTTCCGCACCTGTGGACGATTGATGGTGATGCGAGCGATCCCGTCGTGCTTGTGATAGAGGATGTCGGTGAAGCCAGAAACCTCTGTCCAACACACTGTTGAGGATTGTTCGCTAAGAGTCGTTGACATAGAGCAGCTCCCGAAAGAGGGGCGAGTCTACGAGCCGGCGCCATTCGGCTCAATCTACCAGTGTCACACTGAGAGCTTGTATCGATGTATTATCGGACTCTACATCGGTAGCCGATATTTGTTGATCGGCCAAATTACAGGAGTCGGGCTCGTAAGAGCAGGGCGAGTGTTTCCGGAGCCATCTCCGGGACATGGTGGGAACAGTTGTCGATAAGTTCACAGCCTGTAGGACGGACCGGATCCTGAGCTCCATAGATGATGGTTTCTGGGGCGGGGTGGGCGGCTACTCTAAGTCGTGCTGGACTCCACTTGTGCAGGATTGTGGCCAACGGTGCCTTCTGGTGAAGTCGACGACGGGCAAGGAAAGCATCTGTAAGTTGGAGGCCTTGGAAGAGAGGTTGCTGGTACCAGCTCTCCAAGAACCGCTCCAAGCCGACACGCATAAGCGTATCGGCTTGGAGCATATCACGCGCCAGGCGATCGAGAGCTACTTCGGGTATAGGACGGGCTCCAACGAGGATTAGCTTTCCCCATACCGCCCCCATGCTCTGAAGAGCACAGGCCAGTCTTCCGCCGAGGCTGTAGCCGATGCAGTAGTCGAAGGGTATACCTCCTGATAGCTTGGCAAGGTGCTGGGCGTAGCTGGGGAGTTCGACAGGCAGCGGGCGGGCGCCATGCCCGGGTAGGAACGGCGCTGTCCACTCGCCCACGGCACCAAACGCCTTCCGAGTGGCTGCCCAATCATCAGGGTGGCCTAGGAAGCCATGCAGTAGAAGAACTCGCGGTCCTGAGTTCTCTGCCCGCCAGATTCGAGCATCCATCAAACAACCTCCAACACCCGCACTTTGGCAGGATGGGTGCACCAGCGCAGCTTTGTGTTGAGCTCTTCCCACTCCATTAGAGGGTCTGAGGTCGCTGTTAGACCCGCACCGGCCCATAGTCTGAGTGTATGAGGGTCTAGGATCTCAGCACAACGTAACATGACCGCAAACCATCCTCGCTGAGGGGTGCTATAGCCAACGGCGCTTGTGTACCAACCGCGGTCCCTTGTCTCAATGGTGCGCCTTAGCTGACTAGAAACATCTTGGGGGAATCCACAGACAGCTGGCGTGGGATGCAGAGCCTTCAGAAGCTGTTGATCATCATATTGTGGCCAACGGGCTCTAATTCGTATCCGAAGGTGCATCAGATGCGGGTAGGAGACAACCCCTAAGGCCCCCACCTGCAGGTCAGTCATTCCCAGGCGTGAAAAGACCTCTACGATATGGTCTCGAACCAGTTCACACTCTAAGCGATACTTCGGGGACGAGATCAGTTGTTGCCCTGTCGCATCGTCATTGTTATCAGACCTTCTAGGGAGGGTGCCCGCTAGAGCTTCCGACTCAACCCACTCGTTCTGTCGATGAAAAAGTAGCTCTGGTGTGGCCGCCGCCCAATGTGTTGGCCGCGCGGTCTCCTGGGGTGGCGTCCACAGGACCAAACTGCTTTGAGGGTAATGTCTTTGTGTCAGAAAGCTCCAGGGATCAATGGTGACAGAGCTGTGTAGGAGAGATGAGCGGGCAAGGACACATTTTGCTCGAGTCAATTGAGAGATATTGGAGAGGGTGAATGAGCAGCTATTTATCCAGTCTGATAATTGTATTTCGTGATGCGGGGTGGTTAGATCGATCTCCGCAGGGGCGGGAAGTGGGCGAGGGAGGAACCGCCCTAGGGGATGCTGGACCAAGTGCCCGTTGCATGTTATCCCCCCATACCATCCGATGGACGGCTCAGTTGGCCCCGGAGGAAGAAGTTCCCAAGCCTGTCCAGGTGTCTGTCTAGATAGAAGAGTGAGTCGGGGATGCATCGCCAGAGTATGATGACCTCTGTTCCGGTAAAAGCATGGAGCGAGGGTGCGCGTTCCATGCTTTTTTGGCCATGCCGTAATCGCTATATTGTTGGATCGTCGAAGGGGTCACGCGGTTGGACACTGGAGCAGTTCAGACTCCCAGCTAGTGTTGGCGACCCTATACTGAGCTTGGTACTCGAGGAACTGCTTAAGCGGCCGGTCGTCTCCGTTGCGAGCGCATTCGGCGACGTACTGGTCCAGTTCCGGTAGGGTTTCCACGAACACCTCTCTATCCAGAAAGAGGAATGATTGCATTTCTGACAGAACGGTATTAGCTCTATATGACAGCCCGTATGAATCATCTTCAATGGGTCTGAGGTCGAGCGGATCTAGTGGAGAAAGGGCTGGCAGCCAACTTTCTGGCGGGCGATACGTGTGATCTTCCAAAGACTGCTCATGAGCGAGTTGAGATGTCATCGGGGGAGGAAATTGATTATCTTTCTCGGCCACCTGACCATTGCCTTGTTGTAGTGTTAAGGTCGGTCTGTTGACCGGAGTCCGCTTGCAAGTACTTGGTGCGCGCCTCTTCACGGCGGGCGCGCCCTTTTCTGCTGCTGTGGTGCTCCTGGTGCGCTTGCCCGTGATGGAGGACCCAGGCAACGGTATAGATACTGCTAAGGGTCGTTCGTTGCCGGGCTCTATTCGTTGGTCTAAATGTGGTGCAGTAAGGAGTGTGCGTGCCGTAGTTGTTATGTTCGAGCCGTTTCCACAGGTTGTAAGGGTGGTTTGAGGCTCTTCGTGGTTGGCTTTGCTCTTGGCAGACAGTCTTGGTTTGGGGGGGCCTTTCAACGCCCAAGTATCCCTATAGCCTTGCGAGATACGCCTAAAGATATTGGGACGTCGAAGTAGAGCCTTTCTCACGAAGTCTCTTGTGACCTCAGTGGGCTCCCATCCCAATCCATCCCGAATTTGGTTTACGGTGCCCCCCCCCTTGGAGTGACTAGCCAGGTAGCCCTTAATCAGCTCAACCCGTTGGTCAGTCGTCATGGAGCGCTTTTCCGCTCTGGACGACGAAATATGCAGCGTCCACATGACCTTGCGAGGCCCCTCCTTCCAACAGCCCTGGAAGATTTGTGGATTGCCTTCCAAGACCCTCCTGACCACGCTAAGGCTGCTAGTCGTGTAGTTCCAGTTCAACTCATTGCGAATTTGGTAGGCCCTCCTAGGCGTGATGGGTTCTTGAGAGAGCAGTGCTCGAACTCGATTCACCCGCTCTTCCATCGGTAGCGAGACAGGATCTGTCGCCCCGGGTAGGCCGGTGAGCTCGGCCTCTCTCCCCGTATTTGTCGAATAGGAGGCAGAGTCTTCTTCATAGTCGGATTGATTCTCTGCCTGACTAGAACGTTCCCACTTAGCAAAGACTGGTAGTTCTACTGGGCTTGAGGGTGGAGATCGGTTGATCATAAAAGAAACCTCCAGGAATATTTATTGGCGTGAAGATTATTCTAATATTGGTAAGTTATTTCAAGGATGCAGCTCAATTACAGATGTTTATTATATCGAAGGAATGGGGCGATATATTAATTGGATTTCTCTGGCGAAGAGAGGTTGCAGCCGCTACCGACCGACCTTAACGTATCGATGGTAATACAAGAACATAAGAACCAGAACGACTAGGGGTATGAGCACTTGACCAAGCCCGACCTTCGCCAATAGGCCCAGCTGCGAGCTTAGGCGGAGAGGCCCCCAGGCAATGAGGCTGAAGATCCCCAGGGGGATGAGTGCGCTTGCTGCTACAACGGATGTCCCAAACCAGAAGATCTTCCTGTAGAAGCACAGACAACCTGCCACGCCCAGACCAAAGAAAACGCATGCCACAGTAAGGCGATCGAATGCTTGGATATCGCGAAAGGGAGCGAACCCTGTGCTTGCAAGAGCAAAATAGGCATCGAAGAAGCTGCCGATCCCGATGGAGAATCCAAGGAGGTTTCGGAGAAGGGCCTCATGGCGACGGCGAGGTTCTTTCCAGACGGGTTTCGCTTGAGCAAATGCTAGGGCGAGTGCGACGAGTAGTAGAAGGGTGGTGATCATAGTGGCTCCTTATTCTCGCTTATCATCTGGATGATTTTTGGTCCTCAAGACGTCTTCCCATTCATCGAATGGAAGCTGGAGGAAACCTCTCGCTTCAGTGTGGAGGAGAAGCCTCGCTGCCTACAAGGTTAAAAAATATGGGTTGAGACTTTTCGTGACATGAGGGAGCAAGTGCCCGATGAGCTCAATCTTCAACGGCAATACTGTGTGGGAGAAGCGAGGTTGCACATGGCGGCCGTGGCGATCCACCGAAGGATCGGGCAACCCATGGTATCTTCTTAGTGCGGTTACTGTCTGGTCACTTTCCGAAACAGCCATAGCAAGGTCTCAAGTGGATTATGGGCGAGCTCTTCTGGAAGATCATCTTCTAGAACTATCTTTGAAGATTCGATGATGTCTCGACTCAGCATATCCATCATAGAGGAGGATTCGGTGATGAGTGCATGCAGGGCGGCGGCATTCCGAGCCGTTTGATGCGAGCCCAACTGGAGCCAGGCTGTAGGAAGCCAGTCCATGTCGTTGAGCGCTTCGAGGACTTCAGGATGCTTGATGTGGGGCGCGAGGCGAAGCTCATCCTGAATAGGACCTTCCAGTTCGGTCTCTGCCGCCTTTGAGCAGCTAACAATGAGAGCGAGCATGCGCTCGGCATCCCGTAAGGCCTGGGACCGGCCCGCCGTTTTTAGTTTGGAGATCACAGGAGCCCAGTCACCTTTGCCAGATCGCCCGGCCTGTAGCTGATCCACGCAGTCCTGCGCTACCTCAGCCACATAGGAGATGCGAGCTCTCAGATGAGTTCTTAGCTCACCGGCCTTGGCCCGTCGATCAATATCACCTTCGGTCAGAGCGGGAAGGCGAGCATGCATTTGTCGACGTAGATCCTCTTTCTTTCTATCGAGGTCTTGTCGGCGTGTTTCCGATAAGGAAGAAGCCTCTTGTATTCTCTTTAAACGATCGACGTGGCTTTGCGACCGCCTAGCCTGGAAGGCCTCTTTGTATGTGGGCTCCACGAGGTCCTCAAGTTCTATCGACAGATACTCGCCTCGTAGGACCGAGTCGTCTTCATCGCTGTCCGAGGAGAGATCTGCGCTATCGACAATCTTATTCTCTATGGGAGTGGGCGGCTCGCCCTTAGTTGCCATACTGAACACGGCCCGTTTCTTTTCGGTCTGGTTGGTCGGGCTATCCACAGCAGGCTGTAACTTGGCCGCCAGGCGAGCCATCCGCTCTTCCTCAGCGTCAACTGGTTTAGGACGACGAGGAGACGGTGCATTCCCTGGAACTTCTGGAGCACTACCTGGTGGTCGACGAGGGATACGCATTGTAAGAACCTAGGTTGGTCGTTCTAAACGAAGGAAGTGCTCCCCCCGTGATCTCCTGATACCTAGCGGGCTCATTTTGAAAGCCATGCCCCTTTTGAACAAGGCGGGGGCCCCCATTTTCGGCGAGGTTGGACAAAAGCATTGGCTTGCGTAGCATGGAGACAGACACCGCAAGATGTGAGGGCGTTCGAATGGGCATATCCATGCGCTGGTTGGTGACCGTACCACAGCAGCTGCTCTATACCACATTCCTTGGCCTGGTCGGACCCTATTCCATCTCGGTGGCGACAGGACTTGATACCCTATGGTTCTTGCCGGTGGGCCTTACGTTTGGAAGTTGGCTTGGAGCCTGGTTGGTATGGCCGCACTCTTCGAGGTTCCGCACGCTTGTTCTTTTGGGATCCGCTGCTGGAACGATCGTCGGGCTGCTGTTGCTCACGTTTGGCATTTTCGGGTGGGTGTCCGCACCTGAGTGGAGGATGGCCCTCACGTTGATCACTCTAGCTCTGCTTCCTATCTTCTCCACCGATCTGGCCGTTGTGATTCTTGGTAAGAGACAGACACACGCCTAAGGTCCTCAGCGCGTGTGCACTTATTGCTTTCATGGAACCCTCCTTTCCTCTCAGCTTGAGATTTGAGAATGATGACGACAGCTCAGCCGATTGCTATGCTGGCCGAGACCTGAGGTGGCGCCAAGAGGATCGGTGCCTAATATGGAGGTTCATGCATGGTTTGGGTTCCCAATCGAATGGCACAGTGGCTTCTGCTCACACAGTTGGCTTGGGTGCAGCCCTGGCAGCCGCTTTATGGAGCGTGCCTAGAGCGTTGCGTCACAGAAGGGTGCAACAATTGCAAGGTCATGACGGCGCGACTGGCTCATGATTCCGGCGATATTCGAGGTACCGTCTTCTTCTTGCCGGGGCGAAGTGGGATTCTGTTGGCTAGAGAGCCTTCATTACACCAATTCTACAATCTAGGATTCAACGTCTACACGCTGGACTGGAGAGGACAGGGGGAGTCGTCAAGGACCCTCGAAGATTCCCATAAGGTTCATATTGAGGCCTTTGAGAGCTACTTAGAAGACCTCTGCGCCTTGAAGCTTCGTGCGCGTGTCGACAAAGCGCCTCAGCCCTGGCTTCTGGTGGGCAGCAGCATGGGAGGGCACATGGCCCTGCGCCTAATGGAAGAAGCTCCAGACGGCCTCAGTGGTGCGATCCTTGTGGCTCCCATGTTGGATGTCCACACCGGATTCATTCCGCGGAGCGTGGCTCCTATGGTGGCCGCGATGCTGAGAAAGCTTGGGTTAGGGGAGCGCTATGCTCCTGGCTATGGCCCCTATGACCTGGCGGGCGACCGATTTGAAGGTAACCAGTCCACTCGGGATCCTGCTCGTTATGCAGAGCAGAAGCGGTTCCTGCGCGAACATCCTGAATATGTCACAGGCGGTGTTACCGTATCGTGGGCAGATGAGGTCTTTAAATCGATGGACCGAGCCAATGATCCCGGACGTCTGGCGAAGGTCACCGCACCCGTTCTGATGTTGAATGCTGGGGATGATCGAGTAGTGGACAGCTCAGCGGCGCACATCGTGGCAGAGCGTCTGCCTCATTGCAGAGAGATCGTAATCCCAGGAGCTCGTCACAACCTCTTTGCAGAGACTGATGACGCCCAAGCCATTGTGTGGGGAGAGATCAACTTGTTCCTGGACCAAGTGGCTCCAGCTCATACGTCTAAGGCCGCGGCCAGCTAGGCCTGTTCTGCAGGCAGGAGAGCCGGCGGCTCTCCTGCCTCCTCTCTTGCGATCAGCGCGCAAGAGCACGGCGTCACTCAACACATTCAAATCCCTGTGGGAGGTCCTATTGAATCAGTCACACCAAGCCTTTTGGACTGCATTTGCGGCTAGGGACTTCGAACAAGCTTTCCGCATCCTCGGACAGCTGCCAGCCGAAGAAAGAGCTCAAATATTTGAGGGCCTTTACCAGCGCAGCGCCTGTCAAAGAACGCCTTCCAGCCTGGGCCTCGGAGTTCGAAGACTCAAAGAAGGCAAGACCGTAGAGGACTTTTTGGAGGCGTGGACCCCTCCTCCGGAAACTCAAGATCCGCTCATTCAGGGAGACATCGAGTACAAGCGATTTTTCCCGGCACCGGTCCGGGTGATTAACGCCTTGAATTTGAAGAATCCAAGCGAAATCGTTTCCATCAGCTTCAACTGGCTTTCCGCTGAAGCGCAGGCCCGCATCTTCCAAGAGGCCAACGTGCCGCAGAATCGCGCTCGTGGCGATCGCTTGGAATCGATCGTTGACAAGTCCGACGTGTACGGGATCTATCTCGCGTGGTCGACGACCGCAACCTGGGCCGGCCGTTCTAGAAGTGGCTCAGCGGCTGGAGCCATCTAGGCCTGTTCTGCAGGCAGGAGAGCCGGTGGCTCTCCCGCCTCTTCTCTTGCGACCAGAGCGCAACAGCACGCATCACTAAACACATTTGTGGTCGTTCTCGCCATTTCCAACAGACGTTCTACAGGCAATAGAAAGGTTGCCGCTTCGATCGGGAGCCCCATCAGGTTGATATCGACCACGATGGCGATCAGGGAACTAGAAGCCACGCCTGCCATGCCCATACTCGTAAGCAGCGAGAGCGCTACAACCAGAATCTGATGAGACAACGGCAAATGCAGCCCATAGAGCTGGGCGATGAAGAGCGCAGCCACACATTCATAGAGGCCTGAGCCCGTCATATTGAAGGTGGTGCCCAGAGGCGCCACAAAGCTCACCACGCGATTGGGGATGCCACCGGCTGTAAGACAGTGAATCGTCACTGGGAGGGCAGCCGCCCCAGAGCTGGTGGAGAAGGCGGCTATGAGTGCCGGCCACATGATCTTGACCAGTCGCAGAGGATGGATGCCCCGTGCCAAGAGAATGATCGGGAGGATCACACATGCGAAGAGTGCTAAAGCAAGCAGAACGATTCCAGCAAAGATGAGCAAGCTGCCGATCTGAGCCAGGCCACCCGAGGCAACGCTTCTGCCCACAAGGAAGATCACGCCTACGGGCATCGCTACGGAGATCAAGCGCGTCATCTGTAAGACAGCCAAGAAGAGATCATCGATGAGGGAAAAGCTTGTGGTCGCCGTCTTAGGGAGACGAAGAAGCGCATAGCCAAGGAGCATGCTGAAGAAAATGATCCCCAGCATGTTTCCCTGTGCTGCCGCATTGATGATATTGGTGGGAACAAGATTCGTCAGGATGTCCGCTACTGCTTGCCACGGGTCTCCGCTGAGGACCAACGCCTTGGACGTGATAGCGCCAGCTAGGTGCTCACCCGTGACGGGAGTGGCCATCGTAGCCGTCAACATCGGCAGCAGGGTATTTACGATCACAAGGCCTAAGCATCCGGCTCCAAGAGCCGTGAAGGCATAGTAGAAGAAGGTTCGGGCGGCCAGTCGGCCCAATCCCAAGCCGCCACGTGCTTCGATGAAACTGTGAAGGATAGCGATCCCTACTAAGGGGATGACCAGCATCCTCAGGGCACTGAGGTAGACCTGCGCGCCTAGGTCAAGGATGCGGTAGAGGGTAAGTTGCCAACCGTCGACGTGATCGCGGGCAAGGAGCCCTACACAAACGGCAATGAGGAGCGCTAAGAGTATCCGCCACGGAACGACTTTCAAAGGCCCCTCTCTTGAACTGACCTATTTGCGTGCTTGCAGTACCGTCTCGCCTTCAGACTGAGCTACCAGAACAGCACAGCTAGCGTCGCTAAAGACATTCACGACAGTGCGGCACATGTCGAGGATCCTATCTACAGGTAAGATCAACGCAATGCCCTCTGGGGGCAATCCCATTGAGTTCAGGATCACAATCAGAGCCACCAAAGAAGCTGAGGGGATGCCCGCCATACCCATTGCTGTGATAAGGGCCATGACCACGACGAGGAACTGTTCCACGACGCCCAGCTCTAGACCGGCTACCTGAGCGATGAAGAGCGCGGCCACGCACTCATAGAGTGCTGAGCCGCTCATGTTCACGCTTGTGCCCAGAGGGACAACGAAAGAGCAGATACGGTTACTGACCCCAGCTCGCTTTTCCACACATTCCATGGTCACAGGCAATGTGGCAGCTGAACTGCTGGTGCTAAAGGCTGTCAACAGTGCTGGGCCCAGAGCTCGGAAGTGCCTTATGGGGCTCAATCCTCGAAACTTGAATACAATAGGTATGACGACGAGTACGTAGAGAAGTAAGGCAAGAACGACCGTGCCGAAGAAGCGCGCTAGGTTGGTGATCGACTCTAGCCCGCCATGAGCGATCACTTTGGCGACTAAGAAGAACACACCATAAGGCATGAAGAACATCAGGGCGTGGGTCATCCTCATGGACACGAGGAACAGCCCCTTCCACCAAGCCAGCATGGTCTGAGCGGCCGGGTGGTCCAGCTTAGCCAGAGTAAAGCCGAAGAAGAGGCTAAACGCGATGACACCCAACATGTTGCCGCTCGTTGCGGCACCCAGAATGTTCGAAGGGATGACCTTCCCAAGAAGCATGGCAATGGGGGACTCTTGAGCAGCCGCCGTATGCGCAAGTTCTGTCGTGACTGTAGTGCCCATATGCTGGGTATAGCCAGCGCCGGGGTCGATCAAGTTCACCATCAGAACGCCGACCATCGCCGCTAACAGCATCGTGAGGAAGTAGAATGTAAACGTTTTGACGCCAAGACGACCAAACGAGGCATCGCCACCTAGAGCTCCGATGCCCGAGATGATGGAAGAAGTGACCAGGGGAAGAACGAGCAAGGTCAGCGCATTGAGGAACAAGCCGCCAAGAACATCATAGACGGAATAGAAGGTAATGCCGAAAATCCCGCTATCTTCACCCGACAAGCTTCCTGCGATCACGGCCAGGACAATTGCTATCAGAACTTTCCATAACATGTCGGATTTTTTCACGAGTCAGTCCTCGGATATCGATTTCGTATTAGCCTACAACAAACTTCTGGTATCCGGCCATCATAAATCAAAGGCCCATTCCCGACTCCTCGGCCCAAAAGTCTACTGTAGGTCACGTGAGGACACGAGTGGCGATGATAAGTTGCCCTTCAGGCCGCTGTGTGAAGCCCAACGACTGCATCAAGTGCAGCATGGCGCCATTTTCCTGAAGGATGCGAGCGGTAATCTCGCGGATACCCTCCTTTGCTCCAATGGCAAGAAGATCTTCGAGCATGCGTCGCCCCAGACCGCGATTTTGATAGGCATCGGCGATGACCAACTTGAGCTCAGCTTCCGATGATGGGCCGTGGCGGAACAGGCGGGCTACTCCGACCGCTTTGCCAGGGCGCCCACGTTCGGCCGGAAGTTCGGCTACGAGCGTCCACTCTCGATCATAATCGGGGCAGCAGAGGCGAATGAGTCGTTCGTGGGCAATACGCTCATCTAAGCTCACGACCTCTAGGTAGGGCTGCCGAACAGAGTTTTCACTTAGCCCTCGGTGGAAGTCAACGAGAAGGGGCTCATCTTCCGGACGGATAGGACGAATGCTGACCACGGTACCATCAGTCAGCTTCATCTGACGAATGTACTCGATAGGGTAGGGGCGAATCGCCAGCCGAACCGGAGGGTCTTGAGGATGATGAAGAAGTACCCGGGCATCCAGCGCAATGATCTGATCTGGGCTCACAAGGAGTGGGTTGATATCGATTTCTCGGATCTCGGGGTTCTCTGCCACCAGTGAGGAGAATCGCACCATGGTCTGTTCAAGAGAGGCCAAATCGATGGCACGACGCCCGCGGACCCCTTGCAGGGCAGCGTAGATCTTGGTCTTCTCCATCATGGAATGGGCTAAGGTCGCATTCAATGGGGGGAAGCCCAAGGCACGGTCTTTATAGACTTCGGTGAGCTGGCCGCCTGTCCCAAAGAGAAGAACGGGACCAAACTGAGGGTCGACCGAACTCCCTAGGATGATCTCATAGCCTTCTAGACGCACCATCGGCTGAACCGTGACACCCTCAAATGCTGCGTTGCCGCCCGCGGCTAGGGCATTACGGAAAATCTCATCGTAGGCATGGCGGACAGAGGTGCCATCTCTTAGGTTCAGCTTCACACCGCCCACATCGCTTTTGTGCGTGATGGTGCGGGAGTAGAGTTTTAGAACAACGGGATAGCCAATGCCCTCTGCCCCGTCCACCGCTTCGTCTTCATTGCGAGCGACGATAGTCCGGACTACCGGGATGTCATAAGAGGCGAGGACCTGCTTGGACTCAAACTCATCTAGGAGCTGGCGGCCCTGCTCTTGCACATTGTGAAGGATGGCCTGCACCTTAGCCCGATGCACGACGTGAGCTTCGAAGTGATCTCGCACTGCTGGCGTCTCATAGAGAGCCTTTAGGTTACGACTATATTGCCACATCTGGGCGAATGTACGAGCCGCACTATCCGGATAGTCGAAGGTGGGGATATTCGCCTGGTTGAGAAGAGTGATCCCCTCCTGAACAGATTGGCCGCCCATCCAAGAAGCCAAGACAGGTTTGTTCAGACCCTGGACGGCCTTGATCACTTCCTTGGCCGAAGCTGTCGGATCAGACATGTCCTGGGGAGTTAGGATGATTAGCAGACCGTCATTGTTTTGGTCTGCAGCAACCAGACCAGCGGCTGCTCCATAGGTGGCAGGTCCAGCGTCTCCAAGCAGGTCTACGGGGTTGGCATGGCTCCAATATGGAGGCAGCAGGTGATCGAGAGCTTCAAACGTCTCCTTGCCCAAACTGGCCATGGTTGCGCCATTCAACACGGCAGCGTCAGTAGCTAATACCGAAGGACCGCCGGCGTTGGTCACGATGGCCAGCCTGGGACCGGCGGGCCGGTTTTGCCTCGAGAGCACTGAGGCGCCGCTAAACAACTCAGCGATAGTATGGACTCTTAGGATTCCGGCTCGTTCGCACGCTGCCTCAAAGACCTCATCACTTCCGGCCATTGCTCCCGTGTGACTAGCAGCTACGGTAGAGGCGGCCTCCGTACGACCACCCTTGATGACGATGATGGGCTTGGAGAGGGCGACCTCTCTCGCTGCACTAAGGAAACTCCTTGAGTCACCGATGGTCTCCATATAGAGCAGGATAGAGTCGGTATTGGGGTCGTGGCCCAGGTAGTCGATGAGGTCTCCCCAGCCGATATCAGCCATGGATCCAATGGATACAAACGCACTGAATCCAATGTGTTCTGTCAGTGACCAGTCGAGAACAGAGGTGCACATTGCTCCGGACTGGCTGAGAAAGGCCATGCGGCCTGGCATGGCCATGCGTGACGCAAACGTGGCATTGAGCCCAGCAGGGGGATTCATTAGCCCCAAACAATTGGGTCCGATAATCCTCAGTCCGCCGGTGCGAGCCACGCTCAAGAGCTCCTGTTCGATCGCTGCTCCGGCCGGCCCCAACTCCTTGAATCCCGCAGAGATCACGATCGCTGCACGGACTCCCTTCGCCACCAGCTCTTTAGCGATCCCGGGAACGGTGGCTGCTGGAGTCACGATGATGGCCAGATCGACCACCTCAGGAAGATCACCCACAGTAGGGAAGGCTTTGATACCCGCTACAGTTTCTCTCTTAGGGTTGACGGGGTAGAGGGCGCCTTTGAACCCCGACATGAGGTTGCGTAGGATCGTACCACCTACGGACCCTGCGTCGTCCTTAGCCCCGATGAGAGCAATGCTTCTTGGGAGAAAAAAGGCGTCGAGCGGCTGGGTGCGGGTCTCGAGAAAGTTCTGAGACGGGTCGGGACGAGGTTCAGCCATCTAGGGGATCTCCATATCGTTCATCTTGAGTCCCCCAGCGATTTCCATACAAACGAACCCCATGGCTGACGCCTTCATCAACGGGAGGCGCGATTGTCGCGGGCCGCTGACCTCAGCGGCTGGCGGCGTAGGAGCCGGTTCCGGTGGAGCGGGAGGAGCAGCGGGAGCTGGGGTCTCGGATTCAGACTGCGAAGACTGGACGTCTCTATGCGTTGAGGACCATCGTTGCATCAGAGCGCCATCTTTGGTGACCAGACTGGAGGTGAGTATGCGCAGAGCATCCGTTGCCTTCGGGAGGGCTGAGACGGTCACTCGACCATTAGGAATGGAGTACTCGAAACTCTGGAAGGTCCCTTTGGGGTCCTGGCGAATGTAGAGTTGCCCTGCGGAGCAACCTTCCTGGCCTCTCCACAGGAGGAATCCCTTTTCGTCGACGAGAACGGATCCGTCGGAACTTTGCTGGAGTTGCGTACGGCTTTCTAGAAACGTGTAGCCTATGGCACGAGTCGAGGGAGTCGAAAAGAGAGGGGAAACCGTTCCTGTCGGTAAGAATAGAGCCCCATCTCGGAGATCGACGAGGACCGAGGCGATGATCGCCGGAGAAAGTGTCACAGCGCGAGGACTGGACGATACCATGGTCTCGTAGAGTCCTAGCGGGTTGCGGCGGACGTACTCAGCAATATGTCGAGCCGGATCAACTACTTGAGCTACATAGCCTTCGCTATCCACCACGAGAGATTGGTCCCTGGAGATGTAGAGAGGAGCTGCGAAATTTACGCAGAGAACGGCACCACTTCCACATCGGCTCTGCAGCAAGCTCGTCATCTGCGCTGCGCCTGCTCCAGCGAGCATGCATCCGATGATTAACCAAGGGAGTGTACGCACGGGAGTGCCTCTCAATAAGCTCAACCTCTGCATACTATGAGACTCCACTCCTTGCAACAGAGAATTACTATGGATCATCGAGTTTCGCCGTTTGCACAACGAGTCTATGAGCTTTGTCGAGAGATCCCCGTGGGACGTGTTACCACGTACGGACTGATGGCGAAGGCTTTGAACACGAGCGCAAGAGCGGTTGGCCAGGCTTTGCGTAGGAACC
>JBMOFD010000019.1:0-26283 GCA_049314435.1 Chlamydiia bacterium | reverse complement strand
CATCACCAAAATCGCATTTTGTTGATTTGGTGATGAGACGATGGCGTAGGCCCAAAGGAAGCTCTATCCAAGAGCCAAGGTCACACAGGTCTTCGCGGATCGATTCTCGATCGCTCTGTCCTATGAGGGGGATTTTGCTTCCGACTACTCGGAAAATAGTCTGTGGCTTGCTCTCGGTTGCGATTTTTAGACTGGTAGGCGCAATGCCTTGGCTCACGTAAAAATTCTGGACAATTTGGACGGGACCGATCAGGTTGTGCTCTGACAAGGGCACTCCGACGCCATTCCATGCTAGGTCTGCGACCGAGATAGTGGGAAAAGGAGACCAGCATCTAGGAGTCTATCGTGACGTCTTCATCTCATGCGTCCACGTTTTCTCGTCGAAGGGTATGGAGCACCTGGATGGTGGCCCTCATGAGTACGACATCTCCTATGGCTGCTACGGAGGCCATGCTTGAGGGCGATCTAGAAGGAGGAAGCCTCTCCAACGCTCGCCAGGTCACCTTCGCCAGCATGGGATTTGAAAAAGCGGGCGAGGGCTATTTCAGTCCCCATGGCGATCGCATAGCCTTCCAAGCAGTTCCCACTGGCGCCAAGACATACCAGATCTATGTCATGGATCTAGCCACGAAGACACCCAAGCTGGTCAGTACGGGTCGAGGCGCCTGTACCTGTGCTTATTTTCGACCCGATGGTCAAAAGATGATCTTTGCCTCGAGCCATGGGTACGAGCTAGCGCCCGAGGAAGTGAGCGCCCCTCAGGTGACCTCGAAGAGCGGTCGATACACGTGGGACCTAACGCCCGGTATGAATATCTATGAGGCCAACTTAGATGGCAGCGGCCTGAACCAGCTGACCCATGGTAGCGACTACAATGCGGAATGCGCCTATTCACCGGACGGGCTGAGCATCGTGTTTGCGAGCAATCGAAGTGGCAGCATGCATATCTACACGATGGACCGAGACGGCTCCCATGTTCGTCAGCTCACGCATGCGGATGACTGCTACAACGGTGGGCCTTTTTTCTCTCCAGATGGGAAGCAGATCATCTTTCGAGCAGACCGTGAAAAGGCTCATCACCTCCAGATCTATGTGATGGATGTCGATGGATCGAATGAACGTCGACTAACGTCGGCGGAAGATGTTGCCTGGGCGCCCTATTGGCATCCGCATGGCAAGGTCATTGCCTATACCAAGTCGATGCCGACTCCTGGGCATTACCAGATCTATCTACTCAACATCGATACCGGTGTCGAGCAGAGGCTGACCCAGTCTCAGTGCTTTGAGGGACTGCCTTCCTTCAACCAGGCCGGCGATCAGATGGTGTGGACCTCCAGAAGGGGAAGAGGGCCATGCCACTTGTTCATGGCCGACTTTAAGCTGCCTAAAGGGTTGTACTAGGGGTCGCCAACGTTAGGACAGAAACTGCTGCATCAGCGTACATTTTGAAAATGACTCCCTCTAAGAGCAAAAAATAATGATCAATCGAGCCCCTTTTGCACTCTCGCTGGCATGTTCTGCTCTTTTTGGAGAGCAGCTCATGCCAGCCCTCTACGAGGCCACCGTAGGACCCAGGTTTTGGAGTTCTCAAGCCACCATGTTGGCGATGAACGATGATTCTGGGACTTCCGGATCGTCCTGCTTCTTCTGCTGTGGAGCTGATGACACGTCCCAAAGCACGATGTCAGACGTCGTTCCCTGTTTTCCTTACTGTCATCGCGAGTGGGAGGACCCCTGCTGTGAGGTCACTCTTGCCTGGAATAGCTTCCGGGGCATTCCCGATGGAAGCTGGCAGGGCAACACGGGCGTCTTCGCGAGGGCCAACTTTGCCATGCCCTTTTCCGAGCCCATTGCTGGACTGGGCTTTCAGCTAGGCGGCAGCTACGGAATCTACCAATGGTCTGGACGAGGGACCGGCCTGAGCTGTGAGTCGGAGAATTTTGAACAGCAGGCCTTTGTCACCATTGGGTTGTTCAGAGAGGCTGCCGACTGTTGTGGCCTCAATCTTGGCTTCGTCTACGACGCCATGTTCAACCGCAATTTCGGTCTCTTTTCAGCTAGCCCGATTCTTGGTCAGGTGCGGGCTCAGGCGGCATGGGCTTTCTGTCAGGGACATGAACTTGGCTTTTGGGGGACCGTCAGCACCCGGACCTCTCATGTGATGTCTGACCAGATTCCACTTGAATTCCGAGCCATCGATCAGATCAACCTCATGTGGCGCTACCGATGGGGAAGCTGTGGAGAGGCGATGGCTTGGATCGGCACACCATGGGGTCGCAGCCTGATGTTCTGCTCAGGCACTCCCGGGAGGTTGATTTTTGGATTCTTCCTGAGAGCTCCATTGACTGACTCGCTCTACCTAGAGGGGCTTGGTTCTTACATGAGTGGCCGAGGATGTGATCGAACCGAGCGAGCACGTAACTATGCAGCGAATGCCTGTATCGGACTCACATACTACTTTGGTGGGTGTGGCAGCAAGCATCCGGCCTATATGGCTGTAGGAAACAATAGCAACTTCCTCGTGGATACCAATCTGACGCAGTAGACGTAGCTTTGATGAGCGCTCGAATGGGAGAGGACCGCCAGTCCTGTCCCATTCGGCACTTCGAATTCCTACCCATAATCTGACCATTAAGGCCCCCTCAGCAGCATCAAGAGCCTTTCATTTCGCCGGCATTGCGTGCTATACATCTAGAGCTCGACGACCGTCAGGTATAGTCATGCACACTATTTTGGAGCCGTTTATGCATTCTGCAGTCACCCATAAGGGCAATGTTGCGGCTTGTCAGGTCCATGCGATAGGGCGATTGAAGATCTCTGGCCGCCTTCAATCTGGTCTGAAGATCCTGCTGCGAGGCTTGGCAAAGCCGTGGTTAGGCTCGGTAGTTCGGGGCTCGATGGCGATGGTGGCTCCTCTGATGGCCGACGTCAGTCCCAATCAGACTCAGACGCTTAGCCCTATCCTTCCGGGTAATGCGTTGCCTTTTCAGGTGACCATTGAGTTGGCTGACTTTGCCTTGCCAGATGGATTGCAGACCTATGCTTGGGCACTATGTGGCAATCAATGGCTGCTGGTGTCTGGACGTACCAATGGCTTGCATGGGTTCGATAATACGAACGATAACTTTCCGCCACGCCAGCAGAACACCCGTGTGTATGTGGTCGATCCCAGCACGGGGATCACAAAGAGCAAATCGCTATTCGATCCAACAGCTGGGTTGACACAGCGACAGATCGACACGATCTCGGCAACGGCCGTTGAGTACCATCAGACGGGTCACACGCTATATCTGGTGGGTGGCTATGGGGTCGATACGGCAACGGGTCAGTTCACCACCAAAGACACCCTGACAGCCATTGACGTGCCGGGGTTGATGGAATGGGTCTTAGACGATCGCGACGCGTTGTCTGCGTGCCAGTTCATTCGTCAGACCAGTCATCCTTTCCTTAGGGTAACGGGAGGAGCTCTTGTACAAGCCGGTCCTCACCATCCATACCTCCTGGTATTTGGTCAGGATTTCGAGGGGTTTTATAGCGACTCATCGAATGGGATTTACACCGAACAAGTGCGTCCGTTTTGGATCGTCGACAACGGACGTGATCTGTTTGTGCAGCCCATTCCGGTACGGGGGCGTGCAGCCGATTACCGTCGGCGCGACCTGAACGTCGCCCCCATCATCAATCAGCGTAACCGATCTTTGGAGGTTGGCTACGTGGCGCTATCAGGTGTTTTCACGCTTAACAGCGGCATTTGGACGGTCCCCGTATTCATTGACGCAGATGGACATCCGTGCGAACCCGATCCTACCAGTCCGGGGACCTTCAAGCAGGGGATGAACAACTATGCCAGTTCGATCATCAGCCTCTTTTCCAAACGATTGGGCAAAAACTACATCGTCCTCCCAGGCGGGCTCACCTATCTCTATGAGCAGAACGGACAGTTTCTCTCCGATACTGAGGTGCCCTTCACCAACGAGGTGACCACCCTGGCGATCGATGGTTGTGGCCATATCCAGCAATATTTGATGGAGGCTACCTACCCAGTGATCCTCTCCGAATTCGTCCACCCAGGTAATACGCTGCTCTTCGGTGCCGGGTCCCACTTCATCCCAGTCAGCGGAGTCCTAGCGTACTCAGCTCCCATCGTGGACTTTGATGCCCTCCCTGCTGGCTCCACCCTGTTGGGATACATCGTCGGTGGCATCCAAAGCACCCTTCCCGACACGGTCACCAATGCGGACAGCGCAGCTTCGCCCTACGTGTTTAAGGTGACCCTCACCAAGAGTAAGAAGTGTTGAGGTGATTTTTCGGATGGATTTGCTTGAAAGGTCGTGAAGATTGACATTGACGATGGCAATCTTCTATTCTTAGGCCAGAAACAGACTGCGCAGCGATTCCATTGTGAGAGGATCATGTTTATCCCACGAGCCATTACGGAGCGACTTCAACGATTGATCGCTGGCTTTCCTGCTGTATTGGTCACGGGGCCCAGGCAGTCAGGGAAGTCAACATTGCTCACGCGACTTCTCCCTGAGGCTAAGCGCTTTGTGCTGGATCGTCCGCATGACATCATTCAGATTCAGCAAGATCCGGAGGGGGTTCTTTTTGGCCATCCGGGGAGGACTCTTCTGCTGGACGAGGTGCAAAACCTGCCTTTTATCTTCCCGTACCTCAAGAGCTATATCGACGACCATCGACAGGAATATGGTCGGTTTGTGCTGACCGGTTCGCAGCATTTTGCCTTGATGAAAGGGGTGTCGGAGAGTTTGGTGGGTCGGATTGGAATAGCTCATCTTCTACCGCTCTCATGGGCTGAGTTGTCTGAAGCTGGGCTGGTAGGAGAGGCTCATGATCCGTGGGCGGTGATCACGGCAACGCAGAGAGGATTCTTTCCAGAACTCTGGAATCATCCGTCTCCACCTCCGACGGTCGAATGGTGGACGAGCTACATGGACACCTATCTCGATCGCGACATTCGACTATTGCATGGTGTCGGGGACTTGGGACGCTTTCGCATGCTCTTGGGCTTCCTAGCTGCTCGATCGGGTCAAATACTCAATGTGACCGATCTGGCCAAGGATGCTGGAATCCCGGTGAATACCGTGCGCTCTTGGTTGCACATCCTCGAGGCCTCCTTCATCATACGACTCGTCCTCCCGTGGCAGGAGAATCTGCCCAAACGGTTGGTCAAAGCTCCCAAGGTATTTTTCTATGACACGGGCCTGCTCTGCTGGCTCTTAGGACTTCACAGCCCGGAAGCCTTACAATCGAGCAGTCTGTGGGGACATGTCTTTGAGAACCTCGTCGTTATGGAGGCGATCAAACGGCTCTCGCAGGAATCAGGGTCTCGGCAGGTCTACTACTTCCGCAGTCATGACGGCCTTGAAGTTGACCTGTTGATTCATGACGGCACCCAGATCGATGCGTTCGAAATCAAGAGCGCGCAGAGCATCTCCGCTGAGGACACGCAGAAACTGCGCGCTCTACGCAAGCTCATGCCGTTGCGTCGCACAGCAGTTCTTTCTCTTCAGCCCACACCAACCAGGAATGCCCCTATTGAAATCCTCCCTTGGACCGAGGCCGGGATGCCTAACTGACCGACGGCGTAACGAAATCGCGCTGGATTGCATCAAATCAGCGGAATCGACATTGTTTTGCGACATTCCGCTAACTTGATATGTCAAACCAGCGGAAACGCATATTTTTTACCACATTCCGCTGGTTTGATATGCCAAATCAGCGGAATGTGGTAAAATAGGGGTCTCAGAGGGAATCGCTATGACCCATCAGATCATCGGGCGAGAGAAGGAGATCAAGACTCTTCAGCGGCTCCTTGAGTCGCCCAGGCCGGAATTTTTAGCGATCTATGGCAGACGACGAGTGGGCAAGACCTACCTCATCCATGAATACTACCGGGATAAGGGCGTCTATTTTTGCATCACCGGACGCATGCACAGCAACAAAAAGACACAGATTAGGGATTTCTACTACGAGCTAAAGAACCGGTTCTCCCTGCCTGACTCGGTAGAGGAGCCCAAGGATTGGGACGAAGCGCTCATTCTCCTTAAAGAGGCTGTTGAAGCGATCGATCCCACCAAGAAGGTGATCATCTTCTTCGATGAATTGCCCTGGTTGGCCTCGCCTCGTTCTGGGTTTCTCTCAGCCCTTGAGCATCTTTGGAACCAATATCTAAGCCATCTCAACAATGTTCTTCTTATCGTCTGCGGGTCGGCTGCCCATTGGATTATCAAGAAGATCGTCTGCAACAAGGGTGGGCTCTATGGAAGGCTGAGTGAGGTCATCAAGCTCGGAGCCTTCACGTTGGAGGAGACAGAGAAGTTTCTGCTTTCGCATAACGTGAAACTCTCTAGGAAGGCACTGGTCGAGTTGTACATGACGATAGGTGGGATCGCGAAGTACCTTACCTACGTGCACCCAGGTGAATCGGTGGCACAAACTGTGAATAGGCTTTGTTTTACTCCACAGGGACAGCTGGTCAGCGAGTTTCAGAATCTTTACCAATCCCTGTTTGATAGCCCTCAAAAACATATCCAGATCGTCCGAGGTCTTGCAGAGAAGCGCAGTGGAGTATTGCAGAGAGAACTTCTCGAGAAGCTGAAGATCCCCTCAGGAGGCGGGGCCTCTCTGCTGATCGAAGAGCTGCAGGAAGCAGGCTTCATTGGGAGTTCACCTGAATTTCACAAGCGCACGAAGGACAAGAGGCTGTGGTTGATCGATGAGTACTCCTACTTCTATTTGACCTGGATAGAGCCGATTAAGGAGGGCATCGTTCTGGGCAATGATCCCGATTACTGGCTGAAGATGCAGCAGTCGACTCGATGGAAGAGCTGGTCTGGGTATGCCTTCGAAAGCCTTTGTTTGAAGCATGTCGCTCAGATCAAAAGGGCGTTAGGGATTGCCGCTGTCCTGACCTCTGAGTCACAGTGGGCCTATCGTCCCAGGGATCCCTCAGAGAAGGGAGCCCAGATCGATCTGATCATCGACCGCGGTGACGATTGCATTAACCTATGCGAGATCAAGTTCTGCCATACGACCTTTACGATCGACGCGGCCTACGCTCGGGAACTTGAGCGTAAGATCGCCGTCTTTCGTGAGCAGACCAAGACCCGTAAAACCATCTTTCTCACCATGATCACTCCCTATGGGGTGCATAGAAACGAATATGCCACGGAGCTGGTCAGCCAAGAACTCACGATGGAAGACTTGTTTTAGTTGGTGACAACGAGCGAGAGGGTGATGTCCCTAAGTGGACACATTATTCGAACGAAAAACGTGCCATTCTACACGTTTTCCCAATGAATAACGTGAAATATCGCACGTTTTCCGAACGAAAGACTTGCGGCACATGGGACCCAGACGGTATCCTGGGAATATGGACAGAGACATCTACCTTCTATTCGAGGAATGGCAACGGTCGGAGCGCCGCAAGCCATTGATCATCAATGGAGCCAGGCAGGTCGGGAAGACGCATGCCTTGAAGCACTTCGGTCGGACCTCCTATCAAAAGACCGCTTACCTAAATTTTGAGAAAGATGAAAAGCTTGGTCAATTCTTCGAAGGGACCTTGGATCCCAAGCAGCTTATCAGAGTCCTCAGCATCCACACAGAAACTGAGATCGAGCCACATAACACGCTCCTGATCTTGGACGAAATCCAGGAGTGTCCAAAGGCGCTCAATAGCCTGAAGTACTTTTGTGAAGAAGCCAATGACTACCACGTCGCAGCTGCTGGCTCATTGTTAGGGGTGAAGATTTCAAGAGAAAAGGGGTTTCCGGTTGGGAAGGTCAATTTCCTGCACATGTATCCGTTGACGTTTTTCGAATTCCTTTCTGCCTTGAACCAAGCTCAGACTCGTCAGTTTCTAGAAGAGTACGACACCTTTGAACCCCTTCCAAATCCGATCCATGAGAAGTTAGTCGATCTCTTAAGGCTCTATTTCTTTATCGGAGGTATGCCAGAAGCCGTTGCCGAGTACGCTAAGAGTGAACGCCTGACCCTTGTACGAGAGATTCATCGTGAGATTCTGGATGCGTACGAGCGGGATTTTGCCAAGCACGCCCCTCCAAACGAGGTCATGAAGATCACCACCGTCTGGGAACAGGTTCATCGGCAGCTCGCTAAAGAGAATAGGAAATTTATCTTCTCGGCGATCCGAAAGAGCGCTCGAGGCCGAGACTATGAGGTCTCGATTCAGTGGCTAGTCGATGCTGGCCTTATCCACAAAAGCTATCGTGTCGAGTTGCCCAAATTTCCGCTCAGTGCGTATGCCGACCATGACATCTTCAAGGTCTTTTTGATGGACGTGGGACTGCTGGGGGCTCAGAGCGGCCTCTCTCCTCAGGTCGTCATCGATGGAGATCTGCTATTCACAGAGTTCAAGGGGGCTCTCACTGAAAATTACGTAGCTCAGGAATTGATCGCAGCTGGTCATCGAGGGATCTACTATTGGACCAGTGAAGGCATGGCAGAAGTTGATTTCCTGATTGAAAGGAACCACGAAATCTACCCTCTGGAGGCTAAGGCGGGGGCGAGTCAGAAGAAAAAGAGCCTTCTCGTGTATGGGCAAAAGTACGCACCATCCAAGCTGCTGCGAACCACCACCATGAACCTCAAACACGATGGCAACCTCTATAATTATCCTCTATACCTTGTTGCCAGAGCGTCTCTATAGGCTCTGCACGTCTGTGCAACCAACGATCGTCATCTCACACCGTAGCAGATGGTTTGGATCGACCACTCTACAGACAAACAGTTGCACAATCTTTTAGTGGCGAAGAGGACCTAGTCGCGAGTCTGGACTAGGAAGTGGCGGTGCATGAATCGATGGACAATCGGCGCGGCTACCACGGCGATCGTCACCAAAAAGATCACGCCAGAGAAGAGTGCATAGGTCCCAGCAAAGATCTTGGCCGCATCTGTGGGCAGATCCGCGACAGGGCCCATGCCAGACAGAATCATGGCAGCGTTTTCGTAGGCCTCAACCCACGTCAGGCCGCCAATATGGTGGTAGCCGAGCATGCCGGCAAACAGAGAGCCGCCAATAAGAAGAACTCCAAGAAGTATACTCCGCACCGCCCTGGATAGGAAGGCTTGCTTGGTCGCCAAAGGGCGATGCCACGGCTCATACATAGGGACTCTCCGTCGAGGAGGCTCGTGTTGTTAGCGTCGGCCCCTTGTGAAGAAGGCCACACCACCGCCAATCACAATCAAAGCGATCCCACCAAACAGCAATAGGGTCGTTTGGGTTTCGTATTTGCTGGGCTGGAAGATGGAGGATAGCGTGTTGCTCGTGGCGTTCGCCGTCTGGGTGGCCACATTCTTTACCTTAAGTTCCGCCTCAGCAATGCGGCTGTGTGAATGGATGGCATATCCAATAGCAACCACTCCAACCACGATGGCAATCAGTCCTGCAAATCGTCCCGCGTTCATAAAAATCCTTTTATTGATCCGATGACCTCCTTGTATGGATCAGACCCAATATCCGCAATCCCTAGCAGAGCAGGAAGAGCTCGTCCTAGGGAAGGCTTTGACACGAAAACTGCTAAAAAAACACAGTCAGGCCATCTACAACCGGCTCGACATCATGCTCAGATCTGTCCTAGTGTTCTCACTATTAGCGGCTTTTGGTTCATGGGCCGATGCCTCAGTTCTCTGATGACACCATCCGTTCCATGTCGATTCCGGATCACCTAGAGACAAGGTTCGGTGCATTAGAGTTCAAAGACGGCGTGCCCACGGCGGCGACTGCGTCCAAGCTCTATGACAACCTTGACTTCCGCCATGCTTTAGATGCCTACCTCAACTCCTTCCGAGGTGATTCTTCCTACGCGATCTACGAGGGATTTCACAGCGGTTACTAGCTCCACAAGGCAAAGAGAGCAACTGGATCCAGACCACACCAGGAAAAGGCTTCAGCGTCATTCTACGTCTCTACAGTCCAACAGAACCTTTCTTCACAAAGAGCTGGAAGCCTGAAGAGCTAGTTCCGATGAGTGGCACTGGCCACTAGAACGCCACCGATGCCTGAGCGATCGCGGTTAACCTTTGCATGCCCTCGCCATGTTCCGAGTTGACTCGGATGCGGGCATGCCAATGTTCTGAGAAGCGAAAGAAGAGACCGATGCCCAGGTAGAGAGCGGTCCATGGACTTGGCGGCCCGCAGGCACGGCTTATGGTGTCTGTGTCGCACAGACCTACATCGACACAGCTGGTGACATTCGTGAGCTGCTGAACGAACTCTAGGATGAATTCCGGAGAGGTTACGATGCCTGATCGGCTGGTCGTCTGGGTGGCGAAGCGGATACCAGCTCCGCAGGCCGGCTTCCAGGAGAGGTGAGAGGGCCCGCACATGCGTAGTGCGGGATCCCCGCACTCCTCATGGAAGGAGTGCCTACGGAACCAGCTGGGGCTGATCGAGGCGAAGGGTTGCCAGTGCAGCTCTTCTGAATAGAACCGGTAGCCCACCTCGAGTGTTCCTGCGAACGCGGGACCATGGAGGGAAGTGCTCATGGACTGACAGAGAGGCATGCGATCAAGCACCCCTCGGATTGCGGCACCATACCCGACCAGGTTGGCATACCAGCCGTTGCGGTTGTCGCGGTGGGCGCCATTCGACCAAGCCCCATAAAAGCCTAGAGCGAACGCATGACTCTTGCCCTCCCCAGACAAGGTCTCCCAGTGTTGCCGACCGGCTGTATATCCACCCAGTATCCCAAGAGTCCAGGAAGCTCCTGGGCTCCAGTCGGTTCCTAGGACGAGCCCGGCCCCCACGTTCTTGAAATTGCTGGCGGGGGCATTCCCATCCCACGACCTCATGCTCAGCAGAGATTCACTGGCCCACACACGGTGGATCTGTGGTTGCTGATCCAAGTTCCAAGCATCCCGACCTCTCCACAGCTGGATGATCAGAGCGCGTCCCACCAAGGCTAGCGTCTGATTGGCACCGGTCTGCCAGCCGGCGTACTGCTGACCATTGGAGGTGCAATAGCGGCTTAGAGGAGATGGATCGCAGAGCCCCTCAGGACAAGGGGGAGAGGAGGGACAACATGCGGGTGGCGCGCAGCCACAAGAAGCCTGCAGCAGTCCCGCTTGGTTACAGACAAGCTCCATGCCTAGACATAGCATCAAAAGGAGGCGCGGTGAGGTTGTATGTAAAGACCGAGCGCTCACGAGGGTTCCCTGCTGGAGGAGAAGAAGTCTGCCTAAAACATGTACCAGAGTGGCTTTTTGTTACCTAAGACACTTCAAGTTCTCGCTGCTGAGTTCATTTGACGATGGGGGAGTCTTCGACTAGAGTGGCCTCTAGTTTGCTCACTGAGCCTCTTGTAGATTTCATGCCGCTCTCACACCTTCTATTGGCCCTCTCAGTCGCCCTTGTTTGGGGATTCAACTTCGTCGTGATTGAGCTGGGCTTAGATGGGTTCACGCCGCTGTTCCTCAGCTTTGTGCGATTTTTCCTGGCTAGCATCCCAGCTATTTTCTTTGTTTCTAGGCCGAAGATCCCGTTCAAGTTGGTGGCGCGCTACGGCATCTGCCTGCTTGCGTTGCCCTTCGGCTTGGTCTTTCTGGGTATGTATGCTGGTGTGACGGCGGGCTTAGCTGCTCTGCTGCTGCAGCTGCAGGTGTTCTTTACAGCGATATTTGCTCTCGTGTTTCTCGGTGAGAAACTGCATCCATGGCAGGTCGTCGGGGCTCTGGTGTCGTTCAGTGGGATCGCTCTCGTGGGCCTGCACCTCAATGGCGAGGTCACGGTCTCTGGCTTCTCTTTAGTGCTGTTGGGTGCGGCGGCCTTTGGTATTGGGAACGTCGTATCGAAGAGCATTGGAAAAGTCGATATGCTCACTCTGGTGGCGTGGGGCAGTCTTGTGGCTTGGCCCCTCTTGCTCATCCTCTCTGTTCTGGTGGAGGGGGTCGATCAGATCATGAACTCCTTCCAGCATCTGACATGGGTCTCGAGCGGGGCGGCCCTCTATCTCGGCTACCTCACGAGCTTGTTTGGATTTTGGGCCTGGAGTTGGCTGCTCGCTCGCCATCCATTGGCCATGATCGCGCCCTTCGGTCTCCTCACGCCCATCATTGCGCTCTTTGCCTCAGCGATGGTTCTGAGTGAGCCACTTGAAGTATGGAAGATCGGCGCTGCGGCGCTGGTGATCTTTGGCCTGTGCATCAACCTGCTAGGACCTTGGATGTTCTCTAAGAAGAAGTCGTAGTGGCTGTCTAGGAAGGGGGACTGGGGGATGAAATCCCCCAGTAGGGTCCGGGGCAAAGCCCCGAACAAGATTACTTAGAACTCCGAGCCGGTTTAGGATCGCGAAGTAAGAAGCTGCAGGCAAGGCCGATCACGAGTGTGATGATGAGGGGAGTCAAGGCCACCTTAAAGGCAGGAACCGGCTCTGCACCGGCGGCCACTCTTATTTCTAAGAACAGACCTACCAGATATTGCAGAAGGGCGCTGACCAAATAGGCGATGGAGGCCATGAGTCCGAATCCGGTCCCTTTCAAGGCTCCAGAGATATTCTGACCCACTAGAGCGAAGCCCAGAACAGATCCGCCTAGGAAGAATCCCCACCCAAACAGGAGAAGGAAATCAACTGGAATGAGGTATACGGGTCCATAGACCAGAGCACATCCGAAAAGGACCATCCCAACGAGGAAATACCTTGCCACGATGCTGCATCGGCCTAGACGACCAGCTAACCAGCCAGCAATGGCCGCGCCAAGAGCACAGCCAAAGGGAATCATCGATCCCATTGAAGCGGCGAGCGTGATGGGGTGACCATAGGCAAGAGCTGAGGGGACGTTCCAGAGGTTGGAAAAGGCCATCAACACACCGAAACTGGTGCTGAAATAGACCGTCGCGGTCCAGAACTGGGGCATGCGCACCAGAGTTTGGAGATCCTTCCAGAAGCCAGCGCCTTTAGTTTTGCTGCCTTTATCCTTGCTCTCTGCTGGTTGACGAACGACGACCAACATCAAAAGGGCAATCACAAGAACGACGATAGCTCCTACTCCCATGATGGAGCGGAAGCTCACCAGGGCGCCCGATAGCACCATGCCGAGGATCAAGATGGTGGACGCAAGGCTCGCCGACATCTGCGTAATCCCCGATACCAGAGCGAATCGATTGGCTGGGAACCATACGCCCGCCAGATAGACTGCACCAACGTACGAGGTCGAAAGACCAATCCCTGTGAGGACCTGTGCGGCAAAGGCCTGTGTGAAGCCATGAGACGTAGAAAGGAGGAAAATTCCCCCTGCGGCCAGAAGAGCGGACCCAGTTAACGTCAGCCTTGGACCCCAGGAATCAAGAAGACCCCCGGCGATCAGCTGTGCTACGCCATAGCTGAGGAAGAAGGCTGAGCCCAATAGACCTACTTCGGCGCTACTCAGTTGTAGCTGACTCTGTATGTCGGTGGACAGGATGCCGAAGAGGATCGCAATGATCACGCTGGCAATGAAGTAGAGGTCACCAGCACCCCAGACAATCAGGGATGCCGCCATACCACTGCGTTTTTTTGCACTCGAACCCATGTATACTTTTGCTCCATCCAATGGTTGTGGGCTCAATGTTCCGTTCACCCCAACAGGACTAACGAACGACGTATCAAGATTTTATTGAGCACAAACCCGATCCTAGCCAACGGTGGTCCCCCCGTCAAATACAACCTTTCCAAGGACTGGCTCAGGGCTTGAGTGGACTGCGGGGCTCCGCCCCGCCCCCGCTGGGGGACGCAGTCTCCCAGTAGGGTCCGGGACGAAGTCCCGATGTGCACATGACCTAGATGCCAGCATCTTCTTGCAGCGCAAAGCGCGGATTCTTTACAGAGGGAATAGCGAGGTTGCGGACTATGGCAAACGTGATTGTGGTTGGGGCGGGCTATGCAGGTTTGTTTTGTGCCTATCGACTCCAGCAGGGTGGACATCAGGTTACCCTACTTGAAGCGCGGGAACGGGTTGGCGGCCGCACCTTCGATGCGCCCTTGCCCGGAGATCGCAGGCTTGAGCTGGGTGGACAGTATATCGCTCCCGTGCAGACACGAGTGTGCAAGCTTGTCGCTGAGCTCGGCCTTGAGACCTATACAGCCTATGGGGATGGCGATCGCTTCATTCTGTTGGGTGACCGAGTGGCTCGCTTTCAAGGGGCTCCTGCTGCCGCTCTGGTGGAGCAGCTAGGACAGCCACCGATCGTTCAGGAAGAGATCGATGCGACCTTGGCGCTGCTCGGTGATCTATTGAAGCAGGTGCCTGCTGCGACTCCTTGGACAGCTCCCTTAGCTGCCGCTTGGGATGCGATGACCTTTCAGTCCTGGCTCAATGAGGCTTTGACCACGGATCTGGCGAAGACCTTCTTCCGGCTCATGGTGAACCAGGGGTTTTCCACAGAGCCAGAGCAGATCTCTCTGTTGCAAATGCTCTGGTTCCTACAGACCAGCCATGGGGTCCCTCCATGGGCTTCAGGTGGATCTCAGCCTCTTCGTGTTGAGGGGGGGACTCAAGGGGTGGCTATCCGACTAGCTGAGAAATTGGGAAAGGCCCTGGTTATGGGTCAGCCTGTGACGGCAGTGCAGCAGGATGAACAGGGGGTGGTCGTGACCACACCCTCCAAGAGCTACCGCGCCGATGCGGTTGTGATTTGCGTGCCACCGCAGCTGATAGGTCATATGACCTATGAACCTCGACTTCCCTCCGATCTCCATCGGGCCTTTGCGGCCTTCCAGACTGGCAATGCGATGAAGGTCCAAGCCGTCTATGAAACGCCCTTTTGGAGAGAGGCTGGCTGGGCGGGAACAGGGATCTCCTTCTCTGGTCCCCAGATGTTCACGTACGACAATAGCATCCCCGATGGGCCCGGCGTGCTTTTGGGCTTTGTGACGGCGACGAACGCGACCAAGTGGAATGATGTTCCGTTAGAAGAGCGTAAGGCTGCCGTCCTGGCGACTTGGGCCAAGGTGTTGGGTTCCAAGGCTCTCCAACCGATCGAGTATATCGAGCAGGACTGGGCAGCTGAGGACTTCACAAGGGGTGGCCACGGCTGCCATTTCCCGCCTGGCGTCTGGGCCGAGTTGGGACCGGCCTTGGGTGGGAAAGAACCACCTCAATTTGGTCGTATTCTATGGGCAGCCTCCGATCTGGCGAAGGATTGGAATGGGTATCTCGAGGGTGCGTTGATGGCCGGTGAAGCGGCTGCTGCCAAAGCCACCGCCATGTTTGCCTAAATTCGGCTGCACCTATATACCTCAGGAGCCCTGAGCCTACTGTAGGCCGCTTCAAGACATACCTGTAGAGACGCAGACATGCAATACCGCCTCTTCTCCGTGCTGAGCTGCCTGATTTCCCTGACTGCCATGGCAGAAGAGGTCGAAGCGGAGGCTACAGCGACCCTGCCGACGGCTATACCGGCCGAAGAGGGCAAGAAGGAGGGTACGACTCCTCCAGCTGTGGTGGCCGCGGAAAAAGAGTGGGAGTCGTGGGCCAAGCGGATACGCAAGAACCTCGGTCCCGAGGACTCAGCTGTTGGTTTCGGAGAAACGGGTCTGGGGATCAGCTCCAACCCCGCTGCTGTCAACATCTTCACCGGCACAGGTAAGCTAGGAAGCCTATTTGGTGCTCGCCCCTCGACCGGAGTACGCCTTGGTGGAATGTATATTGCGGATGGAAACGCTGTGCTCGCTGGCGGCATATCCCACCAAGTTACGGGGAACAGTCTGCTCGTGCTGAGCCTCTCCATGGACTTTGAAAAGATGTCCTACTGGAAAGGCGGACTCTTTGGCATGGAATTCCTGCAATTCAATGGTATGCCCACAGATACATATGCGGGTGTCTTCCCCAGCTATAACAGCTTGCCAGGACAGCCTCCGCTGGATCGGTCTGAGCTGTACCAGCTCTGGTATCGACAGAGCCTGTTAGATGATCGACTCATCTTCCGGATCGGTAAAACAGTCCCGACCTATGACTTCAACAACGTCCTTCGGCCGGTTCCCACTCGAGATGAAAGCCTCTCGATTCCGTCCGTAAGCGGCTTGATCTACACCCCTATCTTTGTGAACCCAACGATGTTGGGGGTGATGCCAGGCTATTACAACTCCGCCTATGGGCTGACCATCAACGCTGCGCCGTGGGAGGACTACTACTTTTCCTATGGGGTCTACGATGGAAATCTCGCTAATGGCGTGCAAACAGGCCTCACAGGCCCCCACTTCAACGGATACTACTTCCAGGTGGCAGAGGCTGGCATGGCTTGGGGGATAGGGCCCTGGCATAAACCAGGAATGTCCGCCGTGGGCGGTTGGTATCAAACTGGATGTCTCTCGGCTGTATGTAAGGCACCGCCAGTCTGCTGCGATGAGGAGCCTGAGTGCCCTCCATGCCCCGACTGTCCGCCGGCTTGCCCCTCGTGTGAACCTGAACCCGTCTGTAAGATCCAGGAACAAGGAACGGGAGGCATTTACATCTTTGGTTCACAGAGGCTGTGGCTCCGTCATCCAGAGGTGGATAACAGTGGTGTGTCGGCCTTCTATCAGGCTGGTGTGAACTTTTCCCAGACTCTACCTTTTCAGGAGTATCTAGGTCTGGGTGCCACGGCCTATGGACTGACTCGCCCCAATGACTCCATGGGCATAGGTATGGCTTGGTCTTGGATGAACAAGCACACATTCAATCGACCCAGCCAGCTGATGTTCCAGGCCTACTACCAGGGGAACATCAGCTCCACCGTCTACTTGCAGCCGGTGATCTCCTATATCCCTACACCGAGCTTAGGCGCAGATATACCCCAGACGTGGGCCGTTACCCTCCGACTCATTGCGCTGTTCTAGGAAGAGAGAGAAAAGCATAGGGACCATGTTTCACGGACCTGAAGACAGATCCCTATGCAAAAGTGAACTAGCTCGACTACACGTATGACTTAGTAACGTGCTCGGTCGGGCATCTTGGAGAATTTCTCCCAGACGAGAACGGCTTCTGGGCGGCAGCACTCCTTCATCGGAATCGAACGCTTGTTATCGGGCAGCGCTAACTCCTTGAAGTAGTCCACGTCCTTGAAGTCGCCATATTTCTTGGCATCATCCATCGTCGCAGCGTAGTAGATCTCTTTGATGTGAGCCCAATAGGCGGCGCACAAACACATGGGGCAGCAATAGGCGCTGGTGTACAGCGTGCAGCCTTCCAGGTGAGGTGTTCCTGCGGCTTTGCAAGCCTTGCGAATCGCATCCACTTCGGCGTGGCATGTCGCATCACAGTCACCAGCTACGCGGTTGTACCCTTCGCCGATGATTTTGCCATCCTTCACGACAACGGCCCCGAACACACCACCTGTCTTGTCGGTGATCCCAGCCTTCTCGCTCAGTTCAATGGCGCGCTTCATGAACTTTTCATGGTCCCTTTCTGCCATAACCCCTCATTGGTTGTATTTGTCATAGAAGATCCTGTTGCGCCTTGTTGCATTAATTATCAATGACTTAGAGACTTACATGAGGACAGTGCAGGCCTTTCATCGTCACCCCGTCTGGGAGCACTGGTTGATGGATCAGGGACACGGAACAGCCCGGTTGGGAGCATTAGTTAATGGATCAGGAACATGGAACAAAATGGGTGCGGAATAGTGTAAAATTCACTATCCATGTGCGTATTTGGTCTTCCTGTTGTTACAATTCATGTTCATGATTTCTGCTACTCCTTGGGATAGATGCGCTCCAGTTCTCCTAGTATAGGCTGTCTGTATCTCACTGATCCGACCGTGAGCTGGACCGAGGCTGTGCAGATCGCTTCCCAGTATGGTCCCTTGCTCTATGAGGAGCCTCCCTCCTGTTTGTGGGTGGAGCTCGCAGCTCTTCCCCTGTCTGTTCCACATGCAACCGTGCGATTAGGCGTGGCAACAACACGCTGGGCTTCGTGGATTGCTGCCCGTGACGGATTGGGGGTGATTCCTGCAGGGGGAGAAGCGGAGGCTGTGGCTTCGGTGCTTGTGGCCGATCTGGAGCTCACACCTGAGGCCAAACGTCAGCTCGAGTGGTTGGGTCTGACAACCCTAGGAGCTGTGCGAGAGATCCCTCCAGAGTCACTTTCAGATCTCTTGGGAGAGCAGGGGCGAAGGTTGGCTCAATGGGCAGAGGGACTTGACCCAGAGGAGTGGGCTCCGATTGATCAGGAGGAACCTCTCGTCATCGATGTGACTGTGGATCCGTATGTGGAGTGGGGAGCACAGCACTGGGGAGGGCTCTATGAAGCCGTAGCCCAGTGTGTGGCCTCCCTTGCCGCAAAGGGGAGAGCTTGTAGGGAACTGCAGATCAGCATCGAAGGGGAGGGAACCCAGCGAGAGCTCATCCTCATCCGGTGGAACACGGCCATTGAAGGAGTCGATCCATTGTGGGAGCAGGTGCGAGCCAGGCTCGAGCGTCATCGATGGACCTTTGCACCTCATCGACTGCAGATCCAATCGACGGCCGCCTTTCAGCTCGTAGGACAGCAGGTTCATTTTCTCCAGCCAGAGAAGACGGGCTGGCAACGACTACGACAGATGGCTTTGGATGGATACCTCCAAGGCGTCATGCGCTGTGTATGGGATCGGCCTGATAGCTGGGTTCCAGATGAGGTGGCTCATCTCGAAGATATGGTGGATCCTACTCAACGTAGACCGCTCTGCCTTCCCAGGCCATTGGATGTGCGGATAGGAGGAGAGGGAAGAGCTCAACAGGTCCATACACAAGGCGGCTGGGCTCAAGTGGAGAATGTGCATCAGGAGTGGGAGGTGGAGATGCGCTGGTGGCGTTCTGAGCCCCTATGGCGTCGCTACGCTATCGCTATGGTCGAGCAGCTGGGTCCGGTCAGGATGTTCTGTGAGCCTCTCACGGGACGATGGTTCCGGCACTAGAGGGAATGGTATGACCGTCGAGCTCCATGCTCAAAGCCACTACTCCTTCTTGGGGGGAGCCAGCTCGCCTGAGCAACTGGCCTGTACAGCGGCGTCTAGAGGGATCCATACGATCGCTCTCACCGATCGCCATGGATTTTACGGAGCACCAGCCTTTGTGAAGGCCTGCCGTAAGGTCGGCATCAAGCCTCTTCTGGGTGCTGAGATGGTCATGGGTGGCTCAGACCCCGTGGTGATCCTCTGTCGATCCGATTTTGGATACCAACAGCTTAGTCGGTGGATCACGGCTGCTTACCGAGAGGGGGAGAAGGGCGCGCCTCATCTCCCATGGGATCAAATGGCGGAGACTCCTCATGATCAGCTTACCCTGATGCTAGGAGCCAAAGGATCGATTCTAGCAGGTCTTTTGGAGAAGGGAGCAGATCTCGAGGCCATCGCCTATCTCGATCAGGTGCGTTGCCACTGGTCGGGAGAGGTGGTCTTAGAGTTAACGCATCATGGTGAGCTGGCTGACGAACGCCGATGCAAGGCTCTGCAGAGGCTGTCTACGGTCGTTGACCTGCCTCTGGTGATCGGTGGGCAGGTACGCTATGCCACTCATGAGGAAGGCCCGTTATGGGATGTGCTCCAAGCCATCCGTCAGCGTGTGCCCTTGGAGCACGCAGAACTGCCTGCCAACCACCAAGCCTTTCTGCAAGATCCTCACTCCTTTCAACGGCGATGGAAGGAGTATCCAGAGGCGATCCGAGCCACAGAAGAGCTAGCGGCGCGATGTGAGCTTGGATTTGATTTTCGTGATGTACGTTTCCCAGCCTTCCCTACCCCGCCAGGCGAGTCGACAGATGACTATCTAGCCCATCTGTGTTGGGAAGTTTTCCCAAGGTTCTATGGCCAGGAGCATCGGCATCAACTCCAGGAGGAGCTCAAGCTCATCCAGCAGCTTGGGCTGTCGGGATACTTCCTGATCGTCTGGGATCTTGTGGCCTATGCTCGACGTGAAAGGATCCCCGTGCAGGGACGTGGTAGTGCTGCGAACTCGATGGTGGCCTACCTGCTCGGCATCACACCCGTCGATCCCGTACGACATCGGCTGTTTTTAGGAAGGTTTCTCCATGCGGGCATGAAAACTGTTCCCGACATCGACCTGGACTTTGCGAGTGAGCGTGGGCACGACCTGCCCTCCAGAGAAAAGGTGATCCAGTATGTCTACCAGCTGTATGGAGCTGACCATGTAGCCATGGTCAGCACCGTGATCACCTTCCAAGAGCGCAGCGCGATCCGTGAGGTGGGTAGTGTGATGGGAATGCCGCCTCTGATCATCGACAAGCTGGCTCGTCTTGCAGGGCACCGCCGTATGGAGGAGGCTCTCGAAGAGGTGAAGAAGGAGCCCACCATGCGGGCGTGGATCGAGTCCCCATTGGGGTACAAGACCTGCATGCTCATCGAACAGATCCTAGGCGTGCCTCGTCATCTGGGCATCCACGTGGGAGGCATGTTGATCGGAGCGCGCCCATTGGCTCATGTTGTTCCTCTTGAGCCCGCTCGCATGGAAGGGAGAGTGGTCTGTCAGTGGGATAAAGACCAGGTCGAGGAGGCGGGGTTGATCAAGGTCGACCTTCTTGGATTGGGGATGCTAGGCGTCATTCGAGAAGCCGCTCTCCATGCTGGGATCGACATTTCTCAGATCCCCCTCGAGGATCCCGACGTCTACCAGATGTTGGGTAGGGCCGACACGTTGGGTGTGTTCCAGGTCGAGTCTCGAGCGCAGATGAACAGCCTCCCTCTGACTCAGCCCAAGAATCTCTCCGAGCTCGCGATCCAGATCGCGCTGATTCGTCCAGGCCCTCTTCAGGGTCAGATGGTCTCTCCCTACATCAGAAGAAAGAGGGGAGAGGAGCCCGTCACCTACCTTCATCCATGCACGCGTCCCTTTCTAGAAGAGACCTTGGGCGTGATCCTCTTCCAGGAGCAGGTTCTACAGGTGGCGATGGTAGCGGCTGGATTCACAGCTGAGCAAGCCGATGACCTCAGACGCTCTATCAGTCGTAAACGCTCGCTGGCAGCGGTTCAGGCGCTCGAGCAGCAGTTCCTAGAAGGCGCAGGGCGGCGAGGTATCGCTCGTGAAGAAGCGACGCGGATCTTCAGGACCCTAGAGGGATTCGCTCTCTATGGCTTTTGTAAGAGTCATGCGTTGGCCTTTGCGCACCTCACCTACCAGAGTGCCTACCTCAAATGCCGTCACCCGGCTGCTCTACTGGCCGCGCTCTTGAACCATCAACCGATGGGATTCTACCCACCCGAGATCCTCATCCATGATGCCCAACGACACGGCGTGGTTGTCCTCCCCGTGGATCTACATCGCAGTGATCGATGGTGTTCTATAGAGAATGGAGCGGTGCGTCTGGGATTCCAGCTAGTACGGGGGTGGCGGTCTGATGCATTTGAGGAGATCCAGCGCAGGCCCTTCCCTTCGTTCCGAGACTTCCTGCGGAGGACGACCTTACTTCCGACGACTGTGGAAGCGCTGATCCATGCAGGGGCCTTCGATGCCCTAGGACCTCGACGTCATCACCTATGGCAGCTCTGGCATGGATTGCGGATGGAATTGCAGGAGCCTGATCTTTTCGGTGTTCCAGAGGCCCCGGAACTGCCTCATGCTGACTGGATGGAGTTGCGGGAGGAGGAGTCTTATGCCCAGGGATTGAGTCTAAAGCCACACCCTCTACAAGAGCTGCGGTCTCGTCTTCGGCTGCCGCCTTCGCGATCTCTGGAGGGGAAATTGCATGGAGAGCGTGTTGCTCTGATTGGCCGCGTGATCGTCCGACAACGTCCCCCTACAGCCAAGGGCTTTGCCTTTCTGACGCTAGATGATGAAGAGGGCCTATGGAATGTTGTGGTGCCACCAGAGCTCTATCGAACAGCCCGCCAGAGCTATCGACTCGCCTCCTACCTCAAGGTGGAGGGGGTATTACAGCGTCGTGGTCAGGTGCTCCACGTGCGTGCAACGAGTCTAATCTCTTTCGATGCCGTGATGGGGTGAGAGTCGGCTCTCGGCTCTTTAGGGAGAGGGAGTGGCCTTGTTGAGGAGATCGAGGACGACGCCCGCGTTAGCTGGTCTCTGATGGCGATCTGGATGCAAACAGCGACAGGCCACCTCTAGAAGGGGTTTGAGGCGAGGGTCCGCCTGAATCGCTCCCGACTGCACGCGATCGACCATCGCCTGATGCTGCCGGCTGCTTATCTCCGGCGCTCTGTCAACGAGTTCTCCCGGGCTGAATCGCCTACGAGGTTGAATCGTTTCCGGAAGATCCCCCTTCATCGCCAGTTGCCACAGAACGCACCCCAGACTAAATACATCGTAGGTTTTTCCCATCATCGGATCTTCCCATGTTCCGAGATCCGGATTCGGATCCGTACCCAAGGATTCTGGAGGAGCATAAACGGGGGTGTTCGCGGCCCTCAGGAAGTAGCGTTTTATAGCAATTGCCTCCAGTGGGCTCGCTTCCTCAGCTTTGGAGGCCTCTTGGCCCATCTTTAGATCATTAGAGGCTCCAAAGTCGGTCCACCGTACGGATCCATCCTTCATGACAAGGATATTGCCCGGTTTAATATCGAGGTGAACAATGTCTGCCGCATGTATCTGCGCAAGTGAGGTGGTCAAAGAGTGGGCGCACTCAAGTGCAGACTCGGGAGAAAGATCTGGTAAGAGCGCCACCAAAGAGCTTTGTGCGCGATCCATCTCTAAGAAGAAGACGAGACTATTTATATTATTTTCGTACCCGGTATTGAACCCGAATTCTTCGATATGGACAACGCCGTTGGGAGCAGCGTTTTCGGCTTTTTGATGTATTTGAAGCGAAAAATTTAGGCTGGCGATAGTCCCAGGGAGTTCCATGACATTGCTGCCCGAAATAGCTCGCGTTTCAATGCGAGTCGCTCGGGGAGCGTCTGTGCTCGTGACTGTTCCTTCAGCAGACACGCGGTGGCTGACAACTACCCGCGCAAAACCACCTGTACCTAATTCCCTTTCTTCTTCGAGGAACAGGCACCGATCCCGAATCTTAATGAGGCGCTCTTTTAGCGGCTCTTTGCTATCCGACTTAAGAAGAGTTGTTGCCTGCCCAGGCCGCGGGGATGGGGTCTCTCTTATGAGAGACGAGAGATCCTTTGCGGATTGGCTGCTCAACCGTCGAATGCGTAAGTTCGCTGCTGAGCGAGGGGAGAGGGGAGCCATGCCAGGCAAGCAAAGCCCTGCTATATCGCTCGTTCGTCGTATGACCGAGTCGGGGGGGGTATTGTTGGCGGAGCTTCCAGGTGTGGCTCCTGGAGAGAGGGCTTCGCCCATTGAAGAGGGAGAGCCGCCTGCTGGTCTCGGTGAATTGGGGGAGCTGGGTGAGTTGGCCATTGACCTACCGTTTCATTCAGTAAATCAAAAATTTAGTTTAGATAAAACGAGCCCCCAGGGTACGGCCTATGGTTGCGGTGGCTGGGACATGTTATGAAAATGAATGTACTTTTTGTTGTTTAAGCGATAATATTTAGTTAATGAATTTATTTTATAAATGCAGGATTCATAGGCCGTGTGCGAGAAAGCTGTTCTAGCTATTTACTTGAGGTTTTGAGGTATGACAAATTCAGTGACAGGTAATTCACCACATCTGAATGAGCTCCGTGAATGGATGTCCCCGGCTATAGCTGAGTCGATGAGCGAACTTGAAAGGAGAATCTCCGATGTCTCCAAGTTCTATGATGGAGAGAAGGGCTGTTCGTCTTGCTATGATCGTCTTGTCCAACGCATACGAACTGGCCTGCCACCAAGTACGATCTCTGATCGTTACCAAATAGCGATCGATTCCCTCCGGGACCAGGCTGAATTGAAAGGGCCGACGCAACAAGGAAAAGCCATTATCGAACTGGCCATGATGCTGCAATTTGACTACAGTCGACAGGAAGTGTACATGACGGCCACCTCCGCAGCAGTTGAATGCAATGCGGTCGACATAGTGAAGGACGAATTGCGTTCTGGCGCGAATGACTATGAACATCTCGTTCGGAGTCTAAAAGTCTCCGCCCCCCTGCGTTACCTGCACAGACTCGTAGTGGACAGCTTTGGTGATAAACGCAGTAAAGTCGAATTGGGAGAATGCTCCGAGAAACTACAGTCAATATTTGCTGAGGCGGCTCACTCAGCTCGGGTTCGAAGGGCAGCTGAGAGTATGCGGTTCTTCTTCGGGCCATTTAATACTGGTAATAAGGTCTCGGATGCACTGCAATCCCGCGTGCGGGAGATAGGAGACCAGGAGTTCGCCCTTGTTGCGGAACAGAGCGCCCCGATGAAGGTCATGGAAGCTCTCAATGACCACGAAGAGATGGCGGCTGTTGATGAAGCTGACGCTAGAAAGGCGTGGGACGGCAGTGGTCCAGAGCCTTTTTCTGGATTGCCTATACCGGTTCGGAGACAGCAGACATTGGACCATATGCAGGTTCAGGAAAGGTGGAAGGCTGAGGAACTTCTTGGGAAGAAGCAGGTCGATGCAATCAAGATTGTTTTTGACTTCGGTCGAACGCGTGCAATGCGATGAGATTCCCGAGTGGGTCTTTCTGATTTTACGGAAGCTGGCTACCCGTAGTCGCCCGACTGGTGGGAAGGCAAGCTGGCCGTCCACGCAGCCTGCTATTGCCTGCACACAGGGACAGTAGAGTTTCTCTAGAGACCACCCTCGGGTGGTCTCTTCAGCCTTCAGGTAGGGGCAGGGTCATGCCTTGCCACCTGACACCTATCCAGGCCTGACCCTAGACCGAGTTAGCTACAAAGCAATCTTTATTATCTGTCAGCGATAGACAGTTATAATATGAGTCATGCAGGAAGTTCATGTGAGTAAAAACTAAAGCAATCAAATGGCTGCAGACGACATAATCTAACCCCCTAAATCGTGGTTAATGTATGACAAATCCAATATCAGCTGCCGGAAGCCGGCCAAACTATGTGGAACTGATCGAGAACATGGAGCGCCGGAACGAGAGACTCCAGCACCTGGGGTCGGTGATTGCGGTGAGCCAGGCTAATGAAGGACGGTACAGGGCGGTTCCGCAGATTGCCAGGGCTCTGGGAATGAGTTCGATAATTTCGGCGGTGCTGCTGGGTGCCCTCTATATTGGCAACTCCTCTGATCCCGACTCTAGCGCCGTGGCTTCGGTGGCTCTCATCTATTTCGTTGGGTTTGTTGCAATGGGATACGAGCTATTTCAAGGTTACCAACATCGTAAAACAGAACGTGCTGCACGTGAGGAACATGGTCGGCTGTACCGGGAAAAGCGTCAGGACTTGGATCTTTACTCTGTGGCTCAATCAATGAAGCAGCTTCTCATAGAAGATCACCCTAATGTGTCCAAGCGCTTCTATGTCCCAAAGCAATACGGTGAAAGCTTTTCGGGCCTTCTGGAACGACTAGAGGACCAGCGATCCTCCAACACGCTCGAGGGGATGCGCGATCAATACCAGGTAGTCATTGACTACCTTCTAGAACACGCTGAGGCGGAAGGCCCGACGTGGAGAGCGAAAGTCTTAATCGAATTGGCAATTCAGTTGGCGTGGCATTTTGATCAGCAGAAGTACCCACAACGGGAGACTTCCAGGTCGAACGTAGCAATAGCAGAAGAGGGATTGCACCAAGAACAATTCAGGTCGGAACGGGAACAAGAAAAGAACCGGGTGTGTCGTGAGTCGGATGAGGCGAGGCTTGTGGCTGGACAGGTGCGTCGTATCATGGAGAACAATTATAACTTGTTTTGTGATCCGAATAAAAGCCCAGAGCTGTCCTCGGCCATGCGTTGTCTGCTTAGAACCATCCTTGAATCTGTTTCGATTGCCGATGAGTTTGGTTTGGGACGATGCTCCGAGGCATTACAACCTGTATTTCAGGGGGCTCTTCGAGCAGCTCAGATTCGGCTGGTTAGGGGCCGTCTGGGTCATCATTTATGGGTAAGGGGCCGTGAATTTATGCCCGGGGGTCTTTCAGGGCAACTACTGAATGAGCTGCTACTGTGGCGGATGGAGGAGCTGGCGAATGTTGAGGTCGCTCGTCGCCGCGAGCATGCCTCCCTGATGAATGTCATCGAAGTGCTTCAGGATCACGATGAGATGCAGGGTGTCCTGGCAGCTAGGCAGGCATGGGACCCTGATTCTTCGGACCCCTTCCCATACCTACCCTTACCCATCCAGGTGCTCGCAGGGATAGTCTCGAGACCGATAGAGCTAGACATGATCGAAGAGCGGCAGATGGACGAGAGGCAGAAAGCAGAGGATACAGAGGCATCCAGGACGAAATAGGTCTGTCTCCTTGACTTCTCTCGATCGGCTAAAGCCGATGAGATTCCCACTCTCGCGAGTGGGC
>JBMOFD010000018.1:0-27206 GCA_049314435.1 Chlamydiia bacterium | reverse complement strand
AGAAGTTTTCAACTTTCGTCGATTGGGCACATCTCATGGATCATGCGCAGAAGACATGCAACAGGCTTTGGAACGAATATAAGGCGGACCCGGAGGGGGCCGAGTTGTTCAGGAATCAATTCACATGGCCCCGTGAGGTGATTCAGCTGTGTAACTTATGCACATTCATCTTGGATAGGCTAAAGGAATTTCGTTGGGAGGACGTGGTTGTGCAGGTCCCCATGAGTTTTCTGTGTGGTCTAGAGGAGAGCACCATTAAGCATTTGGGTTGGACCAAATGGTCGGCTTCTTGCGACCGTGGGGCTGTCATCATGGCGTTGGCAGAACTAGCTGGACACCTTGATGGTTCAGTTCAGCAAGCTAAGGCTAAGAGACTATTCTCCGATTTGTGGAATAAGATGCCGGCAGAGGCCTTGGAGCGGGCAGATCGATCGAATTTGGAGAGGTTGCAACTCTCGCTAAACCAGGCAAAGATTTTGTCCAGAGCGGTCTATCGTTCGCCCTCTTTCCTCACACTTCCTTGTCTTCGAGTGCTCGACCTCGAGGATCAACAAAGAGCTTGTGGTGCATGGCTGCGGGCGAAATGGGATCATTTGAAATCTGAGCTACTGCGTGGTCTAGTCCAGCTATGTGTAGGAATCGTCAAAGGATGTGGGTTTACGGCCTCCAGTAGAAAGCTGCTGAAGGATGGATGGACGGGGGTCAAGCGTTGGGCAACTTCCCCCTGGCTTAATGGCTTCACGGGCCTATGGACCATCTGGAAGGCCGACGATGCTGCATACCATCGTGCCAGACAAAATGGTGCTGGTAGGTGACTCCGCTGGTGGGAGGGCCGTTGGTCGGTCCCTCCCACCATCATCCCGCTGGATCGGCATTGCCTAAACTATCCGCGCCGGCCACCCAGCCCCTCGGCTGGGTGGCCGGCCCCCAAGTTTCGACCCGGGGCCGCTACTTTTGTCTTCTCCCTAGTCGTTGCACTTCACCCTTGAAAGGGCGAACGAGCCGAGCATCCGCCAATAGCTGTCGTATTTCAACAAACCAAATAAAACGTTTTTAAAATCACGTTGTAACTATGTGTTTTTTTCTGTAAAGTCTTCCCAGCTTTTGTTTCAGGAGACTAATCATGACAGTGGCTCCGGCAGGTTCTTCAGGATATGGCTCTTGGATTCGGAGGAGCCCTGAGGGCAAGAAGCGAGTGGTCGTTACTCGTGAGAACAGTCGAGAGGCCAAGCTCTCCGCCGATGCTTGGTTGTGCATTCGATTGCGAGAGGAGGGACAGCCGTTAGGCGCCATCGTTGAGTCTGTCTTTAAACACTATTCGGGGTGGCAAGAGTTCATTACAGATGCTGAGGGGGTCAGGAAGGCAAAGGGTACAGGCGGATGGTGCTTTACCAAAAGACGCCAGGCTCATCTTCACCATCGGGTTCGTGTGCATATCCCTTTGCATGATGCTAGGGACTCAGCCACTAGCACATCGGAAGGTGACCAGTGGCAGCCACAACTGTGGTTGACCTGTCAGGGGGAGAGGGAGGATGAGGAGCTCTTGGTCACGATCCTTCCCCAAGATGTCCCTGCACTGAGCGGGTCCAAGAGGGTGTCCGTTGTTTGGTGGCTGAACCTCTCAGAGGCAAGCCAATTGTGTCATCTGGAAGCGGTCCGGGCCTTTGAGGGCCTTTCTGTGATGCGACTGGGTCGCACGATCTGTCTTACAGGTACTAACCAAAAGCCCCTTCGCATCGGCGAACTACCCGATTCCTTTTCCGTTCGGGATGAGAGAAACCGAGTGGAAGAGGTCATGCCGTTGACGAGGCCTGCTGGGGCCGCGCCCGAGTTTGACGCGGAAATCCTACAAAATCGAGAAAGCGTCTCCTCCACGAGTCTGAGTTCCGAGGATCGGTCCACGACGCGGGAACTCTCCGTGGAAGCTCCGCTTCAACCGTTCAGATCCAACCCGCAACTCGAGCAGGCCGTTTTGTTGGATAGCGTCATCGTGCCAAGAGGGACTTATTTCGATCCAGCGGAACGGCCACCTGCCATTCCGCGAATCGTGGCGAGCCAAGAGGTTGAGGCTGTTGTTGCCCCAAGAATAGCGGCCAGATTTAGCTTGGCCTCGTTCAAGAGTCCAGGCAGCGCTTCGACATCGAGCCTTCTGGCTAGGCCCAGCGCCGCGTCTTTTCATAATCAGCTTCAAAAACGGTAGTCGGTACACATGACATCAGCTTCTACCCCTCCGCTTGGTCCAACGAGTCAGTATCGATTGGAAATTATGAATCTGGAAGGGTCTGCTGGTCCCTATTCGATCACGCTGTCACATCGGCAGGACGGTCAGAGCGAAGTCGTGTTTAGCGAGGTGTCGAATAGCGCTCGAACCTTCAAGCGAAGGTACACAGACTGTTCCTTCAACATGTCGACAGATAGCAATGGAAACGCACACGTTTATAAGCTGGCGTCCAGGCTGAACACTTCCTTTGAATTTGTGAGCAGCAGGAGTGTGAAGTTTAATCATGTTCATATCTTGGGCGATTGTAATGTCCGAGCGGATGAAATCTCCAATGAAAATGCCAAGCTACGCGCCGCCAAAATTTCGATGACCGCGTCTAGGATCCTCAATGGTGGAGGAGTCATTTCCGCAGCGGAAGAAACGACCTTAGCCGTTGGGAACTATCTAGATAACCGGGATGGTGTCATTCGAGGAACCCAGGCGACCACAGTTGCCGTTCAACATAGGGGCCATGAGGGAGTTTCTTGGAGAGAGCGTCTAGAGCGTCAGGGAATCTCGGATGAGCAACTGTTACTGGGCTCGATCGACAATGGCGGAGGGGAAATTTCGTCCAAGGGCTCTTTGGATGTCGATACCTCGGGAATCATCGGGAATATCGGCGGAGCCATGGAATGCCTCGGTGATGTCCACATTCACACATCGTCCGTTATGGGATTGGGCCAAGGGAGTCTGATCACCGCGGGAGGCTTCCTCGATCTGTCTTCGCAGGGGAACCTAGCCGTGCGAAACGGAACCACCATTGTTGCTGTCGGTGGGGGAAGGCTGCGTAGTGCGGAAGGCTGGGTTAGGACTACAGAAGGCATCATACGCGCGGGCGATTCCCTCACGATTACGAGTCAGGAGCGACTCACTCTGGATGGAGAGGTAACCGCAGTCGGCCCTATTGTTCTTGAATCGCTGGCCGACGGTCTGACTGTGGACCTCAGAGGGAAGATCACCTCTTCACGTGGAGGAGTGAGCCTACGAGCCCAGCAAGGAGCCAATCTTTTTGGTGATGTATCGGGTGAAGATTATGTCTTCATAGAGTCGATGTCTGACACGGTTGTCCTGTCAAAGGGAAAAATGACCACAAAAGGGAAGGTCGATCTTCGAGGGCCGAATGGCGTATGGGGCCTTGAAGAGGCGGTGGTCATCGGTAGGGAAATTGAAGTTGGGAGCAAGGGGCAATTCTATAATCAGGCCTCGGTAGCCGTCGACGAAGAGATTCTCATCAAGGCTCATCATGTGACCGAAGAGGGGACTCTAAGAGGCGGGCGCATTACCTATCATCTTGGGCATGAACCCAACTGCCACCTTCAAGCGTTACTGAGCCATGGTGTTCACAATCCCTATTTGAAGGATCCATCGGCACAGGTTACGCCAGAGCAGGTGGAAGCGAGCCGGCAAGCGGCTCAAAATGCTCAGAGAAGAGCGGCGGAAGCCCGGAGAGAATCAGAGGTCAATCCAACTTCAGAAAATCTGAAGGCTGCAGAGGTGGCTCAGCAAGAGGCTGTGGATCTTACCCAAGAATCGTTGGAGGCCGTGGCCAACCATAGCCACAGCCGCGCCGACGAACTTTCTCAGCAGGCTGCCCAAGCCGAGGCGGAGGTTGAGGAGGCGAGGCATCGAGCTGATCCCCCCGAGATTATAGCGGCGGCTGAGGAGAGAGCTCGGGAAGCGAATAGACTAAAGGATGAAGCGATACGCCAGGCATTCCATGCGCGGGCAGAGGTAAACGACTTCTCCAACGACCATTTCGATCCCACAGTCGCAGATAAGAAGGCCGCTACGGCCTTAGAGCTAAAGGAAGGAGGACTTTTTATCAGGGGTGGCCACGTCGCCGCCAAGGAAGTCACGGTTCATTCCCTAGGAGAAGTGTCGGTCAGCGATGAAGGAAGCATAAGGTCGCCTGGTGCAGTTGAAATCCACGCACGGGGGCGCTGTTTCGCATCCTCCAAAGGTGTCATCAGCGGGAAATCGGTCATTCTACACTCGGAGCATGGAAGTGGTGTTGTTTCAGGGGCAGGAAAGGTAGAGGCCAAAGACCATCTGAAGGTGGATGTTGTTGGGCATCTCTACTTGTCTGACGCCTCGCTTGAGGTGGAAAACGGAGAGGTAGAATTTCATGTTAGAGGAGACGACGGCAAGGTCATTATTGAGGAAAATGGTCGTATCGTATCCCAAAAAGGCTTGATCACGTGCGACGTCCCCCATTTCTATAGTCTGCGCCTCGGCACGGTCTATGGTCACTGCGGGATAAGATTCTCTGAACGATTTGCAGAGCTCCAAGTTTTAGATGGAAGCTCGTTTGGATCCTTGCATTCCATCGCTTTTCCACCATGTGTCTTCTCCAACGAACAGGGAACGGTCTGGTCAGGCGACTCTCTTGAATTTGCTGAGAACATTGATCTTAGCCAAGGGAGCTTGGTTGCTGAAAATACCCTAGCTATCCACGTCGGAGGGAACTATGACCTTCAATCCATCCCGGATTCTGGACTCGATTGCCGGCTGTTGTCTATTCGTAGTGCCAAGAAGGTGTATGCCTTATCCAAGAGGACGTTTCCGTACCTTCTCGAATTGAATGGGGAGGAGTATGTGGGGGCGGCTCCTATTGACTATGACAAGTTCGTCGTTCTGAATTTCACCAAGCAGATCCTGCTGACTAAGTCGTTGGGGGCCTCTCGCTATGCTTGCAGAAAGATGCGCGAGTTCAATAATGCCCCTAAGGGCACTCTATATGCATCGCCCAGGGTGCTGCATGCTCCTTTTAGGAGCTCTCCCAACAGTATAACCGTAAGACCTTCTGGAATCCTTGATCTCACCAACAGCTGGTCCAAAGCTTGGCTGGGCGACTGTTGGCGCGATCTCACTGGGAGTTATGCGTTGAGTTTCCGCCTTGCCGACGACTTCCAAGGAGATGAGACGGAAGCGGAGGGGATGGTAGGGGAAATACGGGCCAAGGAGGGGATGCGACTGTGTACCCCTCACCTGGATATATTCCATGGGAAAATCGTGAGCAGCGGACCCACGACGCTGGATTTCGAAACGCTGGTATTTGGAGACACGGCTTATTCGCAGCGTAGCGGGCGGCAGGAGGGTCAAGGGACTTCATCAGGGTCGGGGCATCCGCTCTCCGAATCGATGGCAGAGTTCGCGACGCCTGAGGAGAGAGATTATTTCAGAGATCTACCCTACCATCTGGCGCCCTGCATTCATTATCCGGAAATTCCAGAGCAGCCTCCGTACTGGAGTCATCTGGCCGGTTACGCGGGGACCTGGGTACAGCCGACTGAAGCCAGCCAGCGCAACCTTATTTCTGTTCGTGGGCCTCTCAATATTCCGATGGGTAAGAGTCTGACCATGAACGGGGGTTCTCTCGTGGTGGAGGGCTCTAGTGTATTGAACCTCAGTGAGCGTGTGACCCATTTCGCAGGGCAAATGCTATTTTTGGGTGATACAGAGATCAATACCCCAGAGCTGGTGGCTTCATTCGCTCAAACATCTCGGGGGCCTCGACCAGCCACTTTGAACGTGATGGGAGGTCAGCTGCGACTCAATGGAATCAACCAGGGGTTCTGTTGGTCGAGCTACATCTCTGCCTCGAAAGGTGTCTTTGTCAATGGGGAGCGCATCTCATCTGAAATGGACCGAAGCGCCATCTCCTTCCGCACTTGGCCATCATCTGAAGGCCTGTCTCCATCTTGGCTTGGTCCTACAGACTTTTGGGGTCCTCAGCCTGTTAAGTCACCGGGACCCTGGTGGACTGTTGATGGGCATGAAGGAGTTGGGGAAGCATTTTCTTGTGATCGGCGGGTTGAATGCCCGGCCTCTCAACTGTCGAGCGCTGCGGGGATTGTGCTGCGCACAGGCGAGATGATGCTGGTGAATACCAACGTACACGCTCCAGAGGTATGGCTAGATGCCGTTCGAAAAGTCGCTAGTGTCCTGCTGCCGGACCAAGCCCGTGAGATCGTGAGGCCGCCAGAGCGGGCACCTCTCCTCGACTACATCGATCCCCATCATCCCCTATTCAGGATCTCTTCCGAAGGTGAGTATGTTCTGGAGCCCTTGCTGCCCTTTCAATATGGTCACGACCTGCCTCCTCGGACCGTTATAGGCTCCCCGGACGGAAGTATTCGTCCCGTTCTTTCTCCGGTAGAAGAGTTGATGGCGCTACTGAATTTCATTCAGACGCACTACAACACCTCCTATATCCCCGGGGAGGATGAGAATCTCCTCCATGCTCTGAGGCAAAACGCGATTGACCAGGAGCCTGGTAGGCCGTCCATTGTGTATGAGGAAGGAAGCTATCGTGGAGAGAGGGGATTGGTCCCCATTCTAGAGATGGCTTGCCGCATTTTTGATGCGCATCCCCGCACGCCAGGAGCCATATTGGCGGATCGCATCCTCCATATCCTCGCTCCAGAGGCGGCGATCGGAAGCCATATCCGAGCCTCTGTTCTCCATACCTTGGCGCGGACTGTTCATATTTTCAGCACGATCCAGCTCCCAGAGGATTTAGGTCAGCCCAGATCTGATGCGGCTCATATCCCGCATACCGTGGTGGAAATAGGCCATCTCATCTGCGAGGACCTAGAGGAATTCCGGATATCAGGGGCCGCCGTGCGAGTTCAGGAGGTCGTAGACGGGAGCTTAGCCAATGCCAATGTGATCATCGAGGCGACTTCCTCAAAGAAGCCTGACCCTGCAAACGGCGGGGAAAGAGTGAGTATGGTTCCTGGGCTCCTGTATCAGGAGAGTGAGGCCCCGATCGCCGTGAATCGACTCACTGTTGAGGGATCTAATGTGATTGGAGAAGGACCCCTCCATATTACGGCCAGAGAATCGATGACGGTTCGTGAGCAAGCGGTGCCTTACGTGGTCTGCGATCTCTACGAGGATGGGGGATGGTTTGGGACAGATGTTCACCATAGAGAGGAGTCTCATCAGGTACTGCCCTCCTCCATACAGAGCGTAAGCGGTACAGTACGCCTAGCTGCCCCTACGATTGAAATGACAGGAACCTTGCTATCCGCCAAGGGTAATGTTGAGCTGGCAGCGCCTGCCATCGACCTGGCAGCAGTCACATACCAGAACACCTCCTTTACAGAGACCTCGAGCTTTAATCTGATCTCCTATTCGGAAACTGAAAGAACTGAGCGCACTCCGCAAATGGTTCCTATGCAGATCAGGGCCCACGGCGGGTATGAGGTAGAGGGAGGTGGAGAGGGCGTCTATCGAGAGAGCGGAGTGCAGGTTACCGCCGGAAACGCGTCCCATTTCACAGGTTTTCAGGAAATTCACTCTCAGGCCGTTCGTGTAGAATCCTCAGTGGAGGAGAGCGGTTTTACGGTGGGATTCGGTGGTTCGGTAGATGTTCCGTTCTATTCTCGCGCCAGAAGTCTGATCCATGCACGGGATGCTCAGGACATCTTGGCGGAGGCGACTCATGCGGTCGTAGAGACCTTGGATACGATCCAAGGAGCCCCGCTGGTACAGCTCGGCTTACAGTTCGGCGTGTCGTCGTATGACCGCTCAACACAGAGGCACGAGGAAGTCCCAACGCAATATTCTGTCGGTGGAGATCTTGTGCGGCATGCAGGCCGTATCCAGGAACTGGAGGGAGGGTTCAGCGCCACGTCCCGTCATGGGAACATTGTCCTTTCGGCAGGAGAGAAGCTGAAGGCTAGTCCTGCAGTCACATTGACCCAGAGCCATGGAAGTGATGCAGGGATTGCACTCTCGTCTGTCCTTCCTTTCCAATCATTGAGCTTAGGCGTGCATGTTTCTGATAGCGAAAGTACGGAACAGAGGGTGCACGCAGGCAAATTAGAAGCCCAGGAGGGTTCGGTTGAGTTGCGGGCGCCCGATATGGATCTCTCGATTCAGGCTGAGGCCAAGGAAATACACGTAGAGGCGCGCAATGCCCACCTGTACACCCAACAGCAGACTTCTTCAGGCCATTCCTCCGGCTTTCGGCTTTCTGTGGCACCGTCGTCGTTTGATGTGGGGAGCTCCCAGCTTGAGGAATCTAGGGCCTGGACAGACGACCCCATTCGTTGGAAGGCTGACAAGATCCAGATCCGAGCTGATCGACTCATAGAAGAGGGCGTAAGGCTGGATGCTGCTGAAATAGTCAGAGATGTGCGGCTGGCTTCGTCCGTCAAGTTAGAGGATACCCATGATCGCTCAGGGTATCGAGTCTCACTGCCCTATCGTCCGGGCTCGGTCGTGCCCGTGTTCCCTGAGATCGAAGTGTATTCTGGAGAGCGTCGGCTGCGCCTCGCTCTTCCTTTTGGTGCATTAGGGTCTAAGTCGGTCGGTGAGAGGAAGCCCTTAGAAGAGAAGAGCATACCGGCTTCTTCTCCCAAGGAAAATGCGGACTCCATTCAGCCTGCCGAAGGTCCAAGGAGAGTCGAGACGATTCGGAGACTATTTGCGGACCGACCGAGAAGGAGCGTTCGCTCTTCTGTGAGGGACACCCGTACCGTGGCTAATCGAGGGGAGGTTGTTCGGGAGCAGCGTGTCCGATCCTCTTCGGAACCCAAGAGTCGGATGGCGGCAACGGACTTGGTGGACCGAGGCGGCTCTCATGAGGCTCGTCCCGTAGCGATCAGTAAACCGACCAGTGTGAGGAGAAGCTCTGACGATGCTTCTGCTGAAATGACCTATGTCGACATTGGACGTCGATTCCTTAACGAAGTAGGGCAACGCAGAAATCGTGCGGAGGATGAAGCCAAGGTTCTCGGATACAACATCGAGAGGGCTAAGGCCTTTTCGCGCGATATTTCCGAATATACTCAGCTGTGGAAGCAGGCTTGGAAGGACGCCGAGCCTGACCAGCGTAACCGCCTTCTTGGGGCGGCTGCGTTGAGAACCGTGGGAGCGTCTCTGGAGGCCATTGGCTTGGTCACAGATTCGCTAGGGGTCTTGAATATTGAGGAGCTCCGCCAGAATCCCTATACCCATGCCATGGGTCGGGTGATCAAACATACCACCAAGAAGATCTGGCGACATATTCCTGAACACATCCGTGAGGCTATTCACGAAGGCATTAACGATTTTGTGTTAAAAATCCAAAAGTCGACTCATCTGCCCGTAGCTCTGGCTCAGAGAACCCTGGTCGATGCGGCCAATGTGGCGCTATTGTCCATCCCCATCAAGCTTTCTGCCATGAGGATAGGGTCTGTGGCTGGACTCACCAGTGGTGCTAAGAGGCAGGTCATGGCTAAGACTGCGGAGAGTTCGATGGGCTCATTAGCCCGGAGGGTCTCCCTGGATGAGCTTGCGCATGGTGTTGTATATCATGAAACGAGCCCGAGCTGTTTTTTTGACATCGTAAAGCGTCAGATGATTGAGCCGAAATCCAACGGCTTAGCTCACGTGGCAACAGTGCCAGTTCACCATTATGGGCATGACTTTGTCTTGGGCCTTCGCAATATTGAGGCTCTGCCCGTACACACCATCGAACAAATGCAAGCAGGCCATCGGATTGGTCTCGGGGATCATATCCCCGTGACTGGCGATACGCTGGCATTTGTTGCGGTTCGGGACTCCCTGCTGGATAAGCCAATTGTGGTTCAAACAATTCAGAAGGCTGTGGGCAACGAGGTGCCGATCGTATCTCTGACACAGGTTGAAAAGTATAGCAGGAAGCATGCGATCGTTCTGGGTCAGCCTTTGTGGGATGAAGGGTTTTCTCTAGCAGAAGGGTCTGGCCTAAGCTCTCATCGAACGACGTACGCTGAGGATTTGGCCTACAAAACTACCGCGCTTCTGATGGCGAAAGGTATGTCGGTGGAGCAGGATGGTCTAAATGCTCAGGCTCATTCGCATTCGTTCCACCCTCGTCTCTACTCTGGAGGTGTCACTGCGGGGATCAAGGAGATCGAAAAAGAGATCAATACCCTTGCTGGGCATATTAGCCAGTCACCAATGTTCATCATTGAAGATGACGCTGATCGGTTGAAGGCGGCCTGGCATCGGTGTCAGCATCTCTGTGCCATGGAGAGTAGCTGTCAGGTGAGAGCGAACTTCATTAGGCGTTTCTCGGAAGACAAGCCCGGCTATCACCTCGTTCGTGATCATATGGGCTCAGAGGTCTTTCAGCAGATGCGTCCGGACAGGCCGGAGTCTGATGTGACAGGTCAGTCGACCGGCACATCTGTTGGATCGCCTTGGGTGTCGAATGCCGAGCTAAAGGCGCAAACGCCTTCGGGCTCAGGGGGGGTCTTGTATCATGCTACATGCAAGGGAAACGCGAGAGGTATCTTGAAGTCGGGGGAGATTCGGGTGACGCATGAGAGTGATCTTGAAGGAGCTTTTGCTTCGACTCTGCCCGACGGTATGTTTGGTAAGGTGGCCTTGGTGCTCGATCGATCAGCTCTGTATCATAGTAATAGGGTCCTCCATCAACGATGCGACTTTGATGAACAAGGTCTCGCCTTCATAGAACAAAGGCCCTACTGCTGGCGAGGCATGGGAGATCCCATTCCGATCACACCCGAAACGCTGGTTGGTGTAGCGGTCGACTTCGATGACACAACTCCCGCTGAACGTGCGCAGATGCAGTGCGAGTTTTCCAGCGCCGCAGGTCGCGAGATTACGTTGCTCAATTTCAAAACTGAGTGGGAAACAGCTCTGTTACGAACCAGCACCTACGGCATTTCCTTGCCCAAGGTATGGGAAAGATCCCCCACCTTGGGTGATACGATCCGAGAGGTGGCAGGATCAGCTGGAAGAGCGGTTCGAGATGCCTTGGGGTCGTCCTTTTCGTAACCACCAAAAGTTTCCCATCGCGAGTCATTTGAGGCAGTCGGGTCCCAGATTGATGCTAGCAACTCATCAGACATCCATGAGGAAGGCGAGTCGCTGGTCACTATGGATGGGCTGAGCCGAGGTGGAGACTGGCTGGGTGGAGCAGCCTCTGACCGGGTCTGCCTCATCGGGCACTCCTCACCGGGGACCTGTTCCAATGAGAGAGTGCGCCACGTAGCGGACAATTCCTGAGCGGCTTTTCTGCTGGCGGCGTCGCGCTGCTGTTTCACTTTTTCCTTAAAGGGGGCCCAGCGGGCATCTCCGATCTGCTGCCACTCCATGGCACGGATGGCACTGTGGGTGAGTTCTCTCTGTACAGCCGGAGTGCGCTCCAAGAGGCCTAAGCTGATGCGGGCAGCCTTCTCTGCAGGGTTCTTCTCGAGGCGCCGGAGGAGTGTTGTCCCGTGCAATAGGTCGAACATTTCCTCGCTTTTGCTGGCATCCCCGCCCTCAGCGGCGTTCTGATCGACAACATCCTGAAGGGACTCAGGGCTTTGCGTCATTGTCATAGCTCGGGTTGCAAGTCCGAGATTGACCTCACGGCTTTGGATTCGCCTTAATCCTTGCTTAATGGACGTGCGCTTATAATTTGCCTCTAACAACGATCAACTTAGAGGTAAAATGGCCTGCACAGGTATGAATTTCAACATTTCAGGTCTATACAAGGCGCCCACGTTCATCATTGCTGCCGGCACCACATTGGTGAGCGCGGTGGCCACTGGGAACCCGCTAATGGCCGGTGCGGCGATGCTCGCAGCAGCTCTCTTGGGCGGTTGCATTGAAAGGATGTTCAATGGATCAACCATGACAAGCCGAGGCGGCGAGCTGGATCTGCTGGCTGTTGCGGCTACAGTCTGTAGTTTGATGGGGATCGCTGCTGGGACCCTTGCACTGGCTACTATGGGCGGGCCTTGTGCAGCTGCGACAGCTGCCTTTTACACTGCCTCCATACTTGGCGGGTATGCTCTAGGGCAGTTTGGCACTTCGATAGCCTAGGGTCTAGGTCGCTCTCGGGATAGGCTGCCGTGCTTTTGCAAGGCATTGTCTTGTCTGAAACAACGGAGACGCCGAGATGTACTTCGAGCATCTTCCCTGCTATCATGGGCCGCGCTCGGCATCGGAACCGCTTATGAGCACGAGTTGAATGACTCCTAACGGAGTCACCTCGTGCTCATAAGCGATTCCGATGCTAGAGGCGGACTTGGGTATCAACGAAAGGTAGAGGATCTCCGCAGGGAGATCGGCAAGGTGGCGTTATGGTGTTGTATTATTCAGCTTTAGTCCTGTTCTACTTTGTCAGTCTGATCTTGGTGTTGAGCATCCTTGTCCAAGAGAGCAAGTCTTCCGGGCTAGGGGCTTCTTTTGGTGGTGATGCAGGGGACTCAATCTTCGGGACATCAACGCCCGACGTCTTGCGCAAGTTCACTGCCTGGATGGCCATTGTCTTCGTGATCCTCTGCCTCATGATGAGTCTGTGGACGAGTCACTTGGGACGCACCTATCAAGCTCCTCGTGAAACCACCATCGAGCAGGTTCAGTCGTAATGCGATGCTGCGTGCTACGTCCCGGCAAGGAGAAGGCACTCTGGCAGCGCCACCCCTGGATCTTCAGCGGGGCGATTGAGGAGCTCAGTGATTGTGCTCCAGGAGAGTTGCTGCCTGTCTATAGTGCCCGCGGAGAACACCTCGCCACAGCATACTTTCAGCGTGAAGCCAGCCTAACTGGTCGTGTGGTGGCATGGGGGAATGAACCTGCGCAGGACGCCGTTCGGCGTCATGTCCGACAGGCCTGTTCTCTCAGGGATAAGCTGAGACCTCCTCAAACGAATGCCTTTCGCCTCATCAATGCAGAGGGAGACAGTCTCCCAGGCCTGATTGTGGATCAGTACGCAAACGTGCTCGTTCTACAGATCAATACGATGGGCATGGAGCTTCTCAAGCCCAGCGTGCTTGAGGAGCTTCGACGTCTCTATCCGCAGCACTCCATCCAGGAAAAGTCCTCAGCTTCTGTGCGGGTTCTTGAAGGGATGCCTAAGGAGTGCCGGACGACCTGGCATGGCCCCACGGTCACCGAGGTCGAGATCGAGGAGTATGGTATCCGCTTTCTGGTGGACCTGGTCGGTGGGCAGAAGACAGGGTTCTTCCTGGATCAGAGAGAAGAGAGACGCCGGATCGAAAGCATTGCGTCGGGTAGACGTGTGCTTAACTGCTTTGCCTACTCTGGCGGCTTTAGCCTGTACGCGCTGCGTGGTGGAGCTCGTGAAGTCACTACAGTGGATGCGTCGGGAGCAGCACTGCAGCTCTTCCAGCGTAATCTCGATCTCAACGATCAGCTGGCAGAGGATAGGGGAGCGCGCTCTAAAGCCGTGGAAGCCGATGTCTTCGAGTTTCTCCGTGGCGCTGACCTGGCTTATGACCTGATCATCCTGGACCCGCCTGCCTTCGCTAAGAAACATGCGGACGTACCTGCGGCCTTGCGTGGATACAAGGATCTGAATCGGCAGGCGATGAAGGCGATGCCCTCGGGGTCCCTATTGCTAACCTGCTCTTGTTCGGGGCACATCACTCAAGGACTCTTCCAGCAGGCGATGTTCCAAGCAGCTGTGGATGCCGATCGTGAGGTGAGGGTCCTAGGGCGCCATATGGCCGCCATGGATCATCCAGTCTCCATCTTCCATCCCGAAGGGGAGTACCTCAAATCCCTGCTTCTTTGGGTTGAATAGGCCGGCGTCTCAGTCGTCGTTGTAGGAATGGATCTGCTGGGTTAGGCTTTCCGTTTCATCTAGAAATAGGCTTCCCCACATAAGGTTGACATGCCGGAGAACGTAGAACATCTCGTCATCATTGGATCTGGACCGGCTGCGCTCACTGCGGCCATCTATGCCGCTAGAGCGGATCTAAACCCTCTTGTCATAGAAGGGTTCACTTCGGGAGGCGTTCCAGGAGGTCAGCTCATGACCACGACGGACGTGGAGAACTACCCAGGATTTCCTAAGGGGATCAGTGGTCCAGACTTGGTGGATGAGATGAAGAAGCAGGCCGAACGATTCGGGACCCGGTTCATCGGTGAGGACGTCATCTCGGTCAAGCTCAAGCAAAAGCCCTTCATCGTGAAAACGGCTACCAAAGAAGTGCAAGCCAGCGCTGTGATCGTCGCCACAGGAGCCACGGCTAAGCGACTCGACATCCCGGGCACTCGTGATGGGGAGTTGTGGCAAAAGGGGGTGAGCGCCTGCGCGGTCTGTGACGGAGCGATGCCGATCTTCCGCAACAAAGACCTCTATGTCATCGGAGGAGGGGATACTGCAGCAGAAGAGGCTCTCTTCCTGACGAAGTTCGCGTCACACGTCTACGTGGTGCACCGTCGAGATCAGCTACGAGCATCCAAGATCATGGCGGATCGCGTGTTGAAACATCCAAAGATCACCGTCCTCTGGAATAGCGCAGTGGCTGCGGTCCTTGGGGACCCGGTGGTAAACCAGGTGGTCATCAAAAATCTCCAGACCAATGCGGAAGAGACCCGTCCTGGTGCCGGCGTGTTCTTTGCGATCGGCCATCAGCCCAATACGGGATTCCTGGAGCAGCAGCTAGCGACCGATGCAGCTGGGTATCTGGTCGTAGAGGCTGGAACATCCAAGACGGCCATCGAGGGAGTCTTTGCAGCTGGTGACGTGCAGGACCACGTCTATCGACAGGCGGTGACGGCAGCGGGCAGTGGCTGCATGGCGGCACTCGATGCAGAGCGCTGGTTAGCAGCGCAGGGCATCGGCTGATCCTGGGAGGAAGGAGGCGAGCCGGGTTTGGCTTGCCTCCTTCTCCAGTGATCAAGAGTCTGTCAGTCCACCAGCGATAATCGCCAGCAGCTGCTGGCAGTGTCGGAGGTAGCTTGCGAGTTGGGCTAAATGCGGAGATGTCCGTGGCGCCTCTCGGCCGGCGATCTGCCACCCTGCAGGAACGTCGATGCTCTCCAGCAATCTGAACAACGAATCTCCTCTTCCCAACTGCAGGGGATAGTCGAGCATCTTTCCGCGTGCCCAGGGTTCTCCAGGAGTCTCTTGATCCATGGCAACCTGATAGGCTAAGAGTCGATCTACGACGTCCGGGTTGTACTTGGAGAGCAGAAGCACTGCGCTCTCCAGCTTTGTTCCTCGCTCAACTGACCGACCGGCCCTTCCCCTGATGTAGTCATTCACGATGCTTAGGAGGCTATACTCGGTATTCAGAAGCAGGCCGTACACGACCCCTGCAATGGCTTCTACCGGGATCGTCTTTTCATGAGCTAGGCAACGCCCAATCTTCACGAGCCTATCCAGGAGCACACGAGCTTCTTGGTTGATAGCTCCTTGCACATACTTCTCCACGTCCTTGCATAGCCGGCTAGCAACACGGTTGATCTCCCCCGGGATGTTCACCACGGTGACAGGATGGGCTTGCTCACACTGGGATAGCCAGGATTGGAAAGAGCGCTCTGAGAGGTCCAATGGAGTCTCTCTCTCTTGGTGACAGGAGGAGGACACGATGAGCGTCTGTCGGAAGATCTCCTCAATGGAGGTCCTGGCCTGATCCGGATGTCCCGCGTCAATTGCTCTCAAGGCAGTCGCCGCCTCATTGGCTTCGCGAGCCTCGTTGGGATAGCGGGTGATCGTCCCCAAGTCATTCATGCGCACACAGGCAAACAGGTCTGGGTTCTTCCCAGCGCATGTGAGTCTCCACGACAAGCGATGGCGCCTGGTCACATGGTCCCATAGGACCTTCTCCTCCTCACGGGTGCTGGCTTTCCGCAATGCGGTTGCCGTCAGGAAACTCTCAGCGGTTAGATAGAGGAATCCGGGTATGAGGCCGGCAAGGGCTCCACCCCATGGTCCGTTTTGCCGCAACAGGGTGATGAGACGGAGGCTGCACCGAGCGTGCAATCCCCCCTGCTGTACGTGGATGCCCGCCAAGTCACGCGCGGGTGACTGCATGGCATTCCAAGAGGCTCGGGTTAATCCATCCCATAGTCGATGCACACGCCGTACTGCCACGGGGCCTAACTCTTCCACTTGAGTAGTGTCCTGAACGCAAGGACTTTCACTGACTTCTTCAATCGAGACAGCGTATGAACTCTCTTCCTTTGCTTCGGAATAAGTTGATCGATTCGAGGCGGCGACGGACGTCGTTGTACATACCGCGGCGCTAGCTTCCTCCGCCTCCAACTCCTCCCGGAAAGCCTCATAGTGGTCCTGAGCGAGACGAGCAGTATGACTCTTCACCAGCTCCATAAGAAACTGAGCAGCAAGAAGCCGTGTACAGTAGGCCGAATTCTCCTGGTTCGCTCGATCTCCAAATTCTTCTAGCAATCCAGAACAGGTGCGAGCGCGATCGCACCCCTCTTTTGAGAAGACTTTGGTGATGAGCTGGAGCTCCCTCGCTGCCTGATCCTGTGTTAAACTATCTACCGACAAGAGTGTGCTCAGCAGCGCCTGTCTTGCTTCATGTAGTGCCCCCTGGTAGCTATCCACGAAACCGGCTTCCGCCTCACGGCTCGTCCAACGGGGAAAGGCCTGGACCAAGTCTGTCAGCATAGACTGGATACAGGGCTGGACGGTGGCGACTTTGTCGGTCGCCACCGACAGGTCCAAGGCCCTTTTCTGAGCGGATATGATCCAGTTTCTCTCCAGACAGAACGTGCGTAGCATCAGGCGATACTGCAAATCGGCTGCTTTTGCGAAGCCTTCGATCTCTTGACGACAAGCCCAGACAGCCTGCTTGAGGGTTTCCCCCCGACTGGGCTTCTTGATGTTGCAGGGGCCAAGGAGAGCATTCTGCATGGCCAGGCCCAACAGGGCGATGGCCGATTGAACTTCGTCTGGAGTGGGGTAAGCCTTTGGTGCGAGGCCCTTCATGACATGGGCAATCCAACACCCTAGCGCTGCATCAAGATAGTCTATGGTCACCAACATGGTCGGTGGTTGGGTGTGACGGAAGGCCCTGACCACGCTCATGACATACGGATGCTTTGACTCGGTGAAGAGTCCAAGGCCCGCGATCAGTTCGTCCCAACAGCCCTTCCTAATCGCTTGTAATCGGCTGGCTAGCTCGACTGCGCTCCGTGCCAGATAGAGACGTCGACTCAGCTCTGCTTGAGGGATGGGGCCGTCGAACAGCCGCTGCACATGCCCTGCGCACCTTCCCAACTCTCTGGTGAGGCATCCGATGAGCCGCATATTCCGCTCATTACAAGCCCCTGAAACATTCGCAAAATGATGCCCAAGCTTGGCCTTGAGCTGCGGCCAATAGGCGCCCACACCACTGTCCGACGGAAGAGCGCTCGATGTGCCGTGATCCTGCAATAGCCGGTGCAAGTCGATGCTCAAGCCATAGACGTGATCAAACCAGTCCCGGCTGGCCGCGGGATTTGCTGAAGCTACCAACGCCTCGGACGAAAAACGCCACTGGGTGAGTTCCAATAGATCGCAGATGTTCGAGAGCTGGGTGATAAATCCCATCTCACGATTGAAATCGCTCTCTCCCGTTGCCGTTTGCCCTGGAGGTCGGATCAAGCGCAAGTAGAGCTGCGTAAACTTAGACCTACTGCTTGTATTAAGTTCTTTATTATATATACAACGGGCGATCGCCAAAACATCCTCGCTTTCCGGCTTCAGCCCTCTTTGCCCGGCATATTGAGCCATCTCTAGAAGTACGGACACCAGGCTGTAAGAGAGTAGATCTCCCACCGTCGGCAAGGACATGGACAAACGGGGATTCTTCACCTGGATGCTCTCCAGCAGCAGCAGCGCCTTCTGCTGGACATCAGTTCGTACGCCGCGGGTGACCTCCGGCGCACTCTGGTCAACCGGTGAGCTCGCGCGACCCATCAATGAGGCCGCCTCATCTGAACGCTGAGGCAAGGTCTGGGAGAGAAGCGGATCTACCAGACCTGCAATCCGGTGGCTGGTTGATGTGCTCTGTTCGTCGGTCGGCCCTGTGGATGAAGATCCTCCATCACAGGTCGCTACCGAGGCTGCGACATGAAATGAAGAGTGGCGAGTGGGCGTCGACGAGCTGCTCATTTGGCCTCTAAATATAATTTATTATAAAAATACAGTTCATTGTATCGCGCTGCAGAAAAAACAAATATCGTAATGATGAATTTTGTGGGGCCGCATAACAGTGTTCGATACAGAACGCTGGTAGTCACTAGGACAGCTTGGCTGATCTTCGGAGGACTTCTACTGGACAGGGCGCCGGGTAATCGGTAGCCTTTTCTCGTTAGGAGGTAATCATGCGCACTATTTTGACGGCACTCTGTACGCTGGCATGCGCGGCATCTGTCCATGCCCAAGGTGAGCCACTGTCCACATCGGAGCAACGTATTCAGATGACCACGATCGTCGAGATGATCACGAATCAAGGGCCCATTCAGCTGGAGCTCTATGAGAAGGCTGCACCCAAAGCCTGCCAGAACTTCTGCAAGCTGGCAGAGCAGGGCTATTACAACGGCATCACGTTCCATCGCGTCATTAAGAACTTTATGGCACAAGGCGGCGATCCCACAGGCACAGGTGCCGGCGGCAAATCGATCTTTGGAAAATCGTTCGAAGATGAATGTGTACCTGAGCTGCGTTTCGACCAGGCCGGTATCCTGGCGATGGCCAATGCTGGACCCAATACCAACGGTAGCCAGTTCTTCATCACCTTCGCTCCCTGCGCTTGGCTGAACGGTCGCCATACCATCTTCGGGAAGGTGAAGACCGGCATGGAGACGCTCAAGAAGATCGAGGCTGCAAAGACCGGTCCTCAAGACCGTCCTGTAGAGCCGATCGTGATCAAAGAGATGCACGTGCAAAAGGCTAAGGCGCCTGTTCAAGGTGCTAGCGTCTAACTCAATAAGGGACTAGTTCCATTCGTAGGACTTGGTCCTGAAGTCAGGAGGGGAGGGAGGCGCGGGCTTCTCTCCCTTTGTGACGCGGATCTATGGATTCTCAGATACTATGTCAGGTCACATGAGACCGTCTCTACAAGCCTAATCGGGAGCGATATACCGCTGGGGAACTTCCGGGCAGTAGAATGTTGAGCTGCGCTATAGATTCCCCATTCGAACCTTCCAAAGTCTTGAATTCGTCTGGCTCGTTTAGAGCCAGGTTTCCGTAGATCTGGACCTGGACCGTTCCAGTGATCTGGGCTGTGGGTGTCATGAGCGCTCCTTTTGCCCAAAAGACTACTACTGACTTGTTTTTTCCAGACCACAAAAGTACGTCAAAACGTCCACGGCCTGTTGTCGGCCTAATGCACCGGTTGGTTCAGAATTTCTCTCAGAGGAGCCGCCCATCTCTGAATGGGCCCGTTAGGCTCCTCTACGGAGTTCGTGTACTCCACAAAGCTCATCCAGTCATTGGCCTCATGGTCAAAACCATCCATCGCAAACTTCTTCTTCCTCTTGACCTCCTCAAAGTAGCGTTGAGTGCGGATCTCATAGTGGTTGATGAACGCTGCGGAATAGTCCTGGTCCAACATGCCCATGCATTTCTGACCATTAGCTAGGACGCGGTGATATCCCAGCTGGCAGGAGCTAGCGTGTCGCGAGCTGGTCAGCGGGTGTACACACTGAGGACGAACGATCGACTGTCCCCAAGCCGCTGGCGACGGAAGGGGAGCGCGGTGAGTAAGGGCCTCGATCAAGAGCTGTCCCGGAGCGAGGTCATAGCAGTTGCTGTGACCATAGCGCACCCAGTTGAGGTAGATGCAACCTGCACGTGGCTGCTTGGCGAGGAGCTCGTCAAGTAGAGTGGTCATAGATGGGGCCGTGACGGGCACGAGGAATTCATCGACGTCGATGAGAGCCACCCAATCTGCGGACTTTCTCAGCTGCCTTACCCCCTCATTGAGAGCGGGAATTTGTGTGTGATAGACCCAGAAGTAGGGAGCGCCATCTGGGGTGCCCCGGTTGGGCCAGTGCACCACCTCAACGATGCCGCGCTGCATGTAGGGCTCCAGGACCTCTTCCCACTGATCTGTGCTGTCATTGTTGAAGAGTACGAAATGATCAACGCCCACAAGCCGATGGTACTCAATCCATTCACGAAGCCAGGGAGCCTCGTTCTTGAAAATCGTGCAGATGGCTAACCGATAATGGGGCTGATCAGTGCGTTTGGCCTCCGCCCCTTGATGGAGGAATAGCAGTCCGCTGAGACTGAGTGAAAGGAGGGGGCGAGAGGTGTTGCCAAACAGGGACATCTTTGAACTCCGGACATGCTGTGTCAGAACGGAGCCAGGATAGGGCCTTCACGAGAGCTTGCGCAATTGAGATCGGATAGGCCGCCTAGACCTAAAGGAGAGTGGTTTCTAGTCGCTGACCGCCCTAATGACCTGCGATCTCCTGAAGCAGTCGACGAAGAGCGGTAGCCTTGGGACAGATGGAGATGTCCACCTCGATGTTCAACTCAGCCGCTCGTTGCCAGCTTATAGACGGATCCTCGCCGAAAGAAGCGCGTCGAGGGAGCTTCATCTGACGAAACCAGCTCTCGGTGCGAGTCCAGTAATGGTTGATCTGCACTTCATTCGATTTCGGTGAACTTGTGGGGCCGGCTATCCGTTCTCTATCGGCATTCACCGCATAGAAGGGTGGTCGATAGGAAAAGTGGTGTGCGGACAGGCACTTGGTCACGCGGTGAGGCTGGACGATCGATTTCACATGTTCGTTCTCCTTGAAAGACAGAGCGGAGCAACGAGTCAGCGCTTCGATAAGGAGCTGACCGGGAGGGAGTTCTGCTAGGTTTGACGTTCCAAAAAGACGCCAATTGATCCCCACGCCACCATAGGAATAAAAGGACCCCAACCAATCCTTGAGCGAGATCCCTTTTTTCACATTAATGAACTCATCGACATCGATGAAAGCTACCCACTGAAAGTCCTTCAGATGTGCAAGCGCCCGGGTGTAGGCGTTCTCTTGGTTAACGCCGGCATACTCCCGGCAGCGTAGGGGAACGACCGTGACCCAGCCTCGCTGAATGAAAGGGCCCAGTGCAGGGGCCCAGTCATCTGTGCTCTGATGATTGTAGAGATAGAAGTGGTCGACGCCCAAGAGTCTGTGGTAGCAGATCCATTCTGGGAGCCACTCAGCCTCGTTCTGAAAGCAGGCGCAGATCGCCAGCCCCTGAGCGGGAGCGGGGAGCTGAGCGTGCCCTCCATAACAGAGTGTGCAAAGTAGGGGAACTAGAGTCCGTCGCATGCAGGCGATGATGCCGGCCAGGTCCAGAAAATGCTAGCTCCACAGGCCAGGCGAGTCTTTGCCGGCTCTGTGGAGCTAGTATCTGTTGGGAGATGTGGAAGCTACTGTCGATATGTCGATAGCAGCCTTATGCAGCCGGAGTCGCGCAGGTGACCGACGTAGCGGGGGAACTGACGGTCGTGGTCACTCCCTTTGAAGAGAGCTTGCGCTTAGCGGGAAGCTGTCCTAGATCTACATGAGTAGGGCCGCAACCAATGTCCCAAACCACTCGGTCGGCTCCCGGGGAAAAGTCGACGTCGGAGAGGGAGAGTGACCGCACAGTACGATTGTTATCACTGACGATTGCGTAGCTGCGCTGGCTATGGTCTCTGACGACACCCCACTGCGTGTAGCTGCTGCTATGAGAATGGATCATGCCGCGGGGCACCCAGACAAGCCCCATCCACTGCCAAGCGAGCTGCTTGGCTTGTGTTGAAGAGGTGATTTCAGGGGCGTAACGCTTCAAGACCGCCATGCGCACAAAGCGAGAGGTGGAGGTGGCGTCTCCAGGAAGACCTCGCATTCCGCTGCCATTCGTTTCGGGTCCCAACCAGCTGGGCGCATTCTTTGGAGAGAGCCCAGCATAGTCGCTCAAGTTGCGCCAATGTGCCGGCAGTTCGGGTGCATTGGTGCAGACTCCTAGATGATCTTCATGGATGTTCATGTTCCCATTGATCCACTCCACGACGATGGAGGCCCCCTGGGCATCATGGATCGCCAGGTGAATCTTAGGCGTCTCACCTAATAGAGGATTATTGGCTCCCCATACTCTCACTCGACTTAAAGAGTCCCGTACCTCGGCCACATTTTTGCATTGGCTCACCAGATAGGTGGCCACATCGCTGATCTCCACATAGGGATGATCCGATTCCCCAGAGTCATAGACTGTTTCAGGAAGAATCAGCGTGGCTACCGAAAGTCCGTGCTCATTCAATACATCGGTGTAGTGACGGAGGCCTAGCGCATTGATCCCGACAAAGCCATAGGAAGAGACCCAGCTAGATCCACGACGACCAGCGGGGGCTGTACTTGTCCAGGATTCTCCTCGTGGTTCAACGACCATTTCAGAACCCAAGGGGATGGGATAATCCATGGTGCGCATCGAGACCCATTGTTGGGTGGCAGGGGGAAGCAGCACTTCCGTGCAGGCGGGGGCCATCCGCAGGCAACAGATCCCAAGTCCAAAACACAATGCTCGAGCTAAACGCATGAATCTCCTCCTAGCGTCGTTGAATGACTTCCTTGCGGATGGGTCGCATCCTCCCCAAAGGTCGACTAAGACGCAAGTCCAGTCATTGGCGGCCAAGGCATAGCCTGGCTTGTGCGCAAGGTCATAATAAGTAAAATATAAATATATACAGTATATAATAGCACAAGACGCTGTTGTCTTGGTGTGTTATAAATAATTAAATACACCACACAGGCTGATCCCCTGTTCCGTTAAAGATGGCCCGAATCTCCATCCAGGCTTTGTCATGCCTCAATAGAGTGGCCGGGCCTAAGCAGATTCGACTGCTTAGGTCCGGCTGTCAGCAAGCGATCCAAACGGCTATTTTGGTGCGCCGGAGGAAGATCTATCTCTGAAATTGGATGGGCCAGCCCGATTGGGTCCGAGTCGTCGTCGTCCAATGAACGCCTCGTCGAGCTGGAAGTCGTTGACGAGGATGTCGTAGATGTAGTTTTGAAGGGCCGCGATCTTATCGACTAGACTGTTTGCTGGTGTGGGCTGAGTGTCCTCTGTCTCTAGTCCGATTGTTTTCCCATAGAGAAGTGGAATAGCCGCAACCATTTGCATATCGCAGAGCAGTCGAGTCATAGAGGCGGATGAAGGTCTGCCTTCATGTGCGGCAAGGTGTTGCTGATAGAAATAGTTAAATTCATCGAGCATTCTGTGTAGATACGCTTGTGTCGCATCTATACGAGGGAGTAGTTCTGATGGAGGGCAGCCCACGGCGCCAATGAGTCGCTTGGCTCGAGTGATGACCTCTATGCATGTAAGAAGAGACAGTTCAGTCGTCACAGGGTCCTGAGACTGTCTAGACCGAGGGATCTTATGTAGAGCTGTCAGGGTGTCTCGGAACCAAGCGGGATCTTGGCAAGCTTCAGCTCCAGTGACCGCTAACCGAACGTAGTCAGAGATTCCGGCCACGCGGGTCGTCATCGCTGTGTCTAGGCTTTCCGTGGACAGGCTTTCCAACAGCTGACTAGTCAAGGTCCTTAGCGACGGGATCTGATCGACGGGCACGTGCTGGTCAGCACAGATACAGTAGGCAACGATCATGCTATTTGCCCAAGCACTCAAAGCTAATGGATCGATCGACATCTTCTCGATGACTGGATCCAGTCCCGTCGCGAAGTCCTTCAGGGAGGTCTTCATTCTCTTTAGTACCCTCGGGTCTATGTCTATGGCGGCTGCGCGGGAATGCAGGGTAAGAGGGCCAATGAGGTCAGCAGCAGAGTAGGTACCCTCGACCTCCTCCACCTTGGCCCCGACCAATAGGAGCAGCTCGGCGTTTTCAAGAAGGCCAAAGGCCTTCCGAGCGGGTTCACATACCCTAGCGGAGTTCCTCGATACCGATCCTTCACAGAGGCGAACAAATGCATCCAGGTTGAGCGAGGCCCCTCCCAGGCCATGGGCGAGGAATGTCAACCGTGTAGGATGAGACTCTGGTTCATCGATGGTATCGGTCACCAGAAGCTGGGAGGCGGCCTGCCTCTCTAGCGTCGCCCATTGTGTGAGATACGCAAGCAAGCAGGTCGATGCGGAGCCAAGCAGCTCTGAGGAGGAGCCGCCCGCATCGTGGTCGTCAGAAGGCCGCTCTTGGGCCGCACCCCCATTCGTGCGATGTTGTAGCACAACCCCACCTCCACTCGTCGGTGGATCTGCGGATAGCTGACGAGGCCCTTTAAAAGTTGTGCCCTTAGCCTGAAATGGATTGATCTGGGGCGCTACAGTTGTCATAAACTGCATGAAATAGTCGTGCATGTAGGTCAAAAATTCATAATTCGAGCTCGCTTTGCAGTTAAAATTAATCATTTGGTTTGGTAGAGCTTCGTTGCTGCAAAGCGCTGTTATATAGTCGTATATTTTTTTGTCTAATTGTTCTCTCTCCTCGGCAGATCTCCATGGTTTGTATTGTTCGATGGCTTCGCAAGCCTTCTGGTAGTACTCCAATTCAGAAAAGAACGCTTTGAGCACTCCAAGGGATGCCCTGACTCCGATGGCATCATCCGAGGGGAAGACAGGCTTCCCAGTGAGCTCCATCAGGCGCTTAGCGTGAGCGATCAGATCAAGGGCCGCATCAAAGGTTAATTGAGTGCCGAGAGGCTTTTGGATGCTCTGTGTACGCCAATAGGGCACTTCGCCGAGTCGCAAAATGAGTTTTTGAAACAGGGCCACATCCTGGAATGTCTGTGCCACCATAAAGCCCACTTCACAGCACATCATCATGCCAGTGGCTCTAGAGGTAGAATCTTCCTGACGGTTCAGCTCCTCCAGAATCCTGAATATGAGCTCATGTTGTCGGGGTATTTTTTCTCTAGGGAACTCTTGATTCACACAATGATGGAGGGCTTTCACAATGGCCGATGCCCAGAGGTCGACTGCGGAATCATCTAGCTGCTTCGACCGAACCGCCACCTGACAGACAGAGAGAAGAAGATCGCTCTGTTCCAACAAAGCCAGGGCGAACGTATCCGCCCTTTCCTTCCATTCTACAGTTGTATCTTCTGGCTTAGGCTGTGTCAGAGGCTTTTGGCAGGCGATCTTGAACTTGTGGGGAAGCAGCCATACCTTGGCCCAGCCCAGTGCGAGCGGTTTCAGCAATTTCGGCAGAGAGTCAGGACGGTGGTTCAGCATGGCATGGAGCCATTTGGGCACTTCGCTGGAGTCTAGTAGCTTAAGCAGGGTGAGCATTTCCAAGAAACGACCATGGTAGACAGGGTCTGGCAAATCCTTTCTAGAAGAAAGGGTGCGGAGCTGGTCGCCAAAGTCCTTCTCTATGGTGTCTTTGAGAGGGCTGCCTTTGACCGTATCTACCAGTCGAGCACCGAACGACGGACTCCCCCTCGCATGAAGAGCGACAAACGTGCTTCCTAGTGTAGTGGATAGACATCCTAGGAGTGTCTTTAAGTCTTTTTCGGTGCTGAGTTCGTCTATTGTCAGGAGAAACTCTGTGAGAACGAGGGCCCGGACTTGCTCGGAGATCCCGCCAAGGGATACAAAGCGAAACATCCGACTCATCGTCTCGCGTAGGTGCTTATCTTGCGGCGGGGCCCACAGTTTTCTACAGGTGTCAAGGTGAGACTCTTTCCATTCTGATTTCATGAGCCATTCCCAAGCCGCTTCTATTCCCAGCGGGCTATTCGGGTGAGCCTCATAGATCTCTTTCATGATCTGGGCGCGCGCTGGACCGGCACCCAGCAGCTCGTTGCATAGGACGTCCAGGAGCTGTCTCCTCTTAGGAAGCGGGGCTTGACCAAAGGCTTTTACGAAGATGGCTAGGCACGTCTCCAGCTGGTTGCTCAAGAGGGTTTCAAACTCATTGTCCGTATCTTCATCCCAAGTATCAAGGCGCTGCAGAAGGGCCTTGGCGATCGTCGTGATATCGCTGTTCCGATTCGTTGACGTGGAGTAGAGCTTTACAAGCTGTGCAAGAGACGCGTCTTTCGGGATGGTCAGCGACTTAGATCCGTTGACGCTGGAGGCTAGGGCTGTGCTTAGACTTGTGGCGTCGGGAGTTATGAGCTCCTTCTGGGGAGGGGAGACAGGACTCGATGTGCCGGCCACAGGCTGCTGCTGTTTCTGCTTCTTCTTCTTCTTCTTAGCGCCTGGTTGGGGCGCCCCGATTGTTTCCATGGAAGGCGCTGAAGCAGAGGGGCTCTCCTCCTGCACTGGAACCGCGACTACTTTGACGCAGACTTCTTCTGCAACAAGCGTGCTTAGAGGTGACTGCTCGGGCGCCGACTGCTCTGCATGTTGTTCAGGCATAGTCACCGCAACAATGGCTTCATCAAGCTGTACCGCGGAACCTGCGCGACAAGGAGCTTCTTCCACGATAGTCATGGAGGGCAGTTCAGCAGCCTGCTGGCTGAGCCCTGGTCGGAGCTTCGCCATGAGAACCTCAAGGAGTCCGATCCAGCTGGGGTCGCGATGGTCTGGATGAGACCAATCTTGTATCAGCCACTGGGTGTGATCAGCATCCTGTGGGTCGAGTGATCGAGAGGTAAGCCTCTCAGCTGCCGCACGTTGCTGATCGGTCGACATCCTCTCCCATAACCGCAGGAAGCAGTCCCAGTGATTCTGGACGAAGGCACCTAGGGTCTCTGGTGTGATCTGATCGAGACCAAGGAGAACCAGTTCGCTCCAGCGCTCAAAAACCAGCTCACTCCAGCGACTGAATCGGTTTGGATGGATGGCCAACTCGGTTAGATAGGTCGCTCCAGTCAATAGATAGCGCTCCTTCTCCTCAGCACTCCACTCTAGAGTTTGCTGACTGTCAACGGCCGTAAGAGCGTCTCCTCTTTGAAGTAGACCCACTCGATATTCAAAAGCCTTTCGGTAGAACGGGGAGAGTTCATAGAGTTGTTTGGCGGCCAGCTTACGATCGCTAGAGTCCTGTAGAAGTAGCGTGAGCATAGCGCGCTCTTGCGCCTCGATCGACAGGGGCGCCGGCCATCCGTCACACTGGTGCTGAGGGAAGAGCATGAGGATCAAGATGGCGTCTGACAACTCGCTGGGATCTAGATCCTTGCGAAGAAGGGAAGCCAGTTGAACTCTCTTTTGAGTCCCTTCAAGACCCAGCTTGTTGATGAGAGAGATAAGGAGCCCAACATGGTCGCGGAGGGTGGTCACACCGTCCAACAGAATGTCCGGGCTGGC